>DATLXE010000358.1:0-36231 GCA_035575795.1 Gemmatimonadaceae bacterium
TGGCGGGGATGTTGGGCGTCGTGCTGAGCGCGGCGGACACGATGGTTCTGAACTACTGCGCGCGGCTGGAGCCGTGGTCGGCCTTGTGGATTCTCGGCGGTTGCTGGGGCGTGTGATGTTCGTGCATGACGACGACGGCGCGCGCGACGGACGGCTGAGCGAGGAGGCCATCCTGCTGCTCAAGTGCTACGGCGTGTTCGTGGTGCTCGGGGTGTTCCTGATCTGGCTGGTGATGGCGGTGGCGAAGTCGTGACGCGCGTCCTCTGCGCCGTTGCCGTGCTCGTGGGGATCGCGTGGCTGTCTCGCCAGTTCGCCTTCGCCCGACGCAATGGCTTGACCCTCGTGGAACAGAAGCGCGCGGCCTGGAGGGACGCATGATGACACGACAGATTCTCAATCGATGGACCGGAGCGGTGCTGTGGTCTGGCCCGGCCGAGACGGTGAAGGATGCGATCCACGCCGCGATAGCGGCGCGCGCCGACCTGACCGGCGCCAACCTGACCGACGCCGACCTGACCGGCGCCGACCTGACCGGCGCCGACCTGACCGGCGCCTACCTGACCGACGCCTACCTGACCGGCGCCAACCTGACCGACGCCAACCTGACCGACGCCGACCTGACCGACGCCTACCTGACCGGCGCCTACCTGACCGGCGCCGACCTGACCGACGCCAACCTGACCGACGCCTACCTGACCGGCGCCAACCTGACCGGCGCCTACCTGACCGGCGCCGACCTGACCGGCGCCAACCTGACTTCTATTCGGGATGACCTGTGGGCCGTGCTGAGTGGCGCCCCGGCCGAAGTGCCAGCGTTGCTGACAGCCATCACCGCCGGGCGCATCGATGGCTCGACGTATGCCGGCGAGTGCGCCTGTCTCGTGGGGACGATCGCCAATGCACGCGGCTGCGGTTACCGCCAGCTCGGCGCCACCCTCCAGCCGAATAGCGATCGCCCTGCTGAAATCTGGTTCCTCGGCATTCGTCCGGGCGATACACCCTCGACGAATGTGCGATCTGCGTTCGCGTCCGAGTGGATCACGGACTGGCTGGATCAGATGCGCGCCACGTTCGGCGCCGGAGTCTCTTGATGACTGAGCACGATGTCGCGCTGCTGATTCTCTCGGTGTGCTGGCTCGGGATTGCGTGGAGCGGCTGCTACATGGCGGTGCAGATCAAGCGCGATGCCCTAAAGGCGATCCGCCGCTGGCAGATGGATCAGGCGAAGGCGGCGGTGCCTGCGCCTCGACTCCGGCCACGTCTTCGGGTCGTCGGCGGGAAAGCCGTCTGGGACGAATAGGGGCGAGAGGTGGGCGCACTAAAGCTAGGTGAAGAGAAGCTGCTACCCAGGAAGTCTGACGCCCGCGATAACGCTGGGCGGCAAATAGAAAAGGCCGGGACTGTGAATCCCGGCCCTGAGACAACGAAACCCTCTGCGAAGGAAGGAAACGCTGATGCAGCCAAGTTTACACCACATACCTCCCCTGCGAATCGTGCCGCCGACGCTCGTCCGTGAGACGCCGATCCTGCCGGATCTGGAAAGCCTGGACTGCGCGGAAGCGGTGGATCGTGCCGTAGAGACCTTCGGCTTGGCGAACGTCGTGCGGGCGCTGCGGCTGGTCTGCGCGGTCAACGGGCGGGCGCTGTGAACTGCTGCACCTGGCGCTGCGGTTTTTGTGGCAGATGCGACGACGGCCTGACGAACACGCCGGCGCCGACACCCTTCGCGCTCTGCGACTGGTGCTCGCATCCCTTCATTCGTGGCGGCGTGAGTTACGCGGGCCTTGGGACGTTTTGCGGGCAGGTATGTAAACGGTCGGCACTGGCCGCGAGAGATTCAAGGGAACAACGGAGAACGGCATGACTACAAGCGAACAGATCAACGACATTGCCACGGCACTGGCTGGGGCGCAGAGCGAGATTCAGAACGTCACAAAAGACGCCAAGAACCCCCACTTCAAAAGCGATTACGCGACCTTGGACGCCATCACGGACATGGTGCGCCCGGCCTTCGCCAAGCACGGCCTGGCCGTGGTGCAGATCCCGACGTATGCCGAGGGGGTCGTCACCGTGCAAACGCTGGTCACGCACAGCAGCGGCCAGTGGATCAAGGGGGAGACCTCCTCCCCGATCAGCAAAGCCGACCCGCAGGGCATCGGGAGTGCCTGCACCTACCTACGGCGCTACTCGCTCGCAGCCATAGCGGCGCTCGCGCAGACGGACGACGACGGGAACGCGTCCAGCAACAAGGGCAATGGAGCCGTTGCGGAACAGGCGCCGAAAGCGCCGGCCGGATACGACGACTGGCTCAACACACTGGCGTCGGTCGCTGACAACGGCGCGGAGGAGCTCAAAGCGATGTGGTTTGGGTCATCGCTGGATTACCGCCGCCACTTGACCGAGACAAGCCCGAAAACATGGGACGACCTCAAAGCTAAAGCCGCGAAGAAGGTTCCGGTGTCCGCGTGAGCGCGGCGGCTGAGAGATTTTGGGCAAGGGTCTCTCGCATACGAAACGGTCACGTCTGGCGTGAGGTCTCGCTATGACGTTTTCGACGCTCATGTGTGAACAGGGAAGCCCCGAATGGCGCCAGAGCAGGGTCGGTAGGCTGTGCGCGAGTGATGCGGGCGCCATGCTGAGCACTACGAAGTCAGGGGAGGCTGCGGCGCGCCGTGATCTCCGTATCAAGCTGGCGCTTGAGCGGCTAACTAGTGAACCCGCAGAGGACGTTTACGTAAACGCCGATATGCAGCGCGGACGACAACTGGAAGCGTCGGCCAGAAGCGCCTACGAAGCCCAGACCGGCGCGATGGTGTCGTGCGTTGGCTTCCTTCGGTCTGACGACCTGATGGTCGGATGCTCACCGGATGGCCTTCTTGATGATGGACGTGGCGGTCTGGAGTTGAAGTGTCCGAGGCCCGCGAATCATCTGAAGTATCTCCGTGGCGGCGTCGTGCCTACGGAATATGTCGGACAACTAAGACACTCGCTCTGGGTGACCGGCGCGGACTACTGGGATTTCGCTTCCTACGCTCCGCAGTTCCCGGAAGGGTTGCAGTTATTCATCTGCCGGATGCCTCGTGTGGACGTCGACCTCGGGGCCTACGAATCTGCGGTGCGGGCCTTTCTCTCCGAGGTTGAAACCGAGGTCCAGGCGCTGCGGACCATGACGAACCTCGGGGCCGTGCTGCAGGAGGCGCTGGCGTGAGCGTGGAAGCCACCGCGCTCGTGCGCTCGGGTCACTTGGAGATCCGCAACCGCAAGGCGTTCACGAAGCAACTGCGCGGCCTGCGTGACGGCGTGGTGCGCGTCCGTGTGGAGCGCGTCCGTTCGTCTAGAAGCGCACAAGCCAACAATTTCTATTGGGGCGTGATCGTGGAGTTGCTGTCCGAGCACACCGGCTACACGCCCGACGACCTGCACGACATTCTCAAGGCCAAGTTTCTGCCGAAGCGCCTCGCGGTCGCGGATAGCAACGGGGAGATCGTGGGGGAGTTCGTGATCGGCGGCTCGACGGTGAAGCTCGACAAGATCGCGTTTGGTGAGTATTGCGCGGCGATCCGGCAATGGGCGTCGGACAGCCTGGGCGTCATTATTCCCGCCCCTGAGACGGGTCGGCTGTTTGTGAAGGGGACGAAATGAACGACGTGAAAAAGAATCCGGACGAATTGGGCGCCCTGTGGACGAAGCAGAGCGCACGTGGCGACTACATGACCGGCACGATCAACGGGGAGCCCGTCGTGCTGTTCAAGAACGACCGCAAGGTCGAAGGCGATAAGCAGCCGACGTGGCGCGTCCTGAAATCGAAGCCGCGTGAAGAGCGCGAGACGGTTGCTCGTCCGCATCCCGGTTCTAACGATGACCTGGACTTCTGGATTCTGAGATGACGATCTGCGACAAGTGCCATCGGCGCTGTCGGCAGGCCGAGCTCGTCACGGTCGCCGTGGAAGTCTGCCGGCAGACGCACAGCAGCCCCGCGGAATACGACGAGGTGCGGCTGTGTGCCGACTGCGCGGCGGACGACGGGAGCTATGCCGAGGAGATGCGGGCGCTTCGTGGACTTTCAACTGAGGAACGGGAGCGTATCTGATGACTCCAGAAGAACAAGTCGAACTCCGTGTGATCCTCGCGCATCCGTTCTTTGCGTTGGGTCGTGAGTTTCAGTGGGATGAGCGGCAGTTGGCGGCAGCACGGAAGTTGATTGACGTGACGCTGATTAGGCTGGAAGAAGTGTTCGACAGCCGTGGTGTCGGGGCGAAGCGTGCTGCTGAGGAACGGGAGGGTATCTGATGCCCTACACCTCGACACAGCCTGCGCTCCCCTGGAGCGGCAAGGCCCCGATCAGCCGCCACTGTAGCCAGCAGGCCGCCGTGAGCGCATCGCAGACGCGCGTGCTCAAGTCGGCGCGTTACATGGCCTGGTTGCGCGAAGTCGGGCAATGCACGGACTGGGGGACGGTGGACCACTTCGGATGGCCCATGTCGTCTGTCACAAGTATCAGAAATGGCCTGGTGGATCGTGGGCTGGTGACGGCGGTCGGCTCCTGCGAAGGACGCTACGGCAAAAAAATTACGATTTGGTGCGCGCGATGAGCCGGACGTGGACGTATCTCCGCTTCGCGGTGACGTTGCCGAGTTGCAGCCGAAGCCGGTGAAGACGCGGAAGGGAACGACGTAGATGCCGAAGCTCGACAAATCGCCCGCGTATCAGTGGTACCCCCGCGACTACATGAGCGATGCGCTGGTGGTGTCCATGACGCTCGAACAGGAAGGAGCGTATCGGCGGCTCATGGATGTCTGCTGGCTGGAGAACGGACTCCCGACCGAAATTGACGATTTATGGAGGCTCGCTAAAGCGCCGAGTCGGGAGCGTTTCGCGAAACATATTTGGACCCTGTTGGCGAAAAAATTCCACGTGAAGCGAGGACGTTTGCACCATAAGCGTTTAGACCGCGAACGGGCCAAGCAGATTAAGTATCGACGGGCCATGCAGTTAAACGGACAAAAGGGTGGCCGTCCAACGAAAGCTGCGGGAAAGCCGCGGGATAGCCGATTGAAAGCCGAAAAAAGCTCTGCATCTGCATCTTCTTCTACATCTGCAACTGCTGTTGAAGAGAAGAAAGAAAACACCACCTACCGCCGCACAAAAGCGCGGCGGGATGCACAGCCTGTTGAAAAGTCCGAAAACCCCGGAGCGGAACGCCGTGATGAAACCGAGCGACAGGAAGCCGATCGAGTTCCGCCAACTGTGCATGGTCGTGAAAACCATCCTGCAGCGGAACCCTGGCATGGACGACGCGGAGTGGAAGGCGAAAGCGCAGGACACGCTCGCGGTGATGGGGTTCCTGCCCCCGGATCCGCCGGACCAACTCGGCCGAGCGATGACGCAGGTCGAGGAGGCATTACGGAGAACCCTAGGGCCGCGCCCAGCCCGCCTGGTGCCCTATCCGCCCACCGCGCCGCCGCAGGTGAAGGCGATCGACCCGCCCGTATCGAAAGCGCGGACGCATCGGCCGGAGGGCTGGGATCTCGTGGTGCGCCTCATGGCGAAGCTGTCGGACGGTTACGCATCCGCGCCCTCCTTGCCGAAGCCGGAGCCGCGTCGTGAGATCGTCGAAATCACCGAGGAGTCGGCGCTCGATGAGTTCTGGCGCGCGTCGTGCCGCGAGAACGCGGATCGACTGCCGCTCCTTCAGGCCTTCGCGGAGATTGCCATTCTGCGGCCGGCTGGATGGGATTACGCGGGTATCCGCGCGGAGGCTGGCGACCATCTACTGCACGCCTTTGAGTGCTTTGTCTGTCACGGGGAGCGAAACCGCGCGTGGCACCACGTGATTCAAATTCAGCACGGGGGCAGCAACTACCTCCGCAATCGTGTCTCGCTGTGCGCGTCGTGCCATGCGGCGATTCATCCGTGGCTGGTGGGCGCACCGCCGACAGGCCGTACCACGCAGGGCTGGTCGCAGTTCAGCGACGTGGCCGGCGCCGTCTGTGCGCACCTCAGCGTCAAGAGGACCGCATGAGAGGCCGCATGACGCTACCGCTGGCCCTGCAATGCACGCTCGCTGGACTGCCGGCGCCGGTGCCCGAGTTCCGCTTTCACCCGACGCGTCGCTGGCGATTCGACCTTGCCTGGCCGGACAAATTCATCGCAATCGAGGTGGATGGAAGTGTGTATTCAGGTGGCCGTCATGTGCGCGGAAAGGGCTACGAGGCGGATTGCGAAAAGCTGAACGAGGCGCTGCTGCTTGGCTGGCGGGTGCTGCGATGTAGCACGGGGCAGGTGACGAGTGGCCTAGCGTTGGGGTTTGTGGAGCGGATGCTTGCGATGAAATACCCAGAGAAGGATCGGGAGGAAATGCTATGAAAGTCGCTAAAATAACCATCTACAAGTCGTTCACGCAATGGCCGATCAGGGTGTCTCGGCTCAAGGACGGCTGGCTGATACACGTGTTCAGCGTCACGATCATCGTAGGACGGTGAGTTCGTGTTTGTGGAGCGGATGCTGAAGGAGGGACGCGATGGCCAGTGAGTCGTTCGCCGGTTCGCTTCAGAAGCCCCGCAGCCGTGCGGCAGAGAAGCAGCACGCCAGTCGCGCCAAAGAGGCCGCGTGGCAGCGCGTGCGCCGTCAGGTGTTAGCCCGCGACAATTACCGCTGTCGGGCGTGTGGCGCCGCCGAGCACATCGACGTGCATCACCTGAAGCTCAGGAGCGCTGGAGGGACTTCGACGATGGACAACTTGATTGCCCTCGACAGAATTTGCCATTCGGAGATTCACGCCTATCGGCTCTTCCTCGTCGGCGGCGATGCCAACAAGTCCCTACGTGTGGAGCGCACACCATCCCCATGAAACAGCGTCCCTGTCTCGACTGCCAGAAGCCCGCGTATGGCGACTACTGCCGGTTCCATAGCAATCTGCGTATAAGCGCCGCCAGGCATAACGCGAAGATGGTCATGAATTTATGGGGCTGGCCGGCGTGGAGGAAGAGAAAAGCCGCCTCTCCGAAGCAGGTTGTGCAGACGGACGGGCACGAGTCCTGGTGGACGCAAGGCGGCACACGGGAGGAGTTCTTCAAGCGTCAGGCGGACGCCTATGCGGAGCGGATGCGCCATGCGTCAGGGCGCACGACGAAGGTCAATCTCGTGGAGTGAAGGTGCGCGACGACGAACGTCCATCGTCGGCCGGGGGGCTGGGTGTTCAGCGGGATATGGCCGAGTTCTCAATCCCAACGGTTCGTCTCCAGAGAAACGCCAGGTGTGTCGGTATTCACAACGGAAATACGCCACAGGACCGGCCGAGGGCTATTCATGCAAACAAGGTTCCGATGAGCTCCACACCTGAACACTGCCCGCTCTGTCACGGGGACCAGTGCCTCGTGATCAACAGCCGTCCGCACCCGACGAAGCGCATTCGGCGCCGCCAGTGCCTCCGCTGCGGCCAACGCTGGAACACCTACGAGAGCCTCATCGACCCGGACGAGATCCCCCCGGCGATGCTGTCGCGGCTCACGCCGCACCGCGACTACCACTAATGGTCAGCCTCATCCGCACCGAACGCATACTGGACGTGAGGCGATACCGGATCTCCAGTCCGCGTCCCGTCCTCGCCCCACGGACACCCGAATGCTCGCACTCGCCACGGAGCCCCACGGGGCACGCGCGACGTATCAGGCCGGCTGCCGCTGCACCCCGTGTCGTGTCGCCAACGCGACCTACAGCCAGGCGCACCAGCCCGCCGACTGGACGACCGCCACCCAGGCGCAAGCGCATCTCCGGGCGCTCATGGCCCAGGGCGTCGGCATTCGTCGCGCAGCGGACCTCTCAGGGCTGTCCTGCGCCCATCTCCAGCGGATCCGCAACGGCCAGCAAGCGACCGTGAAGCGCACGACCGAGCAGACCGTCCTCGCCATCCGTCCCAGCCTCGCCCACGGCCAGCGGGTCAACGGCTACCGCACGCGCCATCTCCTGCGTGCGCTCAAGGGCGAATGGTTCACGGCCCGCGCCATTGCCTGCCGCCTCGGTTTGCGCGGGAACCGGCTGCGGTTGCATCATCCAAGGGTCACCGTCCGCAACGCTTTGAAAGTGCGGCAGTTATACCAACAGGTCGTCGCCGAGTGAGGCCTGCACACTACAAATAGCAGCAAACCGTCATGTTTCAGCCTGGACAATCCGGCAACCCCGCCGGCCGCAGAATGGGCTCACCCAACAAAGTGACCCAAGAGATCCGAGACGCGGCGCGCGCGATCATCGAGAATCGAGCCTACGTCACGAAGCTGAAAGCCCGTCTCATCGACGGCAAAGCTCCGCACATGGAAGTGCTGTTGTTCCACTACGCCTACGGCAAGCCACAGGAAACCCTCAACATCGACCAGCGCGGCGACATGAACCTGCAAATCACCTGGATGCCTCACGTCCTTGCGCTCCCGGCCGCTGAGTGAGCACGCTCGTTACGATCCCCTACGCCCCGCGTCAGTTCCAGCGGGAGATCCACGCGCTACTGGACGACAAACGCTTCGTTGTCGCGGTCTGCCATCGCCGGTTTGGCAAGACGGTCTGTGCCGTCAACCATCTCCTCAAGAGCGCCCTGATCTGCCAGAAGCCCCGCGGGCGGTTCGCCTACATCGCGCCGACGTTCCGCCAGGGGAAGGCTGTTGCCTGGGACTACCTCAAGCACTTTGCCTCTGCGGTGCCAGGCGTGACCGTGAACGAGTCCGAGCTGCGGATCAAGCTCCCCAACGAGGCGGAGATCCGGATCTTCGGCTCGGACAATCCCGACAGCTTGCGCGGGCTCTACATCGACGGTGCCGTGCTGGACGAATACGGGATGCAGGCGGCGACGGTGTTCTCGGAAGTGCTGCGGCCGGCGCTCGCGGATCGTCAGGGATGGGCGCTGTTTCTTGGCACACCCAACGGCAAAAACCAGTTTTTTGACCTCGCGCAGTATGCCCGCACGTCGGGTGATGCCTTGTGGGGCTTCGTGGAATACAAGGCGTCTCAGACCGGCTACGTGCTGCAGTCCGAGCTTGAGGCGGCTGAGGCCGTGATGACGCCGGACGAATACCGCCAGGAATGGGAGTGCTCGTTCGAGGCGTCCGTGAAGGGCGCGATCTACGCCGCGCAGCTCCAGCAGGCCCGCGAGGACGGCCGCATCACGCGCGTCCCCTACGATCCCGGCCTCCCTGTCGACACCGACTGGGATCTCGGCATTGGCGATGCGATGGCGATCTGGTTCTCGCAGAGCACGCGGGGCGGCGAAGTGCGGCTGATCGAATACCTCGAAGGCTCAGGGGAAGGCTTCCCGCATTACGCCGCGCTGCTCAGTAGTAGGGGTTACGTCTACGGCCAGCACTGGGCGCCGCATGACATCGCAGTGCGTGAACTCGGCACCGGCAAGAGCCGCCTGCAGACGGCTGCGGAGTTCGGGATCCGGTTCGAGGTGACGCCCAGGCTCCAGCGCTCGTCAGCCGGCCAGGAAGTCGAGGAAGGCATCCACGCGGTGCGGATGCTGTTCCCGCGCTGCTGGTTCGATGAGCAGAAGTGCTTGCGGGGGATCGAAGCGTTGCAGCACTATCGTCGGGACTACAACTCGCGGTTGAATGAGTTCAAGGCCACGCCTGTCCACGACTTCGCCTCCCATGGCGCGGATGCGTTTCGAGGGCTCGCGGTGCGGCATCAGCCGCCGAAGGCAAAGAAGCGGCAGGAGGAGTTCCCCGGACTGCCAAGTCAGGGCGGGCGATCGGGAGCGTCGTGGCTCGGCGGATAGCCGGATGGACCGCCGCCGTATTCATTCGTCAGAATCACATCGACGCGCCTCTCGCGGGGAGAGACGCCGACTGAGCCTCCGCCGCGCGGTGCCTCCAGCGCCCGAGTTGATTCGCCCTCCTCTACGCTGACTCCTCATACTCGGCGCATCCAATGGGATGGGCTGAGCGCGCCAATCAGACGGCGCAGTATGTCAAAAACGACCCCGAGTCCGGGCGCTGGATGCGCGTGGGCGCACTCGTCCGCGATCACGCCCATCTCGATGAACTCCTCGCCCGAGTCCCTCCCCACGAACGCGATCGCGCCCGCGCGAAGGTGTCGCCGTTTCTCACGTTCCCCCCCGAGACCGACGCGTGAGCCACGATACCGCCTCGAAGACCATCATCGAGACCGCACGGACGCGGTTCCGCATGGCCTCCGACGCGGAAGCCACGATGCGGCGGCTCCAGCTCGAAGACAAGAAATTTGCCGCTGGCGAGCAGTGGCCCGACGCGATCAAGCGCGCGCGTGAAGAGGACGGCCGGCCGTGCCTCACGATCGACCGCCTCTCCGCGCAGATCAAGCAGGTCACGAACGCGCTGCGGAAGGCCCGTCCTGCGGTGGACATCACCGCGGCGTCTGACGGCGACGTCGAGACCGCCGACGTGCTGAGCGGGATCATCCGGCACATCGAGCAGACCTCAGACGCGGACGTCGCGTACGACCAGGCGGGCTCCGATGCCGCCACGATTGGCCGCGGCTATTTCCGCATCCTGACGGACTACGACGCCGACGACGGCTACACGCAGGACATCAAGATCGCGCGGATTCGCAACCCGTTTACGGTCTACTTCGACCCGACCTGCCAGAAGATCGACTACGCCGATGCTCGCTTCTGCTTCGTGGTGGAGGATCTGCCGCGCTCGGAATACGAGTTGCTGTATCCGACGTCCCGCGCCGCCGGCATGAGTGCCGCCGACTTCAGCAGCATCGGGGACGACATTCGGCAGTGGTACAACGAGGACACGATCCGAGTCGCGGAATACTGGTATGTCGAGAGCACATTCACGGACCTGAAGCTCCCGACCGGGAAGACGCGGAAGGTCGAGCGGCGGAAGGTCGTCTGTAAGAAGATCAACGCCGTCGAAGTCCTCGAAGCCTACGACTGGGCTGGCAAATACATCCCGATTGTTCCGGTGATTGGCGAGGAAGTCGACATCGAAGGGGTCGTGGACTACCGCGGCATCGTGCGGCGGGCGAAGGATCCGCAGCGGGCGAGCAACTACTGGAAGTCGGCCGCTACGGAGTCGATCGCCCTCGCCCCGAAAGCCCCGTTCATCATGGCGGAAGGCCAGGACGAAGGCTACGAGGCGATGTGGGCCGAGGCGAACACGAAGAACTTCCCGGCCCTGAAATACAAGCCCACGACAGTCATGGGCCAGCTCGCAGCCCCGCCGCAGCGGTCGGTCGCGGAGCCGCCGATCCAGGCGATTATGACCGCCATCGTCGCCTCCGAAAACGACCTCCGCGCGACGACTGGATTTTTCGACGTCGGGGAACGCGAGAGCCGCGAGCAGTCGGGCAAAGCCATCATGGCCCGGCAGCGCATGGGCGAATTGGGCAACTCCGATTACGGGGACGGCCTGCGACGCGCGATTCGACACTGCGGGCGCATCCTGGTCGACCTCATCCCGCACATCTACGACGTGCCGCGGGTGCGACGGATCACCGGCAAGGACAACAAAGAGCAGACCGTCATGGTCTACGCGGGTCAGGCGAACGCCCCGCAGCAGGACAATCCGGAGATCAAAGCCTTCGATCTCAGCCAGGGCAAATACGACGTCGTGGTGAGCGCCGGCCAGTCGTTCCAGACCGCGCGGCAGGAGTTCATCGAGCTGATGGCGCCGATGTTCCAGGCCAAGCCGGAGCTGTTCCAGATGTTCGGGGACATCTTCTTCGACAACCTGGACGTGCCCTACGCCAAGCAAATGGCGGCACGCGCGAAAAAGATGCTCCCCCCACAGTTGCAAGACGATCAGCCCGGCCAGCCGGAGATCCCGCCCCAGGTGCAGATGCAGATGCAGCAGATGGATCAGCAGCTCCAGCAGGTCTCGCAGGCCGCGCAGCAGATGCAGCAGCAGCTCGAATCGAAAGTCTACGAGGTCGAGAGCCGGGAGCGCATCGAAGCCGCCAAGCTGGCGCTTGAGGAGCGCATCGCGGCGATGAAGAACGACTTGGAGCACCAGAAGGCGCTCCTGGACGCGCAGACCGCGCAGATGCAGATCGACGCGGAGGGCCAGCGGACGGTGCTGAAGGCCAACGTGGACATCGAGCAGCACGCGGTTGATTTGCGCCATGACGCCGAGCAGCGCGATGCTGAGCGTGCCACACAGGCAGAGCCAAACTTTCTATGAGTGACCCCGTAACCGTCCCCGTCGACCCCACGCCCGTCACCGACGCGCAGGTGGGCGAATTGTCGTCGGTTGCGGACTATCGGACCTACCGGGAGACCGGGGCACTGCCGAAGGCTCCGGACGCGTCGGGTGAGCCAGTTGCGGACCCCGCGGCTGGAGACGCTGCGGCGTCCCTTGCGCCGGAGCCTTCTGCAACGCCCGAGGCCGACGCCGCCAGCGAAGCCGGGCGGGAACTCGCCAAGCGCAAGAACTCGCTGCAGGACCGCATCGACAAGGCCGTCAAGGCCCAGCGTGAGGCTGAGCGGCGAGCCGAGGACGCCGAACGTCGGTTACTTGACCGGCGCGCGCCACAGGCACCGCCACAGCAGGACGAACGCGCAGCCCCGGCTGCGGAAGATTACCTGACCCGCGCGAAGCCCTCCGCGGATCAGATCGGCAGCACGTATGCCGATTACGACGCCTTCATCGAGGATCTGACCGACTGGAAACTCGACGAACGACACGCCCGTGAGCAGCGCGCATCCGCTGCCTCTGCGGCGACCCGTGCTGAACAGGACCGCCTCGCCACCTATCACGACCGCCTCGATGGGGTCCGGAAGAAGCACGCTGATTTTGATGCCGTCATACAGGGCGCCGGCAATCTGCCGGTCTCGGACCCGATGCGAGATTACTTTCTCGAATCGGAGATGGGACCGGAAGTGCAGCGGCATCTGTGTATGCACCCCGAGGAATGCGTCCGCATTGCGGGTCTCCCGCCTGTGACCGCCCTCGCCGCGTTAGGAAAAATTGAGTCCCGCCTGGAGGCCGCAACTGCTGGCCCGTCCTCTGTGGCACCTGTAACGAACGCTCCCGATCCCATTAAGCCAGTGGGAGGACGGAGCACAGGTGCCTCTACGGCAGACCCCTCGCAAATTAACTCCGTGGCCGAATGGCAGAAACGGCGTAGCGAGTTCGTCTGAATCGGGAGGCTCGGAGTTGATCCGTGCCGAATACGTTTCTCACTGACGACATCATCACCCTCGAAGCGCTGAGCATCTTCGAGAACTCGCTCGCGGCGGCGAAACACGTCGACCGCAGCAAAGACGCGCTGTTCGGCAAGTCCGAAGGCGGGTCCAACCGTGGCGCGACGATTCGCGTCCGCAAACCCAACCAGTACACCGTCCGCACCGGCGCCACCTATTCGGCGCAGGACATCACGGACGAGTCAATCGCCCTGACGATCGACACGCAGATCGGCGTGGACACCTTCGTCACTTCAAAGGACATGACGCTCTCGCTGTCGGACTTCTCCAGCCAGGTGATCAAGCCGCAGGTCGCCCTGCTGGCGAACAAGGTCGACACGGACGTGCTCGCCGCGATGGCGCAGACGTTCAACTCGGTCGGCACGCCCGGCACGGTCCCCTCGACGCTCGCCACGTATCTGTCGGCCGGCGTGAAGCTGGACCAGTATGCGTGCCCACGCGATGGGCAGCGCGCGATGCTGGTCGGCCCGCAGATGCAAGCGGACATCGTCGACGGCCTCAAGGGGCTGTTCAACGCACAGGGGAAGATCGGCTCGCAGTTCAACTCGGGTGAGATGGGCGAGGCGGCCGGCTTCAATTGGCAGATGGACCAGAACCTCTACGTCCACACGGTCGGCCCGCTCGGCGGCACCCCGCTCGTGAACGGCGCCGGCCAGACGGGCGCCTCGCTCGTCACCGACGGCTTCACGGCGGCCGCGGCCTTGCGCCTCAAGAAGAACGACGTCTTCACGATCGCGGGCGTCTACAGCGTCAACCCGGTGAGTAAGGTCTCGACGGGCGTGCTGCAGCAGTTCCGCGTGACCGCGGATGTCAGCTCGGACGCCGCGGGCAACCTGACGGCCGCGATCGAACCCTCGATCGTGACCTCTGGTGCGACACAGACGGTCTCCGGTTCGCCCGCAGATAACGCGGCGATCACGGTGGTAGGGGCGGCCAACGCGCTGGCGGCCCAGGGCATCGCGGCCCACAAGTCGGCCGTGGCGCTCGCGTTCGCGGAGCTCCCGAAGCCGCAGGGCGTCGACCTGGCGTCGACCAAGACGGACAAGCAGCTCGGCGTGAGCATGCGGTTCGTGCGCTGGTATGACGGGGACAACGACCGGTTCAAGTGCCGGTTTGACATCCTCTACGGGATCAAGGTGCTGCGGCCCGAGTGGATCGCGCGCGTGCAGTCCGGCGCGGCGTAGTTCGGTTCCTCCTGATCAGGAGCGGGGTTTCGGCTCCGCTCCTGATGTTTTCTCAGCAGAGGCAGAGACATGAGCAAAAAGGCGATCCAGTATCCGTCCTGGCTGTATCACGCGACGGAGCCCGCGCGCATCGTGGAGAGCGCGGAAGAGGAAGCGGCGCTGGGACCGGCCTGGTCCGACACGCCCGCGCAGGCCGATGAGGCTGACGCGAAGAAGAAAGGCAAGGGCAAGTCGTGAGGCGCGTCTCCCTCGCGCTCGTAATTGCGCTACTGGCCGTGCCAGTCTCGGCGCAGCAGCAGTATTTAGCCTTCGAGCAGGTGACGGTGGCGGCGACGTCGATCGGCTTCACGTCCGCGCTGATCAATCCAGCCGGGCAGGTGCAGGCCAACAAAGCCGTGTGCCGTGTGGAGACCGCGCAGATGCGGTTCCGCATCGACGGCACGGCGCCGACGGCGGCGGTCGGCACGATTCTCGATGTGGGGGACATCCTCACGCTGGTCGGGAATGACGTGCTCCGGAGCTTCCGCGCGATTCGCACGGGGGCCACGAGTGGGGTGCTGTCGTGTTCCTACACGACGCCGGGGGCGCAGCCATGAGGCGCCTGACGGCGGGCCTCTTCGCGGTGGCATTGCTGGCGGGGGCCGCCGTGCTGGCCGACGCGCAGTCGATCCAGCGCGCGGGGAGTTACTTCGAGGTGCTGACGGTCACGGGGCCGATCTATGAGCGGGGGCGCACCACGCCACTGGGCGAGTGGACCAGTGTGGCCTTCAACGCCGCCAACTACACCGCGCCGGGGGGGTCGTGGACCGTCGCCTCCGGCGATCAGTCGGTGCTGGCCTACTCGATGGTCGGCAAGACGATGACGCTGGTATTCACGATCAACACGTCCACCGTGGCAGGGGGGCCCGTTCAATTGAATCTGGCCATCCCCGGCGGGTTTGTCTCCGCACGCACGACCCTCGGCCCGTGTACGCGGACGGTGGACAACGGCGCCGCCGCGATAGGGCTGTGCGAGACCATCGCCGCCAGCTCCAATGTGAGGCTGTATACCAACGTCACGGCAGGGACGGCGTGGGCCGCGGCGACCGATACGACCTCGGTGTCTGGCCGCGTGACCTTGGAAGTGCAGTAATGCCGTCCGCCCTGGAGTTCATCGCCTCGGCCATGAAGTCCTGCGGGGCCATCGGCGAAGGGGAAACCCCGACGTCCGAAGCCGCCGCCGATGGCCTCATCCGCCTCAACGACATGCTCGACAGTTGGGGGACGCAGCGCCTTACGATCTACACCGTCGCGCGCACGGTCAAACCCCTGACGAGCGGGACCGCCAGCTATACCCTTGGCACCGGCGGCGACATTGCCATCGTGCGCCCGCTGTGGATCGAAGCGGCGGGCGTGATTCTCGACACGGGCGCGTCTCCGCTGACCGAAGTGCCGATCCGCCTCCTGACCGACCAGGAGTGGGAGCAGACCGCGCAGAAGTTGTTTCAGTCCACGCTCCCGGTCGGCGTCTATTACGACCACACCTGGACCGCGGGCCTGGGCCGCGTCTACCTGTGGCCGGTCCCGAGCGTCGATACGACCTCGCTCGTGCTCTATACCCCGACGGCGCTCACGCAGTTTGCGGACCTCTCCACGGTCTACACGTTCCCGCCCGGCTATCGCAATGCCATCCGGCGCAACCTCGTGCTGGAACTCGCGGAGGAGTTTGGGCGCGCCGTCACCGGCGTGCAGCTGGAGCAGGCACAGCAGACCCTCGGCCAGATCAAGCGCAGCAACACCCGCCCGTCTGAACTCGGCTTCGATCGCGGGCTCTCGCCGCGTGCGGGATCGATGAGCCGCGCCCGCTTCGAGTCGGGGACGTTCTGATGGCGGTGTTCCAGGGCTTCATCGGCCCGGCGTATCAGTCGCAGAACGCCAACGCGACCAGCGAGCGGTTGATGAATCTCTATCTGGAGAAGAACGAGACACCAGGCGCCAAAGCGCCCTGGGTGCTCAATCCCACACCAGGCGTCACCGCCTACACGACGCTCGCGCAGTCGCCCAACCGCGGGCTCTTCGCGCAGGACGGCCGCGCGTGGGCCGTGGGCGGCAATCGCCTCTATGAAGTGTTCGCCGGCGCGACCCCGACCGATCGCGGCCTCGTGGCGCGGGACAGTAACCCGGCGACGTTTGCGAGCAGCGGCGACACGGGCGGGCAGCTCTTCGTGACGTCGGGCGATCGCGGCTACATCCTCGACCTCTCGACGCACGTGCTCACACAGGTCGTGCTGGACGTGACGTTCGGCGCCTATGTCGATGGCTACTTCCTCGGCCTCGATACCACGGAGTCCGTGCTGCGGATGTCCAACCTCCTCGACGGCACGACCTGGAGCGCGACGAACACCATTCCGCGTGACACGGCCGGCGACAAGTGGAAAGCGATGGTGGTCGCGCACGGGGACATCTGGCTCGTGGGCAGCGAGACGACGGACGTGTTCTACAACGCGGGCACGTCGCCGGTGCCCTTTGCGCCGATCCCCGGCGCCTTCATTGAGATGGGCACCTGTGCCCCGTTCTCGGTCGTGGTGTTCGACGGGACGCCCGCGTGGATCGCGCAGGGGGCGCGGGGCCGCGGCATCGTCGTCCGTGCCAACGGCTACGGCGCCCCGACCCGGATCAGCACGCACGCCATCGAGTATGCGCTGCAGTCCTACAGCACGATCGACGACGCGATCGGCTTTACGTATGAGGAATACGGCCACACGTTCTATGTGCTGAACTTCCCCACGGCGGGCGCGACGTGGGTCTATGACGCGTCGACGGAACAGTGGCATGAGCGCGGCTGGTGGGACGGCGCTGTGGGCACATTTACGACCTACCGTCCGCAGTTCCACGCGGCGGCGTTCGGGACGCACCTGGTCGGGGATCGGTCCTCGGGCGTCGTCTACGAGATGAAGAGCAGCCTGTCGACGGACGTCGACGGGACAGGCATTCGTCGCGTGCGCCGCGCGCCCCATATCAGTGATCAGCAGCAGTGGATGTTCTACGCACACCTGCACATCGACATGCAGACGGGACTCGGCCTGTCGACGGGGCAGGGCTCGGACCCCACGGTCATGCTGCGCTACTCCAACGATGGCGGGCGCACGTTCGGCAATGAGCGCACGGTGAGTGCCGGCGCCCTCGGGCGCTATGCCGCCCGCGCGCGGTTCACGCGCCTGGGACGGGCACGCGATCGCGTGTTTGAGGTGTCGTTCTCCGATCCGGTGCCGTTCCGCCTCACGGCGGCGTATCTGGACGTGACGAAAGGGCTGTCGTGATCGCGCCGCTGTCGTTCGACGAGCCGGTGCTAGTCGGGTCTCGGGCGCCGTTCAGCCGCACCGTGGCGAAGTGGCTGGTGACGCAACTGGCCGGGGTGAACGCCGCGGCGCAGCAGATCGCCGCGGTGGTCCTGACGGCGCAGAGCGCGTCGATTGCGACGACCGCGATCAACACGCTGGAACTCGGCGCGGGCCTCTACGCGGTGACGTGGTATGCGCGCATCACGCAGGCCGCCACGACGTCCAGCAGCCTGACGGTGAGTATCACCGGGATCGATGGCGGCGTGACCTCGACCCAGTCGTCCGCGGCCCTGACGGGGAACACGACGGGGACGGCCGGCAGCGGGCGCTTTCTGGTGCAGATCGACGCGGCGACGACGCTGCGGTATGCGACGACCTACGCGAGTGCTGGAGCGACGGTGATGCGCTACGCCTTGGAACTGCGCGCGGAGCGCCTGCCATGACGACCCGCGTCCTCGACCGTGCCGAGTGGGCCGAGAAGCTGGCCGGGACGGAACTGGACGCCGTCTGGCCGCATCTGCAGCAGGAAGACGCGCAGATCGTCGTCGTCGAAGACGGCGCGCGCGTCGTGGGCTGCTGGGCGGTCATTCGCTACGTGCATGTTGAAGGCGTCTGGATCGCGCCCTCCCATCGGGGGAAAGGGAGCGTGGCGCGGCGGCTGTTTGCGGGGATGAAGCGCGTCGCGCAGCAGTTCGGCGCGCGGGCCGTATTGACGGGCGCGCTGACGGAGGACGTGCGGCAGTTACTGCGGCACCTGAACGCGACGAAATTGCCGGGGGAGCACTACTGCTTCCCGGTAGGAGATTAGACGATGCCTGCTGCCCTTCCTATTGCTATTGGCGCCAGTGCCGTGGCGAACGTTGTCGGAGCCAAGATGGCGGCCGGTGCGAGCCGTGGCGCGGCCAAGATCCAGAGCCAGAGCGCCGACCGGGCGCTGGGCGTCAACCAGAAGGTCTATGACGAGCAGCGCGCGCTGTTTCAGCCCTTCGTGCAGGGCGGGTCGCAGGCCATGGGCGCCATGATGCAGCGCTACGGCAACGCCGGGGGGCCGATGGCGGGCTATCAGGCGGGTCCGAATCCGACGATCGGCACGCGGCCACAGGCTGGGCCTCCGGGGTCTGCGTTGATTGGCGCACCGGGTATGTCTGAGCCGATGATGTCCATGCGGTCGGTCGCCCCGCAACAGCACACCGGCAAAGTGCTCATGCAAGCCCCGACGGGTGAGCAAGAGGAAGTCGACGCGCATCTCGTGCCGATGCTGACCGCCAAGGGCGCGCGGAGGATCAACTAATGGGCTGGTTCCAAGAGCAAGGCATCGACGTCGGGGAGCCGGTCCCGGACAGTTACGACCCCGGCACGGCGTCGCAGGCGCCGCCAGAGGACACGCCTGCGGCCCCGACGAGCGGCGGTTACAGCGGCCGGAATGCCGCGTATGCGGACGCCATCCAACAGGCGTATCGGCAGCACCTTGGTCGTGACGGGTCACAGGCCGAGATTCAGTCGCACCTAGACGATCCCAACTTCAACATCAGCACCAAGGTCCGACAGATTGAAGGCTCCGGCGAGGCGGGTCAGTATCGCCAGCGCACCCCCGCCCCGACGACGCCGGCGCCGAGCGCACCCGCCGCCGCCAGCGGCTTTGATGCCCGCCAGCAGGTCGGCCACGACGGGAAGACATCGAGCGGCATGACGCGCGAGCAGTATCGGGATGCCTGGCAGGGATCCGGCGCCCGTTCGATGGCGGATCTGGAGCAGTTCGTCAAGCAGAACGGCGGCTCCGTCGTCTCGGGCAACGGCACCGTGCGGACCCCGTATGGCGAAGACATCGACATGCTCATCGGCGCGCGGACCAACGGCAATGGCCGCGCCGGCTGGGGCGGCGTGGGCGGGGGCGGCAGCGCCCCGACCAACGCGGCTGCGCCTCCAAGCGCCCCGGCGCCTGCGACCTACGCGCCGAGCGGCGGCGGCTACGGCGGCGGTGGCGGGAACTACGGTGGCGGCGGGAGCTACAGCGGGGCCAGCAACTACAGCGCCCGTGGGAACGACAGCGGCGGCGGGAACGCCGGCGGCGGTGACGCCAGCTTCTACATGCCCCCGCCCGAAGTCCGCCCAACACCCACGTATATGGCCCCGCCCGAACGCGGCGTGGAGGGACCGAGCGGCGGCTGGGATGGCCGCTGGGACAGCCTGCCCGTAGAGACGGAAGGCTACGGTGGCCCCGGCATGGCGGGCCGGCCCGTGGAGCGAGACGCCTACGGCGGCGATGGCCCCACGTATATGCCCCCGCCCGACCGCGGCGGCCAGGACGAGCTGGCGGGCCTGCCCGTGCAACCCGAAGGCTACGGCAGCGTGGCGGCCCCGGCGCCGCTCACCGGCCTGACCGCCGACGAACTGCGCGCCGATCCGAGTTATCAGTTCCGATTCGCCGAAGGCCAGCGGGCGCTGGAGACATCCGCCGCCGGCCGGGGCATGATCCGGCACCCGAACACCATGCGGGAGCTCGTGGGTTACGGCCAGGACGCCGCCTCCCAGGAGTATGGCGCCGCCTACGGACGCAAGGCGAACACCTACGCGGCGAATACCGGGACACAGCTCAACGTCGCCGGTCTCAACCTGCAGAACCGGCAGACCTCGAACGCCTACGCGCTCGGACGCGGGAACCTCGCACTGCAAGGCCGGCAGACCTCCAACGCGTATGAACTCGGCCGCGGCAACCTCGAACTCGGCCGCGGCAATCTGGACGTGCAACGTCGACAGACCGCCAACGCGTATGAACTTGGGCGCGGGAACCTGGACGTGCAGCGCCGACAGACGACGAATGCCTACGAGCTTGGGCGGGGCAACCTCGATGTGCAGCGCCGCCAGACCTCGAACGCCTACGAACTGGGCCGGGGCAACCTGGACATGCAGGGCCGCCAGACGACCAACGCCTATGAGTTGGGACGCGGCAATCTCGCGCTCGGCTATCGCGCGGCCGACCAGAACTACAACCTCGGCAACCGCAACGTGGACTTGGGGTACACGAACGCCGGGAACAACTACAGCCTCGGCAACCGGAACGTGGATCTCGGGTATACGAACGCCGCGAACAACCACAGCCTCGGCATGGCGAACGTCGGCCTCGGGTATCAGCAGGCCAACAACAGCTACGGGCTGGGGATGGCGAACGTCGGCCTCGGCTACGGCAACCTCGGGCTCGCGCGTGAGGGCCAGACCTTCAACCAGGGCTACTCGATGGCGAACCTGGGCCTCACTGCCGCCGAGCTGCAGGCGCGGTATGGCGGGCAGTATGCGGGCAACGCGGGCGGCCTCTACACCGGGCAGGGCAACGCGAACGCGGCGGGCCGTGTCGGCGCCGGGAATGCGTGGGCGGGGGCGTTCAGCAACATCGGCCGTGACGCGATCTCGGCGGTAGATCGCTACGGGCGACGGAACGGAGAGTAGCGATGGCACTCGATCCCAACATTCCGCTCAGCGTGCGTCCGGCGACGTTCTCCATGTCGGACATCATGGCGCAGAACGACGACCGGCGGCTGCGCGAAGAGAACGCCAGCGCGCTGCGCGAACAGCGGCAGTTGCTCATCGACCAGCGCAAGAGTGAGGCCGCAGCGGCGAAGCGGGCGCAGATGGAAGAGGACGGCCTCCGCGACATCTTCAGCCGTCCCGAAACGCCCAAGGCGCACGAGATTTACCGCCTCGTCGGGCCGAAGCGCGGCGCCGAGATTCTCACGGGCTTAGCGGCGCTGCAGGATACCGGGCTCAAGAACTTCAAGTCCCAGCGGGAGATCATCGGCGCCACCATTGGCGGGCTCAAGGCGCTTCCCGAGAATCTGCGCGCCGAGATGTACGACACGGTGGTTAAAGATTTTGCGGGCCGCGGATGGGTGGATGCCTCGCAGTTGAAGCCCTACTCTCCCGAGACGCTGGACATGTACCAGCAGTGGGCGCTCTCGCCCGATCAGCAGGTCACGACCGCTGAAACGTCACGCAGCAATAAGACGCGTGAAGGCCATCAGGCCGAGACGTTGGTCGAGACCAGCCGGCATAACACCGCAGCGGAAGGGCTCAGCGGGAACGCCCAACGGGAGTCGCAGCGGCATAACCGGGCGGCCGAAGGTCTCAGCGCGAGCGCCCAGCAGGAAGCGCGGCGGCACAACAGAGTGGCGGAAGCGAAACCGGTTGACGATCGGCTCGTGCAGATCATGGGGCCGGAGGGTGCGCCTATTTGGGTCTCCGAGCGCGATGCCATCGGCAAGCCCGCCGCGCAGGCCGCGCGGGCCGTGACGGGCGCCGAGCGACAGTCCTTGTCCTACTTCAACCGCGGCCAGCAGGCGTTGGAGACGATCACCACGCCCGACAAGAGCGGCGCGACCCTTGAGGATCGCGTGGCGAAGGCCGGATACCGCAAGCAGTTCGCCCTCCAGCACGCGCCGAACTCCCTGCAGACCGGAGAGCAGCAGGCGTATCGCCAGTCACAGCGGGCCTTTACAGAAGCGCGGTTGCGGAAGGAGTCGGGCGCGGCGATCCCGACGAACGAATACGAGAGCGATGCGCAGACGTACTTCGCGCAGGTGGGCGATAAGCCAGAGACCGTGGAGCAGAAGCGCATCGCTCGATCAAAAGTGCTGGAGGGGATGGCGTTCTCGGCGGGCAAAGCCTACGACGAGTTTTACGGCGAACCACGCCAGAAGAAGGCGGCGAAACCCGTCGCGTCCACTAAGTCGAACCCGTTTCAGAAGTAACCATGCAGAACCAACAGCCCGATCCGGTGGCCGACCTGCTGCGGCGCTCCCCTGTGGCACCCGCGCTGCGAGCCCAGGTCTGGGACATCTACGAGCAGGCGCCCGATGAAGACGCGCTTGCGGAACGTCTCAAGTCGCTGAACATGCCGGCCCAGGTGAAGGCGCAGTTGTGGGACATGAAATACAAGTCGGCGCCGGCCCCGATGGCTGCTGCGCCGCAGGCCACACCCGCACCGGCCGCGCCCTCGCAGCCGCGCACGTGGGTCGATGAGACGGTGGACGCCTTGCCGATGGTCGGCGGCGCCATTGGCGGCACGGTCGGCGCGATAGGCGGCACGGTCGCAGGCGTCGGCGTGGGGGGCATTCCGGGCGCCATTGGCGGTGCCACCCTCGGCGGTGCCCTCGGGGAATCCGCGAAGCAGTTGGTGAACCGCGCGCGTGGGGCCACGGCTCCCAGTAGTGCGACCGAGGCGGCCCTGGACATCGCCACGGAGGGCGGTATCCAGGGGGTGCTCGAAGGCGTGGGCGGACTCGCCACGAAAGGCGTGGCGGCCGTTGGCAGCGCCGTGTATCGCGGCTATCTGAAGCCCGCCCTGAGCGGCGCGAACATCAAGAAGGCGCGCGAGATCGTCGCCACGGGCATCCGTGAGTCGCTGCCGATCACGAAGTTCGGGGAGGAAAAGGCCGCGCGGCTCATCAGCCAGTTGAATGGACAGGTCAGCGCCGCGCTGTCTGGCAGCCGGGGAGCGGTGGATCTGCACCAGGTGGCCGAGCGCGTCCGCGAATTCGCGCAGAAACGCTACTTCCGTCCTGGAGCGCCGCCGGTGGACTTCACGGCGGTGATGAAGGTCGCTGACGACATCGACGGGCATCCGTCGCTGGGGCTCCCGGCGGGCGCCAAGCCGACGCGCGTGAATGTGTCGGCCACGCAGGCCAACGAGACAAAGCAGGCACTGGATCGCGCGGTAGGGGATACCGGCTTTGGCGTGGAGCGCACGGCGGCGACGGAAGCCCGCAAGGTCGGGCGGCACGCGGCGCGTGAGGGCATCGAGAAAGTCGCGCCGGAGGTCGGGGCGCTGAACGCGCGGGAGTCGAAGCTGCTGGATGTGATCGAGGCGATTCAGAAAGCGTCGGGACGCGAAGAGAACAAGAGCTGGATCTACGGGATGCCGACGCTGATGGCGGCGGGGATAGGCGGCGCGCAAGCTACGTCTGGGAACGATCCGGTCGGGGGATTGATGACGGCTGTGGCGGCTCGCGCCATGCTGTCGCCGGCGTTCGCCAGCCGGGCCGCTCTCTTGGCCACACGGTTTGCGAAGGTGCCGGGCACCGCCGTCGCAGACGCCGTGCGGATGGCCGCGATCCTAACCCTACGGGAGCAAGAGAATCAGAACGTTGCGAACAAAAAGGACCAGTAGTGGGAGCCCGACAAACAGGCACGTCAGCCCCACCGCTGTGAACTGCCACTTTTCTTTGGTCGTGAGCGCACCGATCTTGTCCATACGCCGCGAAGGATAGCACGGACCCCGGCAGTGGGGCAGTCACAGAAGTAGACAGTTTCAGAGGGACGAACCGCGATGGCAACAGGCACCCTGCTTTACGACCCACGGCCGCAATTATCGGACGCCAACGGCTCCCCCCTCAATGGCGGGCTGCTCTACAGCTACGACGCCGGCACGACGACCCTGCGGCCGCTCTACCAGGACGTGACCCTGCTGACCCCGCACAGCAACCCCGTCGTGCTGGACGCGGCGGGTCGGGCGCCCGCGGGCCTCTACGCCTCCGCCAGTCCGGTCAAGCTGGTGCTCAAAACCTCGACGGGCGTCACCAGCTGGACGCAGGACAACTACTCGCCCGTCGGACTCGCGGCCATCTCCAGCACGGTCAACAACATCTGCGACGGACGCCTGACGCTCACGTCGGTCACGCCCGTCACCACGGCCGACGTCACCGCCGCCACGACGGTCTACTGGTCACCATTCCGCGGGAACCGTGTCGCCCTCTACGACGGCTCCGCGTGGGCGGTCTACAGCTTCTCGGAGCTGTCCCTCCCGCTCGGAAGCGATGCCGCGAACACCAATTACGACGTGTTCGCCTACAACAACGGCGGCACGGTGGCCATCGAGCGGCTGGCGTGGAGCGCCGTGACGGTGCGCGCGACCGGCCTCGTGCTGCAGGACGGCGTGCTCGTGAAGTCGGGCACCACCACGCGCCGCTATCTCGGCACTTACCGCACGACCGGCACCGTGGGGCAGACGGAAGACTCTGCCGCGAAACGGTTCGTGTGGAACTACTACAACCGCCTGCCTCGCGCCCTGCGCGTCCTCGAAGTCACGAATTCCTGGACCTATACGACGTCGATCTGGCGGCAGGCGAACGCTTCCGCGGCGAATCAGGTGGCCGTCGTCATCGGCTGGGCCGAAGTGGAAGTGTCCACGGAGGTGCGTGGCTTCTCCAGTAATAGCAGCGCGACGCCGATCAATACGTCGGTCGCGATCGCCCAAGACGCGACCAACGCCCCGACGACGGATTGCGTCGGGAGGCTCGGCCACACCATCGCGTCGGGAGCCGCCGCGGTGAATCTGACGGCCACGCTGCGAACCTATCCCTCGGTCGGGTATCACTTCTTCGCGTGGATCGAATACTCCGAGGCCGCGGGCACGACGTCGTGGTTGGGCGACAACGGCGGCGTCTTGATCCAGGCCGGCCTCTCCGGCGTCATCGAAGGATAACCAGCCATGACCACAGCCGCCAGCCTCGCCGACGCCGCCCTCCGGGCTGCCAATATTCCGATCGACGGCGTGTCGGTCGTAGACACGACCAATCGCGCCACGTGGCGCGTGGACTTCATGGCCGCCGCGACCAGCCAGCAGAAGACGCAGGCGGCCACGATCCTCGCCACGCTCGACCTGACGGTGCCGACGGGGCCGCTGGTGGAGCTGGCGAAGCAGCCGCTGCTGGTGGCCGTGGCGGCCACGCTGGCGAAGCGCACGGGCGCCACGCTGGACGCGGTGAAGGCCGACATCAAGGCGTTCTACACGGCGTAATCACATGGGCATAGACGTCACACGGTTAGCGATGACGGCGCATCAGGCGCACCGGGACGACCTACGCGCGGTCGTCCGGGAAATCTGCGACGCCACGGAAAAGGCGATCGAGCGCGAAGCGAAAGAACTCGCGCGGCGGTTGGATGAAGTGAACGCCCACCTCAGCATTCTCAACGGGCGGGTCGCCAAGGGGGAGCGGTTGCACAGCGCGCACCATGTGCGGCTGAACACCTTAGAGCGGACGGGCGACGAGACGCGACGGCGACGGCACGATGCGCCGGATACCGACATGCCGCCGATGCGCCGCAAGGTGTCCGAGCGCGACGTGAAGCTCGTCCTGAGCACCCTCGGCGTCGTCGGCACGCTCCTGCTGGCGATCGAGAAGATCATTCCGTGGCTGAAAGTGGCGGCGGCGCCGTGACGTTCGACCTGGCGATCCTCGATCGACTCGCGCCCCACGCGAAGGCGGCGGCGCTCGAAGCCTTCGCGCACCCGCGCGTGCTGGAGGCGTCGGGGTTACTGGTGTATCCGGTGCGGCTGGCGCACTTTCTCGCCCAAGTGCTGCACGAAACGGCGGGGTTGACCGCGCTGGTCGAGAACCTCAATTACCGCGCCGAGCGGATTCGCGTCGTGTGGCCGAACCGGTTCCCCACGGCGGCGGATGCAGAACCGTTCTCCCGTAATCCCGTCGGCCTGGCCAATAAAGTCTACGGCAGGCGGATGGGCAACACCGGCCCGAATGACGGCTGGCGCTACATCGGCCGCGGGCTACTGCCGATCACCGGGCGTGGGAACTACACCCGCGTGGGCGCCGCGCTCGGGATTGACCTGGTGGGCCATCCCTATCTCGCCGCCTCGGACCAGCACATGCTCGCCATCGCCTGCGAAATATGGCGGACGTTCGGCTGTCACGTCTACGCCGACGCGGACGATCTCAGCAAAGTCACCCGCGCCATCAATGGCGGCACGATCGGGCTGGCCGAACGACGGACGTGGTTGGGGAAAACGAAAGCGGCCCTGGGAGTGATGGCGTGATGGCAACCGGCGATACGGTCCGGAGCGGCGGCGTCGAATACGAGATCGTGTGGAGCGGGGCGAAGACGGACCCGTCGCTGCTCGATGACTACTCGCGGCCGTCCACGCTGACGCTCGTCTCGCAATCCCCACCGCCCACGCGCCATCGGTCGGAGCGGACCCCGACGCGCCACCGCCGGACCTACGCGCAGGCGAAGGCGGAGATGGACGTCCTGTTCGGGAGTGTCGATGCCTCGCTTTGATAGCGACGGGCGCGTGATCAGCGGCGTCGGCAACGGCGTCGTGGCGGTCGACGGCTTGGAGATCGCGCGCGGGGGCGTCTCGAACTGGCTCAACCCCGGCGTGGGCATCTTCCAGAACAGCGCCGACGACTGCCTGTATGTGTTCGACGCCACGGCGCCCGTGAAGCTCGCCACCCGCGGCGCGAACACCCTCGCGGCCGGGGGCGGATCATGGCTGGCCTGGCTGAGCGGCTACGGCCTCTACGGGGCCGCCGGGCTGGTCGACGCGCGCGCGTGTCTCGCCGGGACCAGTCAGGAGCAGGACGGACGCGGGGCGGCGAGTCCTGACGGGTCTATCGCCATCTGCCGCGATCAGCAGTCCGGAGTCGGCTTCGCCATCGTCGGCCCCGGCGGCGACGTCACGCAGGAACAGCCCGACACCATCGCCCTCTCCATGCAGGTGCTCGACAGCACGACCGCCGTATGGGTGGACGCGCAGAACCGCGTGCGGGCCTGCGGACGACTGCCCGACCCGGCGCCACTCGCCACGCCGGTCTATGCCGTGCGCGCGATCCAGTTGTCGGGCGCATGGTATGTCCTCGCGTCGGTCGGGGACGGGCTGGTGCTGCATCCGTGGGCGGACGCCACACGGGGCTGGCGCGTCGTGACCGGCGAGGCGTTCTATCCCGCGATCATGGCGACTGGTGCGTTCACCGCCGACGTGGCGTACGCCGCCCGGGCAGGCGAACTGCCGGAGGATCTGCGGACAGCCCACGTCGACGTCTCGGCGCCGATGGTGTCGCTCGGGGTGGCGCAGCCCATGGCCCGGATCGGGCGGGCGCTGTGGTGCGGCTTCTTCGAGTTCGTGCCGGCCAGCCTGCCTGGGAATTGCCGGTTGACGGTCGGCGTCGATATGGTCGTGCGCGCCCTCGATGGTCGGTCCGTTACGCAATACGTCAATGCAGCCGACGACAGCAACGTGGACCAACTGGAGGCGGCCATCGCCGTGGCGAAGCGTCAGCGTCCATCGCTGCCGGTGCTGGCCTACTGGACACGCCGGGCCCAAGCGGGGCGGGCGCCAATCGGTGCGGACATCATCGGGATCGAAGCCTACTGCGGGACCGACGAATCCCTGACATTCTTCGAGGGCCGCATCAGGAGCGCCGTGGAGCGCGTCCGACGCGCCGCGCTCATTGCCCAGACCTACACGTCGAACGCCGCACAGACGGCCAACCTGGCCCCCCTGGTGCCGATCTACGCACGGATTGCTCGGGACCATCCGAACGTCGAGATGATCCTCGGCTTCTCGGGGTCAGGCCGCGCGACAGGCTTACAAGATCATCCCGAGGTGATCCCGCTCTGGCAGCAGCTTGCCGCTGGGATTACCGCGCCATCGAACGAGGAAGACATGCCCACGCTGAACGTACCTGCTGTGACCGTCGAAACCTTCACGCTCGACCGCCTCGTCAATGGACGAGAGATCGTCTTCTATGACCGCGCCAACCCCGAGCTGGCCTACAGGGGACGGGTGTTCGTCCAGAACGGGTCGGTGCACGTCGAGATACGGAACGCGGCAGGATCAGCCGAGACGGGGCGGCGGCGTCCCGTGGTGGCGGTGGAGCCCCAAGTTCCGAGCCCCAAGCCCCAAGTTCCGATCCCAGGGCCCCAAGTTCCGGTGCCCACGCCGAACCCCGAGCCCCGTACTCCGAACCCCTTACCTACGCCGGCGCCGACTGACCCCTGGGAAGTGATGGTCCGCGAGACGATCCGCGCCAGCTACGAGCAAGACCGCCGCGCGACGCCGAGCCGTGAGGAGGAGGACGTGATCCTCGCGCGCTGCTACCCCCCGCCGCAGGGCGACGGCTGGCAGGGCAGTCATATCGAGGCGTTCGTGCAGGCGCTGCCACGTCCTGTGGTTCCTGAGACGCCACGCGCAGCCTTCGCCGGCTCGATCCGACGCGATGGCCGGTTCCTCGTCAACGACGCGGGCATCTTCCGTCCGGTGTTCGTGTCGGCGCTCTCGCTGTTGCGTCCGCAGCGCAGCGACAGCGACATCCGCGCCTACCTGGATTGGGCGGCGGCGACGGGCTTCAACGGCATCAGAACCTTCGCTGGTGCCCTGACATGGGCGGGACAGACGCCTGAAATGGCGCGGATGCGACTGCCCTTCCTGCTCGCTGAAGCGAAAGCGCGGGGGCTGTACGTCGAGGTCACAGCCCTGACCGATACGCGGGCGGGTGCCTACGACAAGCGGGCGCATGTGCGGGCGTGCGCGGAGATCAGCGTGGCAGCGGGCAACGTGCTCTTCGAGATTGCGAACGAGACTTTCCATAGCACGCAGGACGATGAGATCCACGATCCCGAATACCTACGGCGCCTGGCGGATATTCCTCGTTCGTTCGGTCTGCTCTGCGCTATCGGTGCGCCTGAGTTCGATGAGCCGCAGTTGATCGACCCTTCTGATCCGTCCAAAGGCGTCCACTTCCCGTTCCCGGTGCTCGACTACGTGACGCTGCACCTGGAACGGGGCCGCGACAAATGGAACATGGTCCGTCGCGTCCGCGAACTCGAGGCGGCATCTGCGGTAACCGGGCGGCCGGTCATGAACAACGAACCCATCGGGGCGGATGAACAAGACGGCAGCGTGACGGGGCGGCAGCGGTTCAACGATCCCGCGATCGCCTACACGATGGCGCTACTCAATCGCCTCAAGGAAGTCGGCGGGCTGCATCACTCACAGGCCGGGGCGCAGGCCGAACTGCCTGGGCCGGTCCAGCAGGCGTGCGCGGACGCCTTCGTGGCGGGCTCGCGCCTGGTGCCGGTCGAGGATCGGCTGACATTCAAGAACGCCCGCTGGTCGGACAGCCCGATTGCCGATGCGGACTTCAACGCCGTGATTCGGGCGTATACCGGCGTGAGCGGAGATCGTGCGTGGACGGCGCTCGTGGGCCTCTCGGGTGATCCGAGGCTGCGCCTGAGCAATGGCTGGAGGATCGTCGGCACACTCGCGGATCGTCCCGGTGTGCAGGTGGTGGAGTTGGCTCGGTAACAAGGAGGCAGAATGAATCCGCTCGTGAGTCAGTTTATCTCGGCCGTGCTCCGCTGGGCGCTCCAGGGTGCGTTCGCGTATCTCATCGCAAAGGGTGTGCTCACCGAGGAACAGGGCAGCATCATGCTGGTCGGGCTCGTGGGCTCGCTCGTGACCCTCGCCTGGATGCTGTGGACGAAATACAAGGATCGTCTCAAGTTCGTGACGGCGCTCGCGGCGCCGATCGGCTCGACGGAGCGACAGGTGGAAGCGTCGGTGAAGGCGGGTGATTATCCCTCTATCACGACCCATAAGGATGAGGTGCCTCGATGAGATTCACGAGATTGAAATACCTGGCCGTGCTGCTGGTCGTTGGGCTCGGCGCGTCAGGGTGTGCGGCGAAGGCGCGGCACGTCGGCGTGCAGGGCAGCGTCGGCCTCCATGCGTCGATTGCGGCCATTGACGATACGGAGTGGACGCTCTACCGCGCGGGCGCCATCACGGCGGCGGATCACGCAAAGCTGAATCCGAAGATTCTCGCGCTGTTGCGCGCAGGCAAACAGGCCAACGCGGCGGTCAAGGCGTGGCCTCCTGGGACACCCGCGCCGGCTGAACTGATGTCGACCGTGATGCAGCTCGGGGTCGTCGCGGAGTCGATCGCGGACGCGCTCCCGGACGGGCCGGCGAAAACGCGACTACAGGAACGGATCGCGGCAGCCAAGGCCGCGGCGGCGGTCCTCGTCACCTTGGCACCCCTCGTCAACGGAGGCACATAGATGAACCTGAACAAGATCACGCTCTACGCCACGGTGGCCGGCGAAGTCCTTAAGATCGGCATGGCGACGGTGGCCCAACTGCGCGGGATGCAGACGCAAGGCGCCGAACTCGACGCCGCCGCGCTGGATCGCATCGCCGCTGACTACGACGCGCGGATCGCACGTCGCAGTGCGACGAACGACGATTGACGGAGGACATAATGAGTAACTGCGCTGTCGTCGGACTCGTCGTCGTGCTGCTCGCCTCGGGCGACTGGTCGGCTATCGTGAAGCCAGCCGCGAAACACGTCGCCCGACTGGAGATCCTGCAGGATGGCGAGGACGCGCCGGGCATCTGCACGGGCGTCGTCATCAATCGCGCGGCCGGGTTCGTCCTCACGGCGGCGCACTGTGTCGAGGGACATCCCAACATCAGCCTGACGGTGAACGGACGGCACGCGATCGTCGCCAAGACGAATCGCCTGCTGGACCTGGCCGTCGTGCGGACGACACTGCGGGACGAGACCCAGATCACCTTCGCCCCGGCGTCGCCGGAAGTCGGCGCAGAGGCGGCCGTGCTCGGGTTTGCCTTCGGCGTCGAGCAGATGGCGGCGCAGTTCGGGCGCGTGAGCCAGACATTCAACGGCGAGACAAAGCTGCTCTGGCTCAACCTGGATCTGATCTTTGGCGACAGTGGCGGGCCGGCCATCGACGCAGCGGGACGGCTGATCGGGATCAACTCGCGGGTCTACTCCAAAGGCCCGGCGCACATGGCGGCGGTCGTGCCGGTCGAAACCGTGCGCGGCTTCGTCGAGGCGTATTTACCAGGGACCGCGAGCCAGTAGTGGCCGCCGCGCCCCGCGATCCGCGCCTATTGCAAGCCACGCTGGATGCTGTCGCGCAGTATGGCGGGCTTAAGCCTGCGTCCCGTGCGCTGGGCATTCCCTATCCCACCATGCAGCACCGGCTCGACGCCGCGAATATTTGGCAGGCGGGCCGAGGCGCAGCGGCCGGCACCGGCGAGACCGAAACGCTGAGCGTGAAGGGCGACGACGCGGAACTGACGCGCACCACGCACGAGCGCGTCAAGTCCCTCGCTGATCTGATCCGCGTCTGCGCGATCGACGAGGCCGAGTGGCACATTGAGAAGTGGACCTGCAACAAGTGGGAGATGGGTTACAAGGACCAGACCGCCACCGCGAAAGCCCTCCCGCTGTTTCAGATCAAAGCCTGGCTGGTCCGCAAGCGGCACGTCGTGGCCGCCAAGTATGAGATCGCGTCCCTGCTCGCGGATGCGAATCGGCAGATCCCGAAGCGAAAGGGGGTCACGCGGCGCATCTCGAAGCCGACCAACATCCTATTTGAGCCGTGCATCCCCGATCTGCACGTCGGGAAGCTCGCGTGGGGCGACGAGACCGGATGGGCGCACTACGACGCCAAGGCCGCCGAGCAGCGCTTCGAGGACGCCGTGGACGCGCTCATCGCCCGCTCGCAGAGCTTTGGCTGCGATCATGTGCTGTTCCCCTTAGGCAACGATCTGCTCCACGCCGACACGAAGGCAGGCACCACGACGGGCGGCACCCCGCTCGATACCGACTCCCGCTATCACAAGTCCTTCAGCCTCGCCCGCAAGCTGACGACCCGCGCCATTGATCGGTTCCGCGCGGAGATCGGCCCCGTAAAGGTGCTGCTCGTGCCGGGAAACCACGACACGCTGGCCGTATGGCATCTCGGGGATTCGTTGTCGTGCTACTACCGGCATGACGCGGACGTGGAGATCGACAACGCGCCCACGATGCGGAAGTACCACCAGCACGGCAAGGTCATGCTCATGTTCACGCACGGGAATAAGGGCAAGCTCGCGGAGTATCCCCTGCTGATGGCGACCGAGCAGCCGGATATGTGGGGCGCGACCATCCACCGGGAGGCGCACACCGGGGACAAGCACCAGCTCCGGGTGCAGGAACATCGCGGCGTGAAGGTGCGGATCTCGCCGGCGCTCTGTCCACCGGATGCGTGGCACTCGGAGATGCAGTTTGTTGGCAACGCCGAAAGCGCGGAGGCGTTCATTTGGCACCCCGAGGAAGGGCTGATCGGCACCGCCTTCTACACGGTGCGACCGGAGCGGGCCGCGTGAGCGTCCCGCTGGTCGTCATTCCGCGGTGCCAGGAGGCGGCGGACTGCGCGGTCGTCGCGTTGGCGCAGTGGCTGAGCCTGCCCTATACCCAAGTCGCGGCGGCCGTGGCGACCGTGCGCCCGATGGCGCTCGCGGAAGGCATGTATCAGTCGGAGATCGTGAAGGTCGCGCGCATCTTCGGACGGACCATGCGAACGCGGCGACGGTTCCAGCAGGAGGACCGCCCAAGCGGCCTGTTGATGCTGGCGCTCAAGGACGGGCACCACGCGGTCGTGCTGTTCGAGGGCGTGATTATCAGCGACGGCAAGGTCTGGAATTACGAGGCGTTCATGGTGCAGGCGAAGGCCAAGGCGTTGAGTCTACTGACGGAGGACGAGGAGTGAAGCACGCGGCGTTTCTGGCGCTCATCGAGGAGATCACGGCGATTCATTCGTCAAAAAACCATGACTACGCCACGGACGCGGACCCGCTGAGCAATCTGCGGCGGTCGACAGCGTTCGGTATTCCGGCCTGGAAGGGCGTGCTGGTGAGGCTCACGGACAAGTGGAGCCGCATTGAGCAGTTGGCGAACGGGAAGACGCCGAAGCACGAAAGCCTCCGCGATTCGCTCGTGGACAACGCCGTGTATTCGCTGCTGGCGATTCTGCTGCTCGACGAAGAGCGTGCGGCATGAGCGCGGAGTGCCCGGCCTGCGATGCGCGGCAGACGCTGGAACCTGTCGGCCACGGCTGGCAGTGGTGCTCGTGCTGCGCGGCCTGCGTGCTGTTCGACGCCGAGCGGGTCGTGAAGATCATCCACGCGAAGCGTGTGCATTGACGGCCATGAGCGCCGCTGGTAAACATCCGCGCCCCGCGGATGATGGGGCGATTTCTCATGGCCGTCAGACTCCCCGTCGTCAGGCGTCCGGGGCGCGTCAATGTCACGTGAGTGGAGCGTGAGTGGCGAAACGGGATTTAACGGCACGTATTGAGGACATCGCTCCACTAACCCAGTCACGTCTCGGTCACGCGAACGCCAGAACATTCAATAAATACCGAATAAAACGACGGGATTGCCGACGTTCGAGTCCCGTCGACCCCGCCAATCCACACTCGAAAAGCCGCTCTAAATGGGCGGCTTTTGCTTGGGTGGGGATTCCGCGTGCGTGGGACGTGAACCGATCCCCTCGACGCCTCGGATCATATCGGGATCGTCGGGGTGATCGTAGCGGGCCAACTGCCGCAAGCTCTGCCAGCCGCCCATCTTCATCACGGCGGTTAGTTTCGTGACGCGCGTGGCGCGGCTGGCCCCGGTATGCCTGAGGGAATGGAACGTGATCCCGCCTGCCTTCCGTCCGCGCACGACTCCGGCCAGCGCACACAGATCCGCGAACAGGTCGAAGGCCGTCCCTTCGCCCATCGGGGCATCGCGCTTCGCATACCGGCGTCCGAAGTAATAGACGCTGCCCTTCGGCACGGCGTCGAGCGCAAGTCGTAAGCGGGACGAGACGGGCACCGTGTAGGGCACGCCGGTCTTCGGGTCCACGATCTCCAAGTGCCCACCGCGATCATGTTCCCGTTTCAGCGTCCGCACATCGCCCAGCCGCAACAGGGCGTCCAGTCCGAGCAGGACGAGCGCGCGTGCCTCTGCCGTCGCCACGTTCAGCAGCTTGTCTTCGTCGGCGTAGGTCAGGAGCGTGATGGGCGGAAACTTCGGCGTCCGGTATCGCTTCACCGCGTCGGTGGGGTTGGCGTCCAGGTATTTGGGGATGGCCTTACGGAGCATCGGCTTGAGCACGTCCAGCTCGCGGTTGACGGTGGCTTTGGCGACGTCGAGCGCGCGGGCGGCTTTCCATTCCTCGATCCGGGCGGCGTCGAGCGCGGCCAGGGGCGTGTCGCCAAAGTGCGATTGGAGATGGCGCACGATGGATTCGACACGCCGTTTGCCGCGCATCTGTGGCGCGATGGTGACGGCATACCACTGCGCGAAGGCGCGGAACGTAATGGCTGGTGTGGACACGGGCAGACGGTACGCCCCGCGTGCGAGGTCACCTTGGGCGGCGTGGTAAATCTCGTCGGCGGCGCGGCGGCTCTCCCGTCGCTGGTAGCCGGTGCCGATGGGGACGCCGGTGCTCTTGCGGACCTTCGTGCCTTCTAACACCATCCACCAGAACGGGGAGTCCTTCCGCGCGTAGACGGCCATGGTGAGGCTACCGCTCAGCGAGCAGGCGATCGACGAGTCCTTCGAGGATGCTGAGCGCAATGGGGCGCCGTTCCTTGAGCAGCGCGATTTTCTCCGACACTGACAGCGTGTTCGGCGGCGGCGACCAGCTTGCTCGCAACATCTTGCACTTCACCGAGGAGAGCGGTGTACGCGGCGCTGTGTTGTTCGAGTTGTCGCACGCGAGCCGGAGATGGGACATCAGAACCCCCTTTCAATTGAGGGTTCGATGTTCCTTCGCCCGTGTGACGTGCGGGGTCAATCTCGGCAAACAACTGCGGAATTGAGACTTCCAGAAGCGCCGCGATGGCGTCTACGTGTAGGAGGCGAATCCCGCGACGCCCCTTCAATATCTGACTGGCGAACGGCACGCTGATACCCAATGCGTCAGCTAGGTCCGTAGGGCGCACTTCCGCCCTCTGGAGACGTTCCAAAATCATCCCCTCCGCTTTCATTGTTGCTGATTCTAACCGTTTACATCGGGCTAACCTCGCGTCCGTTAAGGGGTTAGCGAATTGCACAATTAGCCCTTGACATTGTATTAGCGTTTTGCTAACTTCTGCGTGTGGCCAGAACATTTAAGACCCTCGCGGATTACCTCAAACGGACAGGCACCACGCAGCGCGCGCTCGCCGTCAGACTTGGAGTATCGGCGGGTTACACCTGTCAACTCGTCTCGGGCCAACGGCAACCTGCGCTTCACTTGGCACTGAAGATTGCCCGCGTGACGGGCGTGCCGGTCACGTCGCTGGTGCCGGAGCGTGCCGCATGAAGCGCGACGAGCTTTTGCAGGGCGCGGCGGCGTCTATCCAGCAGGCGGCTGGCAACCTCTACGTCGCGGATCAGCCGCGCTATCTCACGGCAGTGGAAGCCGCTGATTACCTCCGTTACGCCTCGGTCCGCGCGCTCTACAAAGCCATTCCGACCTGCGGGATTCCCGTCTGCCGCCGTGGGCCGAAGACTTATCTGTTCGACCGTCTCGAACTGGATCGCTGGCTGACGGTGCAGCGGCGTCCGGTGAAGCGTGTCGCGCGTGTCCATGCCGAGAGTCTCGCAGCTACCGGAAGGGCGCGGTAGTCACAAATGGTGACCTTCTTCCCGCCCGTCCTCATCGCGCTCGACGCGCTGCTCTCCCGCATCAAGGACGCGATGCGCCACGCGGACCTCTCCACCGAGAAAGCCGCGCTCTACATGCACCAGGACCGCGCGCACCTCCATCGGCAACTCCAGGGCGACGGACACCTAAGCGCCAAGCGCATGGCGGATCTGCCCGATGAGACGTGGCGCTGGCTGGCGATTGGGCTGCTCGACGAGCTCGGACTGCCGCGCGAACTGCAACGGGCGGCGCGGTGGCAGATGGCGCAGATGGGACGGAAGCGGATGGCG
>DATLXE010000359.1:0-1764 GCA_035575795.1 Gemmatimonadaceae bacterium
AGGGGCTGAAAGATATTTCAGAGGCTGCTCGACGATAGGGTAGAATAGCCGTTCACGCTTGTCGGGGCGTGGCTCAGCCTGGTAGAGCACTCGGTTCGGGACCGAGGGGTCGGAGGTTCGAATCCTCTCGCCCCGACCAAATAACTTCAATAGAATCGGCCCTCAATTGACCGTCATGGTCGCTTGAGGGCCTTTTTTATTGATTGTGGTCACGAAGGGATCGGCTGATGTTCCACCTTGGCCGGACCGAACTCACTCCGACGCCAGACGTGCGATGCGCCGGCGCCCTCATCTTCAACGGTACACGTCTTTGCGGTCGCCGACTTTCACGATCGTAACGATCAACTCCGCATCCAGGATCTGGTAAATCACGCGGTATTGGCGGACGCGCATGCGCCAGAGGTCGTCGCGGCCGGCAAGCTTGACGCATCCTACAGGACGCGGATTGGTTCCGAGCGTGACGAGCGCCGCCGCGACCATCTCTCGCGCCTGGCGGGGGAGCTTCGCGAGTTTGCGCTCTGCGGCGGGCGTAACGACGACACGGTACGCGGCCATCGAGCCGCCTACCGTTTACGCTGGCTTCGTGACGGCTTACGGGGACGCTTGACGGCGCGACGGCTCTTTCGAGCACGAGGCGGACGCGGGACCGGCGGTTCTTGCTGAACGAGGAGATGGGCTAGGCCGTGTTTCCGAAGAACGGTGTCCAGAGGAATAGTCCCTCGCTCCTTGGCTTCGGCAAGTGCAGCTCGGGCGTCGCGCAGATCCACGGCATTCTCTGCCGCTTCCAGTCGACGGAGGTCATCGGTGGACACGATCGCGGCAACCGGCTTGCCGTGACGTTCGACGACCACGCGTTCGCCGCCGTACTCGGCGCGGCGCAGCACGTCGGAAAAGTGGTTCTTTGCATCGGCGACGGACATGGTGGCCATGTGGCCATTATGGCCTATTTGGCCCGTAGGGATAGATAGGCTGCCCGGCCGAAGCCGAGCGCGTGCGCGAAGTAGCGCGGCGGCTCCTCGTGGGACACTCTTCGGAGTGTCCCACGTCACCTCCATCGTCATACCGGTCTGGCGCGACACGGCGCAACTCCTCACCCTGCTCGACAGCCTGCCTCAGCGACCCGATCTTCAGATCATCGTCGCAACCACGACCGACGACTTCGGCGACCTCACGCGGGCAGCCGGCGGCCGCCAGGGAGTGCACATCGTGGCGGGCAGCCGTGGCCGCGCTGCCCAGATGAACGCGGGCGCGCGCATCGCCACCGGCGATTGGCTTCTCTTTCTTCACGCCGACTCGCAACTCCCGCCAGGGGCGCTCGACGAAATCACTCGCCTGTCGGTCGCCCACGACATCGTAGGCGGGTCGTTCCGATTCGCACTCGACGCGCCGGGGTGGCGGGCGCGGCTCATCGAATGGGGCACCGCGCAACGCACGCGATGGTTCCGCCTCCCGTACGGCGATCAGGGCATCTTCGTCAGGCGCGCGGTCTTCGAGCGGATGGGCGGCTACCGGGACATGCCGTTGATGGAGGACGTCGAGTTGGTCCGCCGCCTGCGCCGAACGGGCCGGCTGCACCGGTCGTCGCTGCGTATGATCACCTCGGCACGCCGATGGCACCGGGACGGGTGGCTCCGGCGCACGGGACAGAACTGGCTGTTGATGGTGATGTATTCGGCCGGGGTGAGCCCGCGGCGGCTGGCGCGCCGGTATGAACACCGCCGCCCCGGCGTCGTGGCGATCCTTGCGCGCGCCCCCTCACAGGGC
>DATLXE010000360.1:0-2337 GCA_035575795.1 Gemmatimonadaceae bacterium
ATCGCGTCAGGCAGATGGCGCGCGACCTGCCCGCCCTCCGCGGCAAAATTCAGCGTGACTTCAGGAAGCGGGAGCTGACCCGGGAAAAGGTGTGCGCCGGAATCGTGCAGCTGATCTCGCGCGGATTCTTTCGCATCGGCAGCGAGCGCTATCACAAGGAGAACAAGACCTTCGGCATCACCACGATGCGGAAATCGCATGTTACGCTCGCGCAGGATACCGTCGCGTTCAGATATCGCGGCAAGCGCTCGATAACGCAGAACAACGTCGTCGTCGGTGCTGATCTCGTGCGCTTCATCAAGGCACTGCTGAAGACTCCCGGCCCGAGGCTCTTCCGTTACTGCGAGGGGAGCAAATGGGTGAACGTCGACTCGAGCGAGGTCAACGACTACATCCAGGAAATCGCCGGCTTCCCCTATACGGCAAAAGATTTCCGCACGTGGGGAGGGACGCTGCGTGCCGCGACCGTGCTCGCCGACCTCGGCAAGGGGAAAAGCAAGACTGACCGGCGCAAGAATGTCGTCACCGCCGTCCGCCTCGTCGCCGCCGAGCTCGGCAACACGCCCGCGATCTGCCGCAAGTCGTACGTTCACCCGGCGATCGTTGCGCGCTACATGCGAAGCGGCGCCACTATCACGCTTCCTGTCGCCGGCAAGGCGTCACCGAACAGTGATTCCCTTGTTCAACACGCTCCCGAGGAGGAAGCACTGATTTCTTTCCTCGACCTGCATTTCCCGGAGCGCCGCGGCGCGCGGCGAGACGACAGCGGCGACGAGTCCGGAGATCGGAAGCATCGCGGAAAGGGCGCGTGAAACACGTTCTTGCGCTCGACCAGGGAACGACCGGCTCCACCGCGCTCGTGATCGCTGCCAACGGACGAATTGTCGGACGGGGCTACCGTGAGATCAGCCAGCACTATCCGGAGGCGGGATGGGTGGAGCACGATGCGGCCGAGATCCTCACCCGCACAATCGAAGCGGCGCAGGAAGCGATTTCCGGGTCGGGCGTGAAGCCGGACGTCGTTGGAATTACCAACCAGCGTGAAACCATCGTCGTCTGGGACAAGCCTTCCGGCGAGCCGCTGGCGTCGGCGATAGTCTGGCAGGACCGGCGCACTACCGCGCGATGCGCCGAGTTGGCGGGAAAATCCGAGTGGCTCGCCGAGAGAACCGGCCTGCGGCCCGACCCGTATTTCTCGGCGACAAAGCTCGAGTATCTGCTCGCCAGGCCGGCGGTCGCGGCAGCGCTCAAAGAGGGCCGGCTGTTCGCCGGAACCGTCGATAGCTGGCTCATCTGGAAGCTGACCGGTGGGAAGGTGCACGCGACCGACCCGACCAATGCGTCGCGCACGCTGCTCTTCGATATTCGTGAGATGAAATGGAGCGAGGAGCTCTGCGCGCTATTTCACGTTCCAATGGAGATTCTGCCAGAAGTTCGCCCCTCAGCGGGTGATTTCGGCATGACGCGGGCCGGCTACTTCGGCAATCCGCTTCCAATTACGGGCGTCGCGGGTGACCAGCAGGCGGCGCTGTTCGGGCAGGGATGCTGGACAGCTGGTGAAACCAAGAACACCTACGGCACCGGTGCTTTCCTGCTGCTCAACACCGGCGACAAGCGTCCCGCCGCCGGCGAAGGCCTGCTTGCGACGGTGGCGTGTAACGCGACCGGCGGCGCGGCATATGCGCTCGAGGGTTCGATCTTCATCGCCGGCGCCGCCATCCAGTGGCTGCGCGACGGCGTTGGCGTGGTCGCGCAGGCGGCGGAGAGCGAGGAGATGGCAAAATCACTCAAGTCCAACGATGGCGTGTACTTCGTGCCGGCGCTCGTCGGCCTGGGCGCACCCAACTGGGAGCCGAATGCGCGCGGCATGATCACGGGACTGACGCGGGGAACGACGCGCGCGCACCTTGCTCGCGCGGCGCTGGAGTCGATGGCTTATGGAACCGCGGAAGTGCTGGCGCTCATGGCCGCGCGGGGAAAGGTGAAGTTCGAGTCGCTGCGCGTGGATGGAGGCGCCTCGGCGAACGACTGGCTGCTGCAGTTCCAGTCCGACGTGCTCCAGCTTCCCGTCGAACGGCCCGACATCATCGAGACGACCGCGCTCGGCGCGGCTGGCCTCGCCGGCATTGCCGGCGGAGTGTGGAAGGATGCGAATGCGTTCATCGGTACGCGCAAATTCACGCACTTCGCGCCCGCGCGGACCCGCGATGTAATGGCGCCGGAGATCGAGGGATGGAATCGCGCCGTGCGCGCGGCGCTGTCGTGGGCTCGCGACGGGGCGCCGGCTGAAAAGAAGAAGAAGGTAAAATGAATCACATACTCGCCCTCTCGCTCGCC
>DATLXE010000361.1:0-3607 GCA_035575795.1 Gemmatimonadaceae bacterium
GCGTCGTGGGTTCGAGCACAGGCCACGCGTGTTCGACGAACGCTCGGAGTGAGCGTTCGGCTTGGCGTGTCAGTAACGCCTCTTGCAGCGCCGCCTGTTTACGCAGTGAGTCATCGTGATTCATCGGGGGGCTCCTCAATCTGATCGGATGGGACGGGCAGCGTCTGCTGGCCCGCAGGGAGCAGGCGCGCCTGCTTGGCGAGTTCGTCGCGGAGGGCTTCTTCCGTCATGCCGGCGTAGGGATTGCGGGTGGGGCGTAGATCCACCTTCTGCGGGGCATCCAAGCCCCACAGTTTTCGATGATCGGCGAGTGCCTTGCGCGCTTCATCGAGGTAGCGCGGATCCCCGTGCTGGTTCTCGACGACGACCTCGGCGACGGTCGCGCCGGCGCCGCCGTCGCGTGTGTGGGTCTTCCGTTGACGGCGCTTCGTCGTGTCCGCCTTGCTGTGTTCCCACGCGCGAATGGATTCGGCGAAGAGGTGTTCAAGTCGGAGGGTGTGCCGGACCTTCTGCCGCTCCACCACCGTGAGCAGTTCTTGCAGGACGCGCTGTTCGACGCGCGTCAGGATCTTCGAGACCGCGGCCTGACTGACGCCGAGATCGGCCGCGATCTGATGCTGCGACCACCCCAGGGCGGTCAACTCCATGGTGCGGAGTTCGCGCGTGCGGATGCGCGCGCGAGGCTCGTGGCCGCCCTGGCCGCCACGGCCACGTCGACGACGCGCGATCGGGCTCATTTCGCCCTCCGCTTCGCCACACGCCGGCCGGTCTGGCGCACGGCTTTCTTACCCGTAAACGCCTCCCAGCGGGACACCGCGGCCTGGACGTACCTCGGATCCAGATCCAACGCGAAGCAGACGCGGCCAAGTTTTTCTGCCGCGATAATCGCCGTGCCGCTGCCCACAAATGGGTCATAGACCGCCTCTCCGGCGACGGTGTGGTTCGCCATGGGAATCTCGAAGAGTCGTACCGGTTTCTGCGTGCCATGGCCGGTGACGGCATTGTCGTCGCCACGGGTCCCGCCCATCGGATTGAGATTGGCAACCTCCCAGACGGTCGTCTGTCGTCGATCACCGCACCAGTGGCCTTTGCCACGCACCGCGTACCACGCGGGTTCGTGTCCCCAGTGGTAGTCACCGCGACTCAGCGCGAAGTGTTGCTTCTGCCAGATGATCTGGCTGCGGAGCGTGAAGCCGGCGGCCTCCAAGTCAGACGCGACCTGTGAGGCCTTCAGACCGGCGTGCCACACATACGCCATGCTGCCGCGGAACAGCCTCCAGGCCTCCGCCCACGCGGCGCGATCGTCATTCAGCACGCGACCGACGGCTGTCCGCTGGTGCGGCGCCGCGCGGTGCCGCCAGGCGGGGTCGTAGTTCACCCCGTACGGCGGGTCTGTCGTCATCAGCCTTGGTGACGCGCCGTTCAGGAGCCTGGAGACGTCGGCGGCCGACGTCGCGTCGCCACACACGACGCGGTGATTGCCGAGGACGATGAGGTCGCCGACGGCGATGTCCGTCTCCGCCGGTTCGACGACGGCGTTCTCATCGGTCAGGCCTGGGCTGGGGGCAAACAGTTCGGCCAGTTCCGCATCCGTCCAGAATGCCGACATGTCGAGCCCCTCGGCTTGCAACGCCTTGAGCATCTCGACGTCCCATTCGAGATCGAGTTCACCGACGCGGTTGTCGGCGATCGCGAGCTGGCGCGCCTTCGCATCCGTTGCGAGGTCGAGATCCTGGCGCTGTACCGCGATCAAATGCTCACCGTCAGACTGGATCACGCGGAGCGGCAGGCCCAATCGCTTGGCCTGCTCCACCGTCTTGTTGCCGGCGATGATCACGCCGTGGCGGTCGATCACCACGCCTCGCGCAGCGCCGTAGTGTTGTAGCGAATCCCCGAGTGCGAGCCGACCTCGGTCGGTTCCGAGATTTGCATTTTGGGGATCCGGTCTGAGGTCGCCGATCTCCATCGAAGGCTGACGTTTCACTGGTAGTCCTTTCATGCCCGTAGGCTGTGCCGTTGGTAGACAGAGCTCCGCCAGCATCCAAGGCGCCGCCCGTGGCGCCGGTGCATGCTCATTGCAAGTTATTGGGTGCGGAGCGGCAGACCTACGATTGCCGCGCCACCAGTGCGAATGAACTTTGGCGGGGATTTGGGCCGAGCCGGAGCTCGTCGCCCCAGGCTCAGCTCGGTGGGCGCTTGGCGGGGCGCAAGGCGAGCACGCGCTCGACCGTGCGGGTGCTGATACGAAACGCTTTGGCCGTTACCGACTTGGCGACATGTGCAAACCGTCGGGATTGTTGACTGTCCGCTTCATATGCGCGCCGTGCTTGAACCACCTGTGATTCGTAATAGGCGTTGATCGCCAAGTCTTCCCAGATCGCGCGGGGCCGGCCTGTGGGACCCGGGCGCTGCGGTTTCATCAACACGTTCGCCACGTAATCAAGGAACTCCTGTGATGGCGTGCCACCGCAACGCAGTGCTGCGACGACGTCCTCCAGCGACGGGCGGTCGCCGCGGGCGAGTATGCCGTTCACCAGCTCGTGATACTGGCCCTCGGCGCGTCGATTCAGATCCGTCTTTTCCCTGGTAGCGCGGAGCAGCCACGCTTGGTCCTTGGGGTCGAAGTCGCTCAGCATGGTGACTGTAGCGGGGCCGTCCATCCGCGCGCGCGCCACGTCAAGCACGGCCTGCCCGGCGGCATTGGTGGCCTCCAGGCAATGAAAGATCGAGGGGACTTCCGCGTCGTCAAGTCCAATCGTGGCGCCGGGTTCGTAGATGACGGCCTGACCACCAACCCACTCGAAATTCGGGGCCAGCTCGCCACCCTCGATCCACGGTAATTGCTTTGTTACGCGATAACGGTTCCGAGCCATGATGTCGACCTCCCTTGGCCATGTGCCGCCACTGCCGGGCGTTTCGGCGTCAGATGGCCCTGATTGGCCGCGCGGCTCGCCTTCTCGCGACAGCACTCGAGCGCGAGCCTTCAGCCGCCTTCGAAGGCAGGATTCTCAACCACTTGGGGTCCTAAGGCTACCTACCTCCTCCCGGTCGCCGTGCGAGAATCGTTCCGTCTTGTAGGGTGTTTACTACGAGCTGAAGAAAAGGTGACCGTGTGAGCCAGAAACCGAAGCGACAATCTGCCGTCATTGCGGCTGCGATGGCCTGCGCCTTGGTCAACGTCGGTCGCCCGACCATCACGCTATCTACATTGCACGCTTGGCGACGGGCCAACGAACGCGCGGCGACAGCCGAGGATCGGTCTCGTTACTGCGATTGGCACTGGCTGAGCACGAGTCGACCGACACGATAGTCAATGCTGAAGGTCTCGCCGGCGCCGATCGTCAGCCGTTGCTGCGCAACCGTTTCATCCGGCTGTGCGTGCACGAGGGTGATGTCTGCGGTACAGGGCAGATGATTGCGGAGCTCGCGCGGCGCGCGGCCGCCGCTGACTACCGCCACGTATTTACGCCCGCTCGCGTGCGCGGTAATGTTGATCCGTGCCGGTCCGCGCTCCACGCCGACGTCGCCGAAGTAGCCAGTCGTCGAGCGCAATGGCGCGTCGTCGCGGCCGCCATGCGTGAGGACGGGCCACTCCATCACGTCTGGA
>DATLXE010000362.1:0-9377 GCA_035575795.1 Gemmatimonadaceae bacterium
GAACCGTCGAGCGCGGCAACGACCGAACCGATGTAAGCGCCGAATCCGTTGACCACGGTTCCTTCCTCGACAACGAGCAGGCGGCGATGATCGCGTATGATCTCGCCGAGCACCCGCTTGTCGTGCGGCTTGAGATAGCGGCAGTTCACGACCGTCACGCTGATTCCCTCTTCGCTCAGCATGTCGGCCGCGGCCACCGCGGCGGCGACCATCGTCCCGACGGCGAGGATGGCAACCGCTCCGTCGCCGTCGCGCGTGCCGGTCGCGCGGCGCAGGACTTCCCAGGTCGCATGCGGAATCGCCTCGACCTCCGCGGTCGGCGGCACGATGTCGGGCGTTGCATCGCGCGGATAGCGAAAGCAGAATGGACCCTCAACATGCTCCATGGCGCTCCGCATCAGCGCAATCATCTCGGACCCATCCTTCGGCGCGGTGACGACCATCCCGGGAACGGCCAGCATGTAGGCGATGTCGTACAGCCCCATGTGCGTCGGGCCATCTTCACCGACGAGACCGGCGCGGTCCATCGCGAAAACCACTGGCAGGTTCTGAAGGGCGACGTCGTGTATGACGTTGTCGTAGGCACGCTGGAGAAAGGTCGAGTAAATGGCGCACACCGGACGGATGCCGTCCGTTGCCAGTCCAGCCGCGAAAGTAACCGCATGCCCCTCGGCGATTCCGACATCGAAAAAGCGCTCGGGGAATTCTTTTGCGAAGGCTCCCGTACCTGTGCCGCTGGGCATCGCGCCCGTGATTGCGACGAGGCGCGGATACTCCCGCGCCAGCTCGACAAGTCCCCTCCCGAACGCGGTCGTGTAGTTGGCCCCCGCAGACGAGACCTTGCGCTGCTTGCCAGTGGCCGGGTCGTGTCCGGGAGGAAGCGCGTGCCATTTCTCGATGTGCTCGCCCGCCGGAAACCCCTTTCCCTTCTGAGTGATGCAGTGAATCAGCCGCGGTCCGCTCATTGTTTTCACAGCGGCAAAAGTATCGATCAGCGCATCGAGGTCGTGGCCATCGATCGGACCGAAGTACCGAAATCCCAGCTCCTCGAACAGCACCCCCGGCGTGAGAAAAGTCTTCACGCTCTCTTCCCACTTTCTCACCAGTGAACCGACCCCGGCGAGCGGACCGGGGGCGGAATCGACCACGGTTCCGATCGCCGAACGGACGCGGTTGTAAAGGGGATTACGCTGGATCTTGGTGAGGTATTTCGAGATCGCTCCGACGTTCGGCGCGATCGACATCTCGTTGTCGTTGAGGATGACGATGAAGTCCCGCTCGGACGCGCCCGCGTTGTTGAGACCCTCGTACGCGAGCCCGCACGTCAGTGCGCCGTCGCCAAGCACGGAGACGACTTTGAAATCCTCTCCGTTGAGATCGCGTGCTACGGCCATCCCGAATCCCGCCGAGATTGCCGTCCCAGCGTGTCCGGCACCGAAAGTGTCGTACACGCTCTCGCTACGGCGCAGGAAGCCGGAGATACCGTCCTCCTGGCGAAGTGTCTCGAATCGGTCACCGCGGCCGGTGAGAAACTTGTGCGGATAGCCCTGATGACCGACGTCCCAGACGATTCTGTCGCGCGGCGTGTCGAACACCGCGTGCAGCGCGACTGAAAGCTCGACGACGCCGAGCCCGGCGCCGATGTGGCCGCCCGTGCGCGAGCAGACTTCGATGAGGCGGCCGCGCAGCTCAGCGGAGAGCTCGCGCAGCTCGTCGCGTGTCATCGGCTTCAGGTCGCCGGGAGAGTGAACTCGGTCTAGTATGGACATGTTTTCAGGACGTACGGCTTACCATGAAACTAGCGACTTCGGCGAGCTTCGTCGTAAGCAGGCCTCGCTCGCGCAACGTCGCGAGGCCTTCCTCCACGAGTGACTGGGCCCGGCGCCGTGCGCCGTCTACGCCGAGCAGCGCCGGATATGTGCTCTTACCGAGCGCCTGGTCCCTTCCGCTCGTCTTACCAAGCTGGCTCGTTGTTGCCGTCACATCCAGAACATCATCCATGATCTGAAAAGCGAGTCCGAGGCTTCGCCCATAGGTCTCGAAAGCGCGGATGTCCTCCGGACCTGCACCCGCCGCGAGCGCGCCCATCGCAACGCAGGCGGCGATCAGCTCGCCGGTCTTGGCGGCATGAATCCGTTCGAGTTCGCCAAGGTCGAGCGAGAGTCGCTCACCAAGAAGATCGTTGAGCTGACCGCCGATCATCCCGCCCGAGCCGGCGGCACGAAGCAGCAACCTCTCGATCGCCCGGGCGCGGCCTTCAGGCAGGAGCATCGAGGACGTTGATGCGCGGACGACCTCGACGGCGAGCGGGATCATGAGTACGCCCGCTAATATCGCCGTCGGTGAGCCGTAGACCCGGTGCACCGTCGCGCGCCCTCGACGCATATCGTCGTCATCCATGCACGGGAGGTCGTCGTGCACGAGCGAGTATGTATGAATGAGCTCCGGCGCGCACGACAGCCTCGTGGCATCGTCAGGGCCGCCCGCCGCCTGGTACGCGGCAAGCAACAGCAACGGGCGCACCCGTTTTCCAGGACTGCGCAGCGCGTACTGTATTGCGTCGGCGACGCGTGGATGTACTCCGGCGAGCGACTCGGTGCACACCGCCGCGAGTGCCGACTCGACCGCTGCCCTTCCGGAGTCGAAGGCGGCAGGCGGGCTGTTAAAGATCCAATCCCCGCAGCTCGAACGAGCCGTCCGCGCGCTCGATGAGCATCTTCACCTTCCCCTCGGCTTTTTCCAGTTCGGCCGATGCGGCGCGCAGTACCTCGATGCCCTCCTCGAACAACTTGAGCGACGCATCGAGTCCGACGTCATCCTGCTCGAGAAGGGAAACGATCTCCTCGAGCCGTGAGATTCGCGTCTCGAACGATTGCGTCACTTCCCCGTTCCTGCGGCGCACGCTCCGACAACTGAGATAGCTGCGAAGACCGCTGACGCTCGTTTCATCCGGTCAATTTGCCACTTCAAGCCGCGGCCGGGCAGTTCTTGACACCGGAGCTCCGACGATATAACCTTATATCCGGATGAACGGATTGACCACTTGAAGCCGACGGCCCTTTTCGGCCAGATGACCGCCTTGGCGGACCCGACCCGGAGCCGCATTCTCCTCGCTCTCGAGCGGAATGAGCTGACGGTGAATGAGCTCCGCTCGATCCTGCAGCTCCCGCAGTCCACGATTTCCCGGCATCTCAAGGTGCTCGCCGCGGAAGGCTGGGCGGACGCGCGCGCCGAGGGTACGAGCCGCCATTACCGTCTTGCCACTGAGTCGCTCGACAGCAGCACTCGACGCCTGTGGAGCGTGGTTCGGGACGAGGTCATAAACAGTGCGGCCGCCGAGCACGACATCCGTCGCACGCAGGCGGTGTTGGCTGACCGCAGCACGAAGTCGCAGCAGTTTTTCTCAACTGCCGCCGGCCAGTGGGACCGCATGCGCGTAGAGCTGTTCGGCAAGCGCGCCGACGTGGCGCTGCTCGGCCTGCTCGACGACAGCTGGAAGATCGCTGATCTCGGCTGCGGCACCGGGAGCGTCGCGCAGGCTGTCGCGCCGTTCGTGTCGCGCGTGATTGCGGTCGATGAATCGAGCGCGATGCTCGCTGCCGCACGCAAGCGGCTGCACGGCGTGCCCAACGTTGATATCAGGAATGGGCGGCTGGAAGCGCTTCCGCTCGATGACAACGAAGTCGACGTCGCGCTTCTCTTCCTCGTGCTGCACTACGCGCCCGACCCGGCGCGCGTTATCCAGGAAGCGGCGCGGGTGCTCGAGCCGGGCGGTCGCCTGATGGTTCTCGACATGCTGCCGCACGACCGTCAGGACCTTCGCCAGTCGATGGGTCACCTGTGGCAGGGGTTCGACAACGCCACGCTTTCCGGGTGGATGAAGGATGCGGGGCTCGAGTCCATTCGCTACAACGCGTTGCCGGCCGACGCTGATGCAAAGGGTCCTTCGCTGTTTGCCGCATCGGGACGCCGCAGTGCAGCGGCCGTTTCGCGTACAGTTTCACGCAGGAAAGCGGGCGCGGTTCCGCTCATGAAAACCGCCTGACCATTTCCGACTTCAAAGGGGATCAACCGTGGGTACCGTAGCCGAACCGATGAATGCCTTCATCGCCGCATCCGAATCCGGGCGCGAGCCGTACAAGGTCAAGGACATCTCGCTCGCCGAGTATGGGCGCAACGAGATCCGTCTTGCCGAGCACGAGATGCCGGGATTGATGGCGCTGCGCGACGAATATCGTGGCAAGCAGCCGCTCTCCGGCGCGAAGATCATGGGCTCGCTGCACATGACGGTGCAGACCGCCGTGCTCATCGAGACGCTCGCCGAGCTCGGTGCCGATGTGCGCTGGGTGTCGTGCAACATCTTCTCGACCCAAGATCACGCGGCTGCTGCCGTCGTCGTCGGCAAGAGGGGCACGATCAACGAGCCGCAGGGTGTACCGGTGTTCGCCTGGAAGGGTGAGACGCTCGAGGAGTACTGGTGGTGCACGGATCAGGCGCTCGTCTGGCCCGATGGCTCGGGCCCGAATCTTCTTCTTGATGATGGTGGCGACGCGACGCTGCTCGTCCACAAGGGAGTGGAGTTCGAGAAGGCGAAGCGCGTCCCCGACTTCAACCCGAAGACCGAGTCGGAGGAGTATGAAGTCATCCTCGGCCTCCTGCGCCGCGAGCTGGAAAAGGATCCGCAGCGCTGGACGCGGATGTCGAAGGATTTGCGCGGCGTGAGCGAGGAGACGACGACCGGCGTGCACCGCCTTTACCAGATGATGGAGGCAGGAACGCTTCTCTTCCCCGCGATCAACGTCAACGACTCAGTGACGAAGAGCAAGTTCGACAACCTCTATGGCTGCCGTCACTCGCTCACCGACGGCATTCTCCGCGCGTCCGACGTGATGCTCGCCGGCAAGGTGGCCGTGATCTGCGGCTATGGCGACGTTGGGAAGGGCTGCGCGCAGGCGCTCAAGGGCCAGGGCGCGCGCGTCATCATCACCGAGATCGATCCAATCTGCGCGCTGCAGGCGGCGATGGAAGGCTACCAGGTGACGACGCTCGACGCCGTTCTCGAGACCGGTGACATTTTTATCACCGCCACCGGCAACAAGGACATCATCACGGCCGAGCACATGGCGCGGATGAAGGACAAGGCGATCGTCGGCAACATCGGCCACTTCGACAACGAGATCGACATGGCCGGCCTGAAGAAGGCAAAGGGCGTGAAGCGCGTGAACATCAAGCCGCAGTACGACGAGTTCGTCTTCCCCGACGGGCACAGCGTGATGATTCTCGCCGAGGGGCGGCTGCTCAACCTCGGCTGCGCGACAGGTCATCCGAGCTTCGTGATGTCGGCGAGCTTCACCAACCAGGTGATGGCGCAGATCGAGCTGCACACGAAGTGCGATTCGTACCAATGCAAGGTGTACACGCTGCCGAAGAAGCTGGACGAAAAGGTGGCGCGGTTGCACCTCGACAAGCTGGGCGTGAAGCTGACGGAGCTGTCAGCGGACCAGGCCGCGTATCTGGCGGTGCCGGTTGAGGGGCCCTACAAGTCGGAGCATTACCGGTACTAGCGCACCTCGGTCGAGCTTCGACCAGCAGAACAAGAACATGGAACGGGCGCCCTCACTGGGGCGCCCGTTCGGCTAACCCGGTTCATACTGCCGGCGGTGCTCTCCAGCGCCCGGAGGCAATTGCAAGCGGGGGCGGTGAAGTAGGCCGGAGCCGACAGGTTGACACGTCGGCGCCCGCAACGTTATCAAAGGGCGATGCCCGGACGAAGCTCAGCCTGTTTTGCCGTCGCGCTCATTCTCGTCTTGTGCGCGGCGTGCAATGGAGAATCATCCAAGCGCGGAAACCGTCTTGTCGTCGCGGCGATCACGACCGACCCCGGCCAGCTGAACACGGCGATCACGACCAACGGCAGCGTTCACAACGCAGGCGGTCTCCTCTATGACGGGCTCGTCGCGCTCGACGAGGCCGTAAAGCCGCTGCCGGCGCTTGCCGAGCGGTGGGAAGTCGAGAACAAGGGCGCCCTGTACCGGTTTCATCTGAGAAAAGACGTTCGCTGGCACGACGGAAAGCCATTTACCGCCGCGGATGTACGGTTCACGTTCGAGGAACTGCTGCTCAAGTTCCATTCGAGGGCGCGGGCGTCACTCGCGCCTGCACTGGACCACATCGCCACGCCGGACCAGTTCACGGTCGAGTTCCACTTCCGACGTCCCTACGCTCCGCTTCTCCAGCAGCTCGACGAAGAGGAAGCACCCATCCTTCCCCGGCACGTCTTCGCGGGCCAGGATCCGCTGCGCAACCCGGCGAACGTCGCGCCCATCGGCACCGGGCCCTACAGATTCGTGTCCTACGTTGGCGGCAGCGAGATCCGCTATGCCGCCAACGACCGCTACTTCCGCGGCGCGCCAGCGGTGCGGGAGGTCATTCTGCGCATCATCCCGGACGCGGGCATACAGGTGCTTGCGCTCGAGAAAGGCGAGGTCGACTGGCTCTTTGGCGTTCCCGGCCCGGAGCGGAATCGGCTGAGACGTGACCGGCGATTCCGGCTTCTGCAGACGCGCGGCGTGTCCGGCAGCTCAAATTGCATCAGCACCATCGGCTTCAATCTCGACAAACGGATTTTTCAGGACGTGCGCTTCAGGCGCGCGGTCGCGCACGCCGTCGACCGCCGTCAGTTTCTCGATCGGGTGCTATTCGGCGAAGGGAGCGTCGCCGGCGCCCCGATCTCCTCGGGCATTGCATTCGCCCACGCCGCGGGGCTGGCAATGCCGGAACTGGACACAACGCGGACAGCACGCCTTCTCGACAGCATTGGGTGGCGACGGTCTCCCAACGGCATGCGCGCATCGAGCGGCATCGGTGGCACCGCAGATGGGACGCCGCTCACCGTCAGGTTCACGGCAATGCCGGGACAGGCACAATACGGGGATCTTCTGCGGGCCCAGCTGCGCGCCGTCGGCATCGATGTTCGCATCGAAGTGCTCGAGCCGGCGGTTTTTGCGCAACAAATATTTACGGCCCGGGACTTCGACCTCGCGCTCGTCGCATACTGCAACGGAACCGACCCCGAGATTGGCGTGCGCCGCCAATACGTGTCGTCCAACATTGCGCCTGTTCCCTTTTCAAACCTCGCCGCGTATCGAAACGCAGTGGTGGACAGCCTGTTCGACAAGGCGGCGTCTTCGCTCGAGCCTGTCGAGCGCGGCATGATATATCGCCAGATCCAGGAAATCGCCGTCCGCGACCAGCCCTATCTGTGGCTTGTCGAGACCTTGAACACGCGCGCGTACAATGTACGCTGCGAGGGCTTCAACACCTCCTCGCACTTCGCTGCGACAGCGAAGTGCACGCGGTGAGCACAGCCTTCGTTCTCCGGCGGCTCCTGCAGGTCATCCCGACGGTGCTCGGCATAGTATTGGTCGCGTTTCTGCTGATTCATCTCGCTCCGGGAGATCCGGTTCTTGCGCTCGCCGGCGAACACGGCGACGCATCCTATTACAATTTCATGCGCCAGCGCTTCGGGCTGGACCAGTCGCTGTTGCATCAGCTCGGGACTTACTTCGCCCGGGTCGCGGCAGGCGACCTCGGCGTTTCGTACGTCCATGGAAGGACCACCGTGAGCGTGATCATGGAGCGCGCCCCGGCAACGCTTCTTCTGACCGGCACCGCGCTCGTCATCGCAGTGGTGCTGTCGATCCCGCTCGGCGCGTACGCTGCCCGACGCCCTCATGGTGCGCGCGACAACGCCATCAGTGCCGGGGCCCTCGCAGTCTATTCAGCGCCGGCGTTCTGGCTCGCGCAGGTCGCAATCATCGTGATCGCCGTACAGCTGGATCTGCTTCCCGTGCAGGGGATGACGGAGGCGGGCGCCAGCAGCACTGGGCTCCGGCGCGCGCTGGACATCGCGAAGCATCTCGCGCTTCCCGCCCTCGTCCTCGCGTCCCAGGAAATCGCCGTGCTCGCTCGCTTGACACGGAGCAGTCTCGTTGACGAGCTCGCGCGTGACCACATTCGCACTGCTCGCGCCAAGGGATTGAGCGAGAAAACAATTTTGACCAGGCACGCGATGCCGAGAGCGCTGCTACCAACCATTACCGTAATCGGCGCCCGGACCGGACACCTGATTGCTGGCGCAGTGGTGGTGGAGATCGTCTTCGGCTGGCCTGGAATCGGAAGACTGCTCGTTTCCTCGCTCCAGGCGCGCAACACGCCTGTATTGCTCGGACTTTTCATGCTGGTTTCGATCACGGTTATCCTTGCGAACCTTGTTAGCGACCTCGTCCATGCGGCAATCGACCCGCGCATTGGTCTCGATTAAAACGGTGACGGCTTCCCCGCGCACCGCGTCGTGCGTGTCGCAATGAGAATCCTGCGCGCGATCACCGGGAGGCGCTCGGGAGTAATAGGATTCACCCTGATGGGCTCACTGGCGATGGCAGCACTGCTTGCCCCTAGCCTTGCCACCGCGGATCCCTTCGCAATCACTGGCCAGGCACTCGAGCCGCCCTCTTCGTCGCACTTGATGGGGACCGACGCACTGGGCCGCGATCTGTTCAGTGGAGTGGTGCATGGGGCGCGCACCTCGCTGGCGCTTGCCCTATTCGGAGGCCTCCTGGCTTTTCTCTGCGGGACAGCCGTCGGGCTGGTTGCCGGCTACCATGGTGGCATTGTGGACGACGCGCTAATGCGAGTCACCGAACTCTTTCAGGTGATGCCGAGATTTTTCCTCGTCGTTGTCGCGATCGCGCTGTTCGGCCCGGGCCCCGATCGCGTGGTGCTGATTCTCGGCCTGACGTCGTGGGCGGTGCTCGCGCGAGTCGTGCGCACTGAAGTTCTGGCGACGAGAAATCTGGAGTTCGTGCTGTCGAGCGAGGCGCTCGGTGCGTCGCGAACGCACCTTCTCCTTCGAGTCCTGCTGCCGCACGTCCTGCCCGCCGCTCTCGTGATGCTCGGACTCGTTTTCGGCCAGCTCCTCCTCATCGAGGCGAGCGTCGGATTCATCGGACTCGGAGATCCCGGCGCACTCACGTGGGGTGTGCTGGCGGGACAGGCGCAGGGCTACATGCGTTCAGCGTGGTGGCTGTCACTCTTTCCTGGGCTGGCGATCACGACGGCGGTCATCGCCTTCAATCTGCTCGCGGATGCGGTCGCCGACATTGTGAGAACGGGCTATGGAACCGCTACAGCAGTCACGGCACCGTCCCTGATGGTCCCGCCCGCCGCGGCCACGGAGATCTGAGCACATAAATCCCCGAATTGATGTCGCTCACGATTACATAGCGCGGACCGCTGGACGAGCGCGTCCCGTCCGGTTCGGAAAGCAAGGCGACGCTTACGACGTAAGCTTTCGCCGGCAACACGCCGGTAGGATC
>DATLXE010000363.1:0-10978 GCA_035575795.1 Gemmatimonadaceae bacterium
GCGTACGGGCGCCCCTCCTTCACCGATAACACGGCCGGAGATCGTGGCGCCCTGTTGGGCCTCCACCATCACCGGAGCCAGCGCAAGTGCCAGGCTCACTAACAGTTTGAATGGTCTCATGGGTCTCCTCGCTGTGGACAAACACATTGCGACCGGTTCACTCGGACCGGAATCGCGGGAGCGGGGCCCTGGCGGGCCCAACTGAACGGTACAATGTACCGGTCGGGCCAATAGGTAGCCATAGTTACTTTTTTGAGCCGGGCGGGAGGAGTTTCGGGGCGAGCCGGCATCCACAGAACTGAAGTTCGGGTCTGGAGCGGATAACTTGTCAGCTCTTGAGCTTCCCTACTGGCGCAGGCCGGAAGCTTAGGGCGTGAGTTGACACAAGTGGAAGCCGGGCCTAACTTTGTAGGCTGGCCTGCCCCGCGTCCGGAGCAGGTTTTTTGCACCCTATCAGCAGGCCCCACCAAGCTAGATGCCGACAATCAACCAGCTCGTCCGTCAGAGTCGTCGCGACGTACAGAAGAAAGAAAAAGCGCCCGCGCTCAAGTCAAACCCGCAGAAGCGAGGCGTCTGCACCCGCGTCTACACGACCACTCCCAAGAAGCCCAACTCGGCGCTTCGGAAAGTTGCGCGCGTGAGATTGTCGAACGGGTTCGAGGTCACGGCCTACATTCCCGGCGAAGGGCACAACCTGCAGGAACACTCGATCGTTCTCATTCGCGGTGGCCGCGTGAAGGATCTTCCCGGCGTCCGCTATCACATCGTCCGCGGCTCGCTCGATGCTTCGGGAGTCAATGGCCGCAACAAGAGCCGCTCCAAGTACGGCACCAAGAAGCCAAAGGCCGGCGCACCCGCCGCTGGAGGTAAAAAGAAGTGAGCCGCCGCAAAAAGTCCGTAAAGCGCCCCATCCTGCCCGATGCGCGCTACGACAGCCAGACAGTCTCGAAGTTCATCAACGCCATCATGTACCAGGGCAAGAAGTCCACGGCGGAGCGCATCTTCTACGGCGCGATGGACATTGTCGAGAACAAGACGTCGCAGCCCGGCGTCACCATCTTCAAGCAGGCGCTGACAAACCTCAAGCCCGCGGTGGAAGTGAAGAGCCGCCGCGTCGGCGGCGCGACGTATCAGGTGCCCGTCGAAGTCCGTCCCGACCGCCGGACCGCACTCGCGATGCGCTGGCTCATCCTGTATTCACGCGGCCGCAACGAGAAGTCGATGGCCGAGAAGCTTGCCGCCGAGGTTCTTGCCGCGAGCAAGGGCGAAGGCAACGCCGTGAAGAAGAAGGAAGACACGCACAGAATGGCGGAAGCCAACAAGGCGTTCGCGCACTATCGCTGGTAAGTTTTACCCCCTTCGTGAGCCTCCACCCGCTTGGTTGTTACATCACTGAGCGGGTGTTTTGCATGCTTTCATCGCCGGCATGGTGTCCGTTCCTGGTGTCCATGCCCCTGGAATTGACGGTCACTGCACCGCTGCCTTTCGAGGCTTGGAACGCTCCTCGAGCGCCGTCCGCCGGTGAGTCTTCGTCACGCCTGACGTGGCAGCTGAGCACTGTCTGAATCGACTTGCACCCGCCGAGAGCGCAGAGAAACGGGTACGCTACTTTTTCACGGCAGAGGAGTTCATGAATATGTCCTCGTCCGCTCCCGATCGATTTATACAGCCTTGATCTAATAACCGGTCGCCGCTATGACTCTCCTCACCGGCCCAGCCTTACTCCATGCACCGAGTATCCGCAGATTTGAGTCTTCTCCCTCCCGAGCACATCCGAATGTATCGCCGGTCACCTTTACTGGCTTCCGCAGCTGTCTTGACGCTTATCGCGGCGTGCAGCAGCGAATCAAATCCCGTCGCGACGCCGCCGCCTCCCGTTGTTGCCCGGATCAATGTGACCGGCTCTTTTTTAGGCGCGCTTCCCATTGGTGGGACTGCGGCCGTGACGGCAACGGTGACCGCCGACAACGGCAGCCTCATCGTGGATCGCGCCGTCGACTGGGTGAGCAGCGACCTCAGGGTTGCAACCGTGACGCCGACGGGAAAGCTCACCGCGACCGTACAAGGGGTGGGACCTGGAACTGTCATCATCTCCGCAAAGCTGGACGGGAAAATCGGCTCGATGAGTCTGATAGCGGCTCCCCCTCAGCCTCCTCCGCTTCTACCTCAGCAGGCTTTCATCTGGTCTGAGGCTGAAGGATTTGTGCTAATTCCTGTCCTGCCCGGTAAGACGAGCAACCTTGCCAGCGCAATCAATGTTTCCGGAACGGTCGTCGGCTCCGCGTTCGTTGCTCAGGGAGAAGGCCGCCCCTTCCTGTGGACTCGCACACGGGGACCCGTTGATCTCGGGCTGCTCCCCGGCTTCAGCTCGTGCTTCGCCTCCGGTGTCAATGACGCCGAAGAGGTTGTCGGCTCCTGCTCTTCCCCGACAACGCAGCGCGCGTTCCGATGGAGCGCGGCAGCTGGAATGACGGAGTTGCTGCTGCCGTCCGGCGCGGTGGGTACCAGTGCTTCGGGCATTAACAACGACGGAGAAATAGCGGGAACAACCTATCACTCTACCCCCAACTCGGTTTTACCCCGTCCAGGGCGCTGGAATCGCGCCGGAGCGTTCGAAGCGCTCCAGCTCCCGGCCGGCACCACCCAGGGCGAGGCGTCAGCCATCAACGATGCGGGTCACGTCGTCGGCTGGGCATCGAGGGACGATAACTACACACCAGTGTCAGGCGTGTTGTGGAAGCGGGGCGGCCAAATCAACATCTTCGGGCTGTGCGAACAATTTGGGTGTGAGATCTTCCCCAAGTCCATCAGCCAGAATGGACGTGTGGCCGGGAGTCGCGGAGGAGTGGCTTTCACCTGGACGGAGTCCACCGGCTTTACAAATATCCCGAGGCCCCAGGGGTCAGGTTCTTCTATAGCCACCGGAATCAACGACCTGGGACAGGCCACTGTGAACGATTTTTTCCCTGGGGAGGTTCGTGCCTCGGTCGTATCGCCCGCCGGAATCCGCCGCAATCTCGGCCATCTGCCTGGGAAGACTACGACCCGCGTGACGGCGATCAACAGTTCCGGCCAGGCAGTGGGTTTCGGACAATAATCGGCTAGCGGAAACAACTCAGGAGGACGGAAAGATGTCGGGATATAGCCGCTGGATCAGCTTTGGCTCACGCCGCAGTCATGTACTTGCCCTGATAGGCGACGTCATGCACTGGCGGCTTTTGCTGGTACAACAGCTTGCCCAAAACAGGACCCGTCATGATTGGCGGATGAGATCACCCGCCGTGATTTTCGCGATCATCTCGGTCGGCTGTTCCGGTGATCCAAGCGCACCCAACGCCAACTCTCCGGCGATCATTAGCATTACGGGCGTTCAGTCAACGCAAGTTGCCGGCGAGAAGGTTCCGGTTGCCGCCAAGGCTGAACGCGAAGGGTCGGCACCCATCGCAGGTCTGCTCATTACGTTCGTTTCGAGCATAGGTGGCACTGCCGTTCCCGCTACCGCTGTCACAGATGCGAATGGCGTAGCGAGGACAACCTGGACGGTGCCCGAAACGACAGGGACGGCGGTGTTGCGTGCGAACGGCGGCGCGTCATCGGTCGAGGTGGTGACTGATGTGAAGCCCGCCGCCGCGGCGCGCATCAACAAGCTGGCCGGTGAGGGGCAGGACGGCTTTGAAGGCGAGGTGCTGCCGAACTCGGTGCGCGTTTCCGTCACAGATGCATTCGGAAATGCCATCGCCGGACGCTCCGTGACTTTCGTGGTTACAGCCGGTGGTGGGTCAGTCACTGCATCCAGCGTAATCACTGCTCCGGACGGCAGCGCATCGACAGAATGGCGCCTCGGTGTCGGTTCCACGCCGAATACATTGCAGGTACAAACATCTGACCTGACGCCGGCAACCTTCACGGCGACGTCGCGAACCCCGGCCGGGACGTTCGCGCTTACTGGCGGCATGTCGGCGGCGCGTAGGTCGCATACGGCGACCCTGCTGCGCGACGGCAGAGTGCTGGTTACCGGGGGGCAGAGCACGAACGGGGGAAGCGGACTCGCGACCGCCGAGCTGTACGATCCGACGACGAGCGGGTTCACCCGTACCGCCAACAACATGACGGTGGCGAGGGTCGGACACTCGGCTACGCTGCTTTCCGACGGCAGGGTGCTCATAGCTGGCGGGAGCGACGGGAGCCGCGTCGATCTATTCGATCCCGCGACGAACAGTTTCGTGCAGACGGGCGATCTGGTGGACGCACAGAGCTGGCAGGAGGGCACGCTTCTCCGCGGGGGCGAGGTGTTGCTCACCGGCGGCCGGACCCAATCCGGCCGTGAAGCGCGCGCCGAGCTGTATGATCCCGCTACCGGCATGTTCCGGTACACCGGGCCATACGCCAATGTCATCGCGACTGGCGGATACAACGGCCTTGTCGACATTTCGGCGACGCTGTTGAGCGACGGCAAGGTACTGATCGCCTCGCTGCCTCGCGCGGAGGTCTACAATCCCGCGACTGGCACCTTCGCAGCAACCGGCTCGATGCTGACGAATACGGGGCCGAGCTACATCTCGGGTCGGACGGCGACACTTCTCATCAGCGGCAAAGTGCTCCTCACCGGCGGTCACCACGAAGACAGAGGCCGCTTCTCGCAGGCGGAACTGTACGATCCGTCGACGGGACAGTTCGTAAATACGATGGACATGCCGTACCCGCGCACTATTCACACGGCCACACTGCTGGCGAGCGGAAAGGTGCTGATCGCCGGCGGCGAGTCGGAAGGCGGCTCCAACAACACCGGTTGTAACATTTTCAGTTTGGCAGCGGCCGACGTTTATGACGCGAGCGGAACGACCCGGACGGCGGCTGCTCCTATGAAGGTCCCGCGCGAGGCGCAGCGGGCAACGCTGTTGAAGGATGGCCGCGTTCTGATCACCGGCGGTTTTACGTTCAGAGGAGGCCTCAATTGCACCACCTTCCAGGTCACCATTCTGAACAGCGCCGAGCTCTACAGCGAACGACCATGAGCAGGAATGCGCGGAATACCGAAGGCAAGGCCGGGTCAGCTTTCAGGCCGGTATCGGCGTTTAATACGTGATCGCAGTCCCATGGTGACGGATGGCTCCCCACACGCGCATCGTCGTCATCAGCAACCTTTTTCGGAACTTTCCGCACGTGCGATCTCAGCGAATGGCGCAGGCTGTCGGGGAGAATGCGTTGTCGCGCCGCCGGACGGGGCCTTTTTTCTTTTCCGCTTCAGATTCCGCTCTTCGCGTACAGGCCATGGGGTAGAGCTCAAGGCAAGCTGGCGCTATGCGGGACTGATTGTAGTTCCGTATTCAGATCCCCGTCTTCAGGTACAGGTCCGTCGTAGACGTGAGAGGGCCAGTCGACTTATAAAAGGGGTTATACCAGCGCGGTGCCATCTGGAGAAAAAATGGGGGAGCCGACGTCGGCGTCCACGCGGAGCACGGTTACAAGCGCGGACCCCCCACGGATTATAACGAGCTTGCTCCGGTAATAATTCGGTTCCAGCCACACACCGAGGGTTTGCCCGTCATCGGACCAATTGGCGGTGTAGAGTGCTCCACGCTCACTGAACTGTGCGAGATCCCGCGTTGCTCCGGAGAGACCGTCAAGCTCGAATACCCGCGTGCCTGCGGGGGGATTGGCAAAACTGTTCGCGACGGTCAAGAGTTGGGGGGCGTTCCCGCTCCATCGCAACGCGTCGAAGTATCCATTCGGTCCGAGCATCGGTTGGAACGTCCCATCACCGGTCGATACGAGCGTATACACCCGGGTTGGAGCTGACGCTGACCCAAACACCTCATATAGCAGCTGGGTTCCATCGGGGGAAAACCCGTGTGCTTGTCCGTTGGGGAGCTCGATGCGCACACCGGTACGGGTATCGATGAGGGTGTGACCGGATGCTATCAACCGTTCGTCGGCGGAAACGAAGAGCGCCTGATTGTATCTCAAAAAGACCGTTGCAATCGTATCGACGCCCGCACGTGACGGGTGCACCTTGATGATCCGCAGATTCGGACTTCCGAGCGGCGCGGACGCCACCGGCACCGTCGCGAAAATGGACTCTGCCGCGCTCCCGCGGGCGATGCCAAGGATGCCCGAGCTGTTACGAGTACGCGGACGGAGCGACTCGAGATGTTGACGGCTTCAACCCTCCGTCGACGAACACGACGTCAGTTCCATCCTTTGTCCAAAGAACATTCGCGACGTCGAAGCCGGTGAGGGCGGTGCCGACGAGAAGGCTGCCTCGATCCTGAGGCTCACCTCCGGCAGTGATGTCCGAGCCACCGCATGCAGAGCCGGCGAGCGCGAGTGACGCAAGGGCAAACATTCGCGGTAAAAGTCCTGTCACAGGCCACCGCCTCCGGTCATGGGAATTAGCAACGGTCGCGCAGTCGTCGTCCGGTTCACGGGAGCTGCGACCAGTCGCATAAAGTCGTAGGAGTCGTGTTTGTTACCAATACGTATTTCTACGTAGCAGTCATGATCCGGTCAGACGGGCGTCGCGTCGAGCTCCCTCATCATCTTGTCGGAGCAATCGGGGCAGATGCTGTGCGTAAGCTCCACTCCAGCGTGCGCTGTGAGATACGAGTCGACCTGTTGCCAGTAATTCGTTTCGTTTCTCACCATCTTGCAGTAACTGCAGATCGGCAGGAGGCTGGATAGCGTTTGCAGCTCCTGCTGCGCAGCCTTTCGCTCACGATCGGTCGCGCTCACAACCTGCGCGGTCCTCCATATGACAGTCGCGAATGCAACCATTGCCAGCACCCACGGCATTGCGCTTTGCATTGCGATGCTCATCGAAGTCAGGCTGGACACCGCGCGGAGTGCTCCGAGACCGAAAGGAACCAGGAACGCGAATGGAAGCAGGCGTCGAGCGAGGATCCCTCCCGCGTTCTCGTCGACAAAGGTCGCCATGAAGCCTCCATCCAGTCTCAGCAGCAGCCCCCCGGCGGCGAGGAGAAAGAGGCAGACCGCCGTTGGAATCGCAATCTGCAATCCCTGACCCAGGCCTACGGTCGGGATCGCCCCATACACGTAGCCGAGTAATGCGGCCAGCGCGAGCGCGCCTGAACTGATCAACATCACCTCGGAAACGCGTACCGGCTTTAGCGGCTGAAAATCGAGCAGCAACATTCCGGCGCCAAGAAGGGTAAGCGCGACCGCGGTTATTGCCGCCATTCGCCCCGGAAATGCGACCAACCCGACCTCGGCGGGCACCTTGACGAGCATCTCGTCGATTCCAAAGCTGAATCCTCCCACGTTTTGCAGAACGGTGAGACCGCCGATGAGGAATACGAGGAGCGCCGGCAAACGAACCCACGGTGATTTTGTTGCGGGGGGCGGAGCAATCGTCGCAGGCCTTCTTCCTGACGCGGCCTCCAGCATCAACGCACTGGAGCCGGCGATCATTGCCAGCGCAGTATTCGCCTTAACGGCGACATCGCTCAGCCACAGCGTCTTGAGTACCTGGACCTCGAGTGACCATCCAAGCAGCACTCCGACACCGGCAACCAGAACGACCATGCCGAAGACAAACGGCAGACGGGCCGCGACGGCCTCAGTCCGAGCGCTTCTCAGGCTACCGACGCCAGCGCCATCGTGATGTTGAGCGCGACGAACGCGGCAGTGACATCGGGATCAAAGTGATTTCCACCCCGCAGTTTTATCGCCGCAATCGTGTCGGCGGTGCTCCACGCCGCGCGGTACGGACGGTCGTGCGTGAGCGCATCGAAGAAATCCGCGACGGCGACGATGCGCGCATCCAGTGGGATCGCGTCACGGCTAAGACCATCAGGATAACCCTGTCCATCCCAGTGCTCGTGATGGCTACGCGCAATGCGCTCTGCTACGCGCACCAGCTCCGACCGTCCGTTCACGAGCATGCGTGCACCAATTGCCGAATGCGTCTTCATGATCTCGAACTCAGCGGTCGTGAGTGACCCCGGCTTCAACAGGATGCTGTCTGGTATCCCAATCTTGCCAATGTCGTGCAGAGGCGCCGCGCGCCGAAGGGTTTCGATGCGCCCGCGAGACAATCCGAGCCCGCCAGCAATCAGCGCCGAGAGCTCACCAACGCGGCGCGTATGAATGCCGGTGTCGTCGTCGCGAAACTCGACTACGGCGGCCAGGCGCTCCAGTACTTCAAGCCGCGATTCCTCAAGCTCCTTCGTGCGCTCGCCAACCTTGGTCTCGAGCAACGCATTGTTCTCCTGGAGCGTCCGATGAAGAAACCGGGTTTCCAGGAGATTCTGAATTCGGAGCATCACTTCGATCGTGTCGAAGGGCTTGCCGACGAAATCCTTGGCACCGAGCGCAAGAGCCTGGCGTTTGACATCCGGCGTGTCTTCGCCGGTCAGCATCAGGACTGGAAGGTGCTCCTCGCCGCGCGTGAACGGGCCCAGCTCGCGGAGAACATCGAAGCCGTCGCGTCCTGGCATGCGCAGATCCAGGAGCACCAGGTCCGGCTTGAACTCGGCGTACAGATTCGCGACGCTCGACGGATCTGTGGTCCATGCAAGACTCTCGTAGCCCGCGCGAGTGAGAAGTCGCGTCAGCAGTCGGATGTTTTCTTCCTTGTCGTCGACGATGAGGATTCGGCCCCCGCGCGGACCGGCCGCGGGAGGCTTTTGAATCATCATGCGCGTATGCGTGCCGCGCGTCCGAGCGAAACGGCTACAGCAGCGCGCAGCTCCTCGGGACTGAACGGCTTGCTCAGGAATCTGCTCTCCGCGGAGCGTACGCCACGCCGCAGCAGCTCGTTATCGGAGTAGCCCGACATGAACAGCACTTTCAGAGTCGGGCTCAACTCGTTCAACTCCTCCACCAATCCGCGACCGCCGAGAGTGGGCATTTCGAGGTCCGTCACGACGAGGTCGATCTCTCCCACCTCTCCAGCCGCAATTCGAAGCGCGACCGCACCATCCTCAGCGACCAGAATCCGATACCCGTCTTCGGCAAGAACGCGGCGTGCGAGCGAGAGCAGGGCAGGCTCGTCGTCGACGAGCAGGATCGTCTCACCCCCCATCTGATCCACGCTGCCATCGGGCGGACTGAGCTGCAGGCGTCCATATCGCTTCTCCGGCGCGCCGGAGCTTTCGCGCGCGACATCGTCGGGAGCGGCGGCGAGCTCGGCGCCGCTGCGGCCGACCCGTACGGAGTCGAGGCCTGTTGGCTGGGGAAGCGTTCGCCGGCTCGAGTTCAGCAACTCTCTCGTCAGCTCCGCCGCCCTTTTCGTTGCGACGTTGATTTCGTCGAGGTCGGCAGCTTGGGGAGTCCCCTCGCCAGCCTCCGAGCGAAGCATGTCCGAGGTCATCCCGATGACCGTCAGAATATTATTAAAGGTGTGCGCCGTCCTTCCGGCGAACTGGGCAAATTCTTCCAGCTCCTGCGTTCGCTCGGCTAGCACGTCGCCATCCTGCTTTTTCGCCGTGACGTTCTCGAAGGCAAGGAGAATTGTGCGGTCACCCGCTTCTGAAGGCACCAGCGATGCGCTCAGCCAGAAGAGGGCGCGCGCCGGATCTTCGCTGTCGGCGATCAGCTCGAAATGCGCGGTCTCGCTACGGCCAAGGAGGACGTTTCCGAGAAGATCGGTGAGCCTGGCATCCCATTTCCTGCCACCGAGCTCATCGATCCTTACGCCGATCGTCTCTTCCGGAGCGAGCCGAAAGGTCCGGTAGAAAGCCTGATTGGCGGCGCGCGCACGCAGCTGGTCGTCGAGGACGACAAGGGCCTCTCCGTCCGACAGCGTCTGATCGATTGTGGTGTTCATGAAAAGACCGGCATCGGGGGCAAACGAGCGCGTAAGTGATCAGACGTGAGTCGCACTTTCGGTGCCGCAATGACCCCACTCGCGCCTCGCGCGTCTAACCGGCAATGACTGTCAGAAACATCCGGATTGCAGGAGCCGCGCTGCTCGCGGTTTTCGCCGTTCGGTGAGGTCGCGACCGCCCTCGGTGGGACGCTCTTCCAGGGAAGCAGGTTGGCTGGCGCGCCACGTGGCGCTTGGCGAGGCGATCCATGCGACCGGCGTCGCCGTTTACGTACTCTCGCTGGTTTAGCGGTTAGGTACGCCTCCGCTGCTACGCCGGCGCAGCCGGTAGAAGAACTGGCCTAACTCGGGTGGGGCGGTCGCTTGCGACCCACCGTGCGGGCGCACATCTTCGCATGGTAACTCCAACGAGCGGGATAAGAGCGAAATGGCAGTGAAACCCCACCAATCGCGCCCGCCGGTGAGCGCTCCTTCCGAGCGGGCCGGGCGAGCGAAATACCCCGATGTGCGAAACCACGTTGGCGGCTCGTTCAGCGAGTCCGGCAACGCGTTTCTGGACGTGCACAACCCGAGCGATGGAAGCATGCTCTCGCGCGTACCGCTTTCGACCCAGCATGATGTCGAGGCAGCGGTCGCGGCCGCGAAGAAGGCGGCACCCGCGTGGGCAGCGACGCCGATCAAGGAGCGCGTACAGGTTTTCTACCGCTACAAGACGCTGCTTGAAAGGAACATCGATTCTCTTGCCGACCTAATCACGGAAGAAAATGGCAAGGTGGCGAGCGAAGCCCGCGCTGAAATCCTCAAGTCGGCGGAGCTCACCGAGTTCGCATGCTCTCTTCCCCAGATCGCTTCAGGAGAAGTGCTCGAGGTCAGCAAGGGGGTGGAATGCCGGATCGAGCGTTACCCGCTGGGTGTCGTCGCGGCGATCACGCCGTTCAACTTCCCCAACATGGTGCCGAACTGGTCGATTCCCAACGCGATCGCGCTCGGCAACTGCATGATCCTCAAGCCTTCCGAGATGGTGCCGCTCAGCGCCGGAAGAATCGCCGAGCTGCTCAAGGAAGCCGGCCTCCCTGACGGGGTGCTTCAGGTTGTGCACGGTGGCAAGGAAGCGGTTGAAGCGGTTTGCGACAGCCCCGGGATCAGTGCGGTCAGCTTCGTCGGCTCGACGAAGATCGCAAAGGTTGTGTA
>DATLXE010000364.1:0-8035 GCA_035575795.1 Gemmatimonadaceae bacterium
CAGTTCGGCTCCGGCGACCGCGAGATTTTCTTTGTTCGCGAGAACAATGTGTATGCGATGGACCTGGCGGGCGCCGGATTGCGTCAGCTGACCGATATCAGGCCCGGGCCGGAGCCAACCGATTCCGCGAAGCGGGCGGGACAGCGCGGCCGCCTGGAGCAGCAGCAGCGCGACCTCTTCGAGGCGATCAGGGATCGCATTCGTGCCGACAGCATCGCGAAAGCAGAGCGAAAGGTGCGCGAGTCGCTCGGCATCAAGCCTCTTTACCTGCTGAAGAACGAAGTGGTCGCGAGTTTCTCCATCGCACCGACGGGACGGACGCTGCTCATTACGACCCGAACGCCAGCGCAGGATACGCTCGTCACCGACATTCCCCAGTATGTCACCCGGTCCGGGTATACGGAGGACCTGCGTGTCAGGACAAAGGTTGGTGATGCAGCCGAGAAGGGGCGCATCGCCATCGTGTCGGTACCGGGCCAGGCGGCAACATGGCTGCGTCCATTCGCGCCCGACACCGCGACCGGATTTTTCTCCCTGCTCGGTTGGAACGACAGCGGGACGAGGGCGGCCATTTTCGCCTACGCAAGCGACAACAAGCAACGGCTTCTGCAGACGGTGGATGAGGCCGGACGCCTGGCAACGGTAGAGAGCCTCCGCGACACCGCGTGGGTGGGCGGACCGTGCGGGTCATGTGCCGGCTGGTTCGACGGCGGACGGCGGATCTGGTACGCCTCCGAGGCGACCGGCTTCTCCCATCTCTACACCGTCGCCGCCGACGGAACCGACCGCCGCCAGCTCACCAGCGGGCGCTGGGAAGTGCGCGACGTTGCGCTCTCGCACGACCGGCAATCGTTCTATCTGCACACCAACGAAGTATCACCGTTCGAGCAGCACCTTTACCGCATGGCGCTGACGGGAGGCGCGAGGGAGAAGATCACATCGAAGCAGGGCGACCACGTTGCCGAGGTGTCGCCGGACGGCAAGTGGATCGCCGATGTCCACTCCTATGTGAATCGGCCGCCCGAGCTTTTTGTGATGCCTAATCGCGCTGGTGCCGAGATGGCTCAGCTCACCGTGTCGCCGAGCGCGGAATGGCTCTCGTTTCCGTGGATCGTGCCCGAGATCGTGATGATTCCCACGTCGGACGGTGTGATGGTACCGGCGCACATCTACCGGCCGCAGGACCTGAAGGCGCAGTCAAATGGCGCCGGCGTGATCTTCGTGCACGGCGCCGGCTATCTGCACAACGTTGGACATTTCTGGTCGCGCTATCCGCGCGAGTACATGTTCAACCAGCTGCTCGCATCAAAAGGCTATACGGTTCTCGATCTCGACTTCCGCGCGTCCGATGGGTACGGGCGTGACTGGCGGACGGCGATATACCGCTACATGGGCGACCGCGACTTACAGGATCAGGTCGATGCTTCGCGATATCTCCAGAAGAATTTCGCAATCGAGCCCGAGCGGGTCGGTATTTACGGCGGGAGCTACGGCGGATTCATCACCCTCATGGCGCTGTTCACTCAGCCGAAGCATTTCGGGGCGGGCGCCGCGCTCAGAAGCGTCACCGACTGGGCGCACTACAACCAGGGTTATACGTCGAACATTCTCAACCTGCCGCAGACCGACACGCTGGCGTTCCGGCGCAGCTCGCCCATCTACTTCGCCGAGGGATTGGAAGATCCTCTCCTGATGGCGCACGGAATGGTGGACACCAACGTTCATTTCCAGGACATCGTGCGCCTGTCGCAGCGGCTGATCGAGCTGGGCAAGACGCGGTGGGAGCTGGCCGCGTATCCGGTCGAGGATCATGCATTCGTGAGGCCGTCGTCATGGACGGACGAATATCGCCGCATCTACGAGCTGTTCGAGCGGTGGCTGCCGATGCGAGCGCCCGGCCGTTGACGATCCCGCGTTGGTACGCCGGTCTCCGGACCGCCGCCGCGAAAATGGGGCGCGCTCTTCGCGCCGTGATCGGCGCGCCGGACTACGAGCTGTATGTGGCGCACACGAGAACCGCGCATCCCGGCCGCGCCGTGGTCGACCGCGGGGAATTCGAGCGGCGCCGGCTTGACGATCGATACAGCCGGCCCGGCGCGAGGTGCTGCTAGGCTTGTTTGTGCAAGCCTGAACCTGGGTGACGTCTAACAGACAGACCCCAACCACTTCAGTCATGAACAAGCTCCCTGCTCTCCTGCTGCTCGCAGCCTTCGGCACCGCGTGCAACGAGCCGTCAAAATCCGATAGTGCGGCTGTCGCGTCCCCTTACGCAGTGGGCGTCCAGACCCGTGCGGTGTCGGGCATGCGCGTAAAGAACGAGTCAGCGCAGGACGCCTCCGTAACTCAGATGTCCGTCTCGCAGGCGCCTGTGGCGCCGCCCTCGGCTGAACAGATCAAGACCGGGCAGTTCACCGGCGTCGCAATCGCGCCCGCGATGATCATCCGCAACGGCGATGCGACGATCGAGGTCGCCAAGGTCGACCCGGCGATCGTGAAGGTACGCCAGCTCGCCACTCAGCTCGGAGGCTACGTGGCGAATTCTTCCATTAGCGGCGGTCGGGAACAAACCCGGCAGGCGATGCTCGAGCTCAAGATTCCCGCGTCGCGTTATGACCAGGCCATTAATGGGCTCGGCGACATCGGCAACGTCGAAACGGTAAACTCGACGGCGCAGGATGTGGGTGAGGAGTTTGTCGACGTCACCGCGCGCGTCGCCAACGCCAGGCGCCTGGAGGATCGTCTCGTGGCCCTGCTCGCGACACGAACTGGAAAGCTGGACGAAGTTCTGCGGGTTGAGCGCGAGCTCGCGCGCATTCGTGAGGAGATCGAGCGGTATGAAGGTCGGCTCCGTTACCTCACCACGCGCGTCGCAATCAGCACACTCAACATCACTGTGCACGAGCCGATATCGGTGCTCGGCGGGACGCCCGGGGACAATCCGATCGCCGCAGCCATTCGGCGCGCGTGGCAGAATTTCGTTGCGTTCATCGCCGGCTTCATTGCCCTTCTCGGCGTGATCGTACCGTTGACAGCGCTGGCAGTCGCCGGCTGGCTCCTCTATTCGCGGGTCAGGCGCAAGCTTCAAAACCGATCGCGCGGCGACAGCACGTGATGAGCGGCGCGGCGCGTCCTGATAGCAGGTTGTTCGCCGCGCTCTTATAATTCGCCCGTGAGTTCACAGCTGCGTCTAGCCAAGGACACGCCTGATCGCCAGGTGCCGGCCGTGCCGACTCCGGGTGAGTCGAGGCGGTCGCAGGCTGCCGAGGAGGCAGTTTACGTCGAGCGGCTGCGCAGCTGGGCGGTGATCTCGGCAGCGATCGTGATGGTGACCGGCTGCCTCGTGCTGTTCGGCTGGTCGTTCGGAATCGAGGGATTGAAGCGGGTCTCAACGCGGTTCGTGGCGATGAATCCTGTTTCCGCGCTGACATTCGTGATATCGGGTGGGTCGTTGATCTATCTGGCCCGCGCGCGAGCAGACGCGACGCAACGGCAGCTCGGGCAGGTGCTCGCTTTCTTTCCTCTCCTCGTCGGAGCTCTAAAGATCGCAGCGCTGATGGAGGTGGCTCCGTTTCAGGTAGACCAGCTTCTTTTCCCCAAGCTGCTCAGGCCAGCAAACGGAACTCCCGATCACATGTCTCTCACCGTGGCGCTCAACTTCGTCTTGCTCGGCGGCGCGTTGATAATGCTTGGAATCCGTCGCCGGGTTGCTGACCTCATCGGTGAAGCGCTCGCCCTTCTCGCCTTCCTCGGTTCCGTTGTTCTGTTGCTCGGATACTTCTACGGCACTGGTGTCCTTCACCGCGTAGGCACGTTCATCCCAATGGCCATTCACACTGCGGCGAGCATGCTCCTGCTCAGCACGGGCATCCTCGCAGCGCGGCCCGTGGCTGGCGTATTCGCTGTGCTCGCCCGCTCGGACATGGGCGGCCGCATGGCACGCGAGCTTTTTCCTGCCACGATCATCGTTCTTGTCGGCCTCGCCTACCTGCGCGTGCTCGGCGAAAAGGCCGGCTGGTACGACATCGAGATCGGCTCGGCGCTTACGGTGGTGGCGTCGCTGCTGGCGATGGGAGCGATGATCTGGAGCTATGCCGACACGTTGTCGCTGGTGGACAGTCGGAGGATGGCGGTGGAGGCAGCGCTGCGGCGCTCCGAAGCCGCGCTTCGTGATGCCAACCTCGGGCTGATGGAGCGTGCAACGACAGATAAGCTGACCGGGGTCCGCAACCGGGCGGCCTTCGATGCCGAGATCGAGCGCACGGTGCAGATCTACGAGGGGAGTCCGGAAGCGATCTATTCCCTTATCATGCTCGACATCGACTCGTTCAAGACGTTCAATGACACGTACGGGCACCCGGCTGGCGACGATGTGCTCCAGCGGTTCGGGCAGCTGTTGACGAACGCGGTGCGCATGAACGACATGGTTGCGCGCTACGGCGGCGAGGAATTCGTGGTCATCCTGCCGCGTACCGACCGTCCGGGCGCGATGATCCTCGCCGAGCGGGTGCGGGTTGCGATCGCGGAGGCGAAATGGGAGAAGCGCGCGATCACGATCAGCGCTGGCGTTTCAACCGTTCGCGCCACCGATGCTACGGTCAAGGCTATCACGCACGAGGCAGATCAGGCGCTCTACCGGGCAAAAGCGCTGGGGAAAAACCGCGTCGTGCACGCGCACGACGCTTAGCCTAGGCCAAAGGTTGCGCGCCTCGTCTCTGCTGCCACACATGGGCGACTAACAATGCGGTGGAAAGAAAGAGCGGCGTGACGAAGCCCGTCATCATCGGCGAGGCCGCCCAGTCACGGTGGCTGGAGCTACGATGGCCATCAGCATCGCCGCCGCGAGCGCCATCATCGCGCCAAATGCGAATGCACTCGTCGCGCCTGCCCGGTCCCAGATTGCGCCGAAGATGAGCGAGGCGGGCAGCGCTCCAAGCCCGATCGCGAAATTGTACCAGCCATATGCCGATCCCCGCCGCGCTGCCGGCACGATGTCAGCAACGAGCGCCTTCTCCGTTCCCTCTGTCAGCGCGTAAAAAAGCCCGTACACCGCGAACAGCACCCAGGCGTGCCAGGCTGTCGTCGCGAAGCCGAACGCGAGATACACCGCAGCGTAAAGGAGCCAGCCCCCGATGATCAGAGGTTTGCGGCCAATGGTGTCGGACAGCTGGCCGCCGTACGTGCCGAGTGACGCCTTCACCAGATTGAGCAGCATCCACAGAATGGGCGCCATCGCGATTGGCACACCGAGCTGGTGCGCGCGAAGCAGCAGGAAGGCATCAGTGGAATTGCCAAGCGTGAACAGCAGTATGACGGAGAGATAGGCCCAGAAGCGGCGCGAAAGTCTCGTATCCAGGTCGATCCCGCCCGCCTGCTCCCCGACCTGCTTCCGGGCGGCCGTTCTGGGGACATCGCGTACAACAAGCACGAGAATCACCATCGCAACGGCAGCGGGAATGGCAGCCAGCCAGAATACATTGCGGAGCGCGTTCTCGTCGTGAGCGCTGAGCGATCCCGATCCCTCGAACGATCCTACTCCCTGCCATTGGAGCAAGAGGAATGCGACCAGCGGACCGAGCACAGCGCCGGCGTTGTCGGCAGCGGCGTGAAAACCGAATGCGCGCCCACGCATCGATGGATCAACGGAATCCGCCAGCAGGGCGTCGCGTGCTGAAGTGCGGATTCCCTTGCCCACCCGATCACCAAGGCGGATGCCGAGCACCTGAGTGGCTGTCTGGGCGAGTGCGATGAACGGTCTCACCACCGATGCAATCAGGTAGCCCATCACGACGAACGGCTTGCGTTTTCCGATGCGGTCCGACCACCAGCCGCTCGCCACCTTGAGCAGTGCCGCCGTCGATTCCGCCGCGCCCTCGATTGCGCCAATGAAGCTGGCGTTGGCGCCGAGCACTCCGCTCAGGAATACGGGGAGGAGCGGGTATATCATCTCGGTGGAGGCGTCGGTGAAGAAACTCACCGCCCCCAGCCCGAGGACGTTGCGGCCCAGCTTCGGCCGCTTCGCCTTTGGCGCGGTTGTGTTTGCTACGATGCGCGCACTTCCGAGTGATCCCCCAGCGTCACCTCACCCTTGACGCCGACGAGAACTGTCTCGTCGCCGACGAGAGAATTCCTGAGCACCGACTTCGAGATGTTCGCCTTCTCGCCGACGATCGAGTGGCTGATCTCCGCATCCTCGAGCGAAGTGCCATCGCCGATCGAGACGTTCGGACCGACCTTCGACCGCTTGAGCGTCACGCCCTCGCCGATGTAGACAGGGTCGATGATCGTCGAATCACCCGACGACTTCGGCCGCTTCGACCGGCCGCGCGCGAGCATCGCCTGGTTGGTCTCGATCATCGTCTCGATCTTGCCCGCGTCGTACCAGCCCTCGACGTCCACGACCCGGATCTTGGCGCCGTTGTCGATCATGTACTGGAACGCGTCGGTGAGGAAGTACTCGCCCTGGTTCTTCGGCTGCGACAGAACGTACTCGATCCCCTCGAACAACAGCTTCCAGTTCCGCATGTAATAAAGTCCGATATTCGCGCGCTTGGAGATCGGCGTCTTCGGCTTCTCGATGATCTTCGTCATGTTGCCGTCCTTGTCGGTGACTACCACGCCGAAGCGCTGGTAGTCCTCCACTTCCTTCACCCAGATGATGCCGTCGGCATCGACGGTCTTCACCTGCGAGAGATCGGCGTCGAAGATCGTGTCAACGAAGATGATGAGCACGGGCTGGTCGACATGGTCGCGGGCAAGCGCGATCGCGCCCGCCGTTCCGTCCTGCACTTTCTGCTCGATGAACACCGACGGCACGTCCAGCTCGGCGCGCGCGAACTCCTCGACCTTTTCCTTCAGGTGCCCGGTGATGTAGACGACCTGCTCGACGTTGCCGAGTTTCCTGAGCTCGTCGAGCACGTAGGACATCACCGGCTTGCCGGCCACCTTCATCATCGGCTTCGGTGTCAGGTGCGTGTGCGGGCGAAGGCGCGTGCCCTTCCCCGCCAGCGGAATTATCACTTTCATGGCGCGCTCGTCCCCTCTCTTCCGTATTTGTCGCTCAGTCGAACGACGTCGTCGAGCTCGGGCGTGGATGCCTCGAGCACATCACAATCCGTCAACGCCACCATCTGGTGAATCGTGCCCGGACAAATCCTGAACGACTGTCCGATCTCGAGCTGAACATCTTCCAGTACTTCACCCTGCTTGACGCGGTATACCATCCTTCCGGAAAGCAGGTGAATCGTCTCATCCTTTCGGTTGTGATACTGCACCGAAAGCTCGTGGCCGGCATTGATGTGCAGAATTTTTCCGACGTACCTGTCGGTGCGCGCCCAGACCGTCTCGTGTCCCCACGGTTTGGGCACGTGCACTACCTCGATGCGACCCGTCTCCCCAGCGCTGGCGCCTTCGCGTTTCGACATGCATAAATATCTACCGTGAAGACAGTTCGAGCCACTCTGACGTGGGCATGCTTTCTGCCCCCGCACGCGCCATGATTCTCTCGCCAAAGCATCTTCCGCGCCTGGCTGCGACGGTCGGACTCTTTACGCGTTACGGCCTGATGGATTTCGCGAAGGGCCAGGGGCTGACGAGCATCACTGGCGCCGACCAGTCCACCGACGCGGTGAGGGACGACGGAGATGGCGACAAGGCAGTGGCGTTCCGCGAGCGCCTTGTCGAGCTCGGTCCCGCCTACATCAAGCTCGGACAAGTGCTTTCCACGCGGCCCGACCTGCTCCCAACGCGATACATAGAGGAGCTCGAGCACCTCCAGGACAACGTGCCGCCAATGCTGTACGAAGTCGTGGAGCAGACGATCGAAGACGAGCTCGGCGCCCGCATCAGCAAGCTCTTCGCATCCTTCAGCGAGGAAACGCTGGGAAGCGCCAGCCTCGGCCAGGTGCACGCCGCCGAGCTGCGCGACGGACGCAGCGTCATCGTCAAGGTGCAACGCCCCGGCCTCCGCGAGCAGCTCTCCGAGGACATCGAATACTTTCGCGAGCTCGCCGGCTTTCTCACCGATCACACCTCGGCG
>DATLXE010000365.1:0-7972 GCA_035575795.1 Gemmatimonadaceae bacterium
GAAGCGCGCCGCCGAGAAAGCAGAGCGGGACGCTGAGCGCGCAGCAGAGAAAGCAGCCGAAGCCGCCGCTCAGGTCGCAGAGGACTTGCGGCGATCCATACAGCAGGGGTTTTCGACCTTCTTTCAGGACACGCTCACCAACGGCCTTAGCTCCTTCAAGAGCCTGTTTGCCTCGATAAAGCAGCTCTTCCTCAAGATGGTCGCTGACATGCTCGCCGCGCGCGTGATGAAGCGCATGGCGGGCGTGTTCGGCGGAATGGGATTGGGCGCTGCGGGTGCGACGGCGGCGACGGGCCGGGGGGCAATGATCGGCGCTACGCTGAAGGAATACGGGAGCGGAGCGCTCGCTGGCGGGATGGTCGGTTACGGAGTCGGGTCTTCAACTGGCAGCATGGCGCTCGGCGGGCTCGCAGGAGGCGTTACAGGGGCAGCGGTGGGAGCCAAGTATGGTGGAGCGCCCGGAGCGGCGATCGGGGCCGTGGTGGGGCTTGCAGCGGGCATCATAGGCGCGGGGAACGCAGCCAAGAAGGCCGCAAAGGAGATGAAGACCCTCCAAGAGGCTCTGGCGCTCGCAATGGATCAGGTGCGGGCTCAGGTCGAGGGGAATACCCTGAAGGCCGCGCTCGCTCAGAACAAAGCGCAGTTCGACGCGTTGAAGCTCCAGATCAATGCCGCCTACGCCGGGAAGAAGAACGAGGAGGAGCGGAACAAACTCCGGGAAGAAGCCAATCAACTCGAAGCGACCCGCGCCAATCAGATCCGCGAAGAGATCGCACTCACTAAGCAGCGCGCCGCCGAGGACTTGCAAGTGCGCTCGCTTGTGGCCGCCGGACGATCGAAGGACGCTGCGGCGCTGACGTTCACGCTCGCGCAGGAGCGTGAGCTCTCCGACGCGCGGAGAAACTTTGCGACGGCGGCGGAGCTTGCGACGCTGGCCGAGGTTCATGCCTCAGAGCGGGCACAGCGCACCGCCGACCTTGAGCGGGATCGCGCTCGCGGGCTTGAGGATCTGAATCTCCGTCTCGACATCGCTAACGGGCTGTCAGAGCGAGAGGCAGACAACAGGCGTTTCGAGATCGCGCAGCGCCGCGAGTTCGAGGATGCCCAACGTTCCGGCGCGGACGCAACGACCCTCGCCACGCTCAAAACGGTGCAGGCCGCCGAAGCCGCGCAGCGAACCGCTGACCTGGAGCGCGCGCGCGCCCGGGCGCTGGAAGACCTGAATGTGCGTCTCGCAATCGCGAACGGATTGGCTGGCGACGCACTCGACAACCTGCGTTTCGAAATCGAGCAGCGCCGCGAGTATGAGGACGCGGTGCGGGCGGGGCGCGATGCAACCTACTTGGCGACACTCGCCGAAGTTCAGGCAGCGGAGGCCAAACAACGCGCTGCAGACATGGAGAGAGCGCGCACCCGGGCATTGGAGGATCTGAGCCTTCGGCTCGCTATCGCAAACGGACTGACGGAGGAGGAGGCCGAGAATCGGCGCTTCGCCATTGCGCAGATTCGCGAGTATCAGGACGCGCAGCGCGCCGGAAAGGATGAGGCGTATCTCGCGACGCTCCAACAGGTGTTGCTCGCCGAGGCGCACAAGCGCACGACCGACAAGATCCGGGCGACGATCGCGCAGCTCTCGACCACGATCACGTCTCTCGAAGAGTTCAAGGGATCGTTGAAGTTGTCGGGGATGGCCGCGCTCTCACCAATCGACCAAATGGAGGAAGCGCGCCGCCAATATCAGGCGGTGGTCGAGAAGGCGCGTGGCGGCGACCAAGATGCGGCGGGCCGTTTGCCGGGAGCGGCCAATGCGTACCTCACCGCCTCGCAGACGGTCAACGCATCGGGGCCGGGCTTCGCCGATGATTTCAACCGCGTCCTCAACGACACCGATGGCCTGATCGACCAGTTCAAGACCGCGCGCTCAGTCGCGCAGCAGCAGCTCGATGAGCTGATCATTCTCCACAAAGCCGCTGACGACGCCGCAGCTCAGGCGGTAAAGGACGCGGAGGCTCGACGCGAGAGAGCGGCTTTCGAGGCCGAGGATCGGAACAAGGCGTTAGAGATCGCGCGAAAGGATGCGGAAGACCGGCGTGCATACGAAGCGGCTGCGGCTGCGGCTGCGGCGCTGGCACTAGAAGAAGCGCGAAAGATCGCGGCGGCGACAGCGGCTGCAGCGGAGCAGACAAAGCATGGTTGGGATGAGGCGACGAAGCCGAAGTTTGAGATTGGGCCAGACGGTACGGTTACGCCGATTGGCGGAACGTCGCGTCCCCGCGTTCCGACGCAGACCGAAATCGAGACGCTAAACGAGCTGCGCCTCATTCGGGTTGAACTCGCCGCGCAGGTGGGCGTCGATGTCACTACGGCGCGTGAAACGATCATACGTCTTGAACAGGTGACCGGAGCGGTGACCGAGAACACAACGATCACGCGCCGCGGCTTCGAGGCACAGGGGCTGACGATCTCATGAGCCACGAGCAAGTCGTCTACCTTGCCGAACTGACCGTCTTCGATCCGGCGCTCGGCGCGGAGAAGGTTCTGCGCTATTCGTCCGGGCAGGGATTCATCACGGGCGGGGGCGATAGCCCGCCTCATACGTACTACGCTCCCCGCATCAAGCAGCCGATTGATGTCACCCGCGACCTATTTGCCACGGGGGCAACGTCCGGCGCGACCCGTGTCGGGTACGGCGATCTCGTGCTGATTAACCCCGATGGGGAGTTGGACAATCTGCTCGACTATGCGTTCGACGGGCGTGAGCTAAACATCTTCCGGTACGGCGGCGAGGGGCACCCACGCTACAGCGATTTCACGCTCGTCATTGCGGCGACGATGACGCAAGCGGAGTTCAGCACCAACTCCGTCACCGTCAAGGTTCGTGATCGCCAATACGAGTTGACCATCCCGTTGCAACCGAGAAAGTACGCGGGCAACAACGTCCTGCCGAACGGCCTCGAAGGTGTCGCCGCCGATCTCAAGGGCAAGGTAAAGCCCGTGTGCTATGGCGTCGTCAAGAACATCTCGCCGCCAATCGTCAATACCTCGAAGCTGATATTTCAAGTGAACGACAGCGCAGTGCTCGCGGTCGATGCAGTGTACGACCGGGGCGTGTTGCTCACTCGAGGCGCGAGCTATGCGAGCGAGGCCGATCTCCTCAACGATTCGCTCGCTCCGGCAGCGGGAACCTTCAGAGACTTCCCGGGCGGCGGATACTTCAGGGTCGGGACAGCTCCCGTGGGATTGGTCACCGCCGACGTCACGCAAGGCGCGACCGCTGCGGATCGAACCGCCGGGCAGCTTTTCATACAACTGCTCAACCGAGCGGCGGACAACAATGCGTTCTTCACTTCCGCCGCTCAGGTGATTCCTGTCACCGACAGCGGGGACACGTTCGTCACGGACACGGGGGCGACACTGGCGGCTGGCGGTCGATGGTCAGACGCAGACATCCTCGCGCTCGATGCCGCGAACTCGGCGGTACTCGGATTCTGGACGGATGAGGAGATGAAGATGGCGGCGGTCGTTGACCTTGTCGCGAGCACGCCCGGCGCGTGGTGGGGCGTGGATCGGAATGGCGTGTTCCGCGTCGAGCGCCTCACTGCGCCTGAAGGCGTCCCCGTCGCGAAGTTCACGGCCAACGATATGAAGCGCCCGCCTGAACGGGTCGCGGTAAACGATGAGTGGCGCGGGCTCCCGGTGTATCGGCAGGTCATCCGGTGGGGGAAGAACTACGCGGTGCAGACGAGCGACATCGCGGCATCTGTCACGGACGCGCGGCGAGGGTATCTCGCTCAAGAGTGGCGCGAGGCAGTCACGACCGACACTTCCATCCAGCAGAAGAACCTACTCGCGCCGAGCGTCGAGGAGGAATCGTTGTTCACTGTCGAAGCCGACGCGCAGGCGGAAGCGACCCGGCGGCTGGGCCTGCGCGGCATCCGGCGCGATCGGTTCGAGCTATTCGTGCCGCTCACTGACGAGACGGCGAAGATAGACCTCGGTATGGTCGTCGAGTTCTCGTACCCACGTTATGGGCTTGCCGTGGAAGGGAGCGCCGCCGGGGCGCTGTTCCGCGTGCTGGGCGTTGCGCCGAACGGTCGCGAGCGGTCGCTGCGACTGAATGTGTGGGGACGCCCGACGGGTAGCGGCAACCTCGTGACCGGGACGAGCGACTTCTTCGTCACCGACACGGGCGAATATCTGCTGACGGGAGCCGCCTAATGGCGATATTACTTCGAGCGATTCTTCCGGTGACGCTCGCGCTGTTTCGCCCTTATGGTTTCGGCATTCGCAGCATAGTAGGCACGACTCCACGAAACGTCAGCGTGGTAGGCTGCACGCTTTCTGGCTCGCGCTGCTTCTGGGTCCGCGAGCCGGTCAGCGTTCGCTCGCGCGTTGATGCAAGTACGGCACTTTCTTCGTCCGCGCAATCTGTCGTAAGACGCGAGATTGTCGCCGGAAAGTGGGTGTCCAGCAGGGCAACAACTGTTGGAGTTATGTCCGCGATGCGCTACGTCACGCGGAGGTTGGACCCTCGGCCTTCTGTGGTACACGCCGAAATGCGGGTGTTCTACCGACCTTCGCTGGCGTCCAGCCTTCACCATATCGGCGGCATTGTCCAACGCCGACCCGTGCCGCAAATGGTTGGGATTAACGCACGAAGGATTGTTGCAGGAGTGAAGGATGTACCGACCGTCGGGGATGGCCCCGTGCGTGAGCTGGTACGCCATTCGGTGCGCCAGCGTCTGCTTGGTTGGAAGGCGGAACGATCCATATCCATTCGGCATACGGAAGGCTTGCCACTCCCAACAACTGTCCGTGCCGACCACGCGAACCTTACTCCAGAACCGACACGCATCAGAGCACCAATAACCACTCCTCGACTTGCGCGCGACAGGGGCCGCACACCGCTGGCATGTCCCGAAAGTCACCCCATTCCTCTTGTTGTTTACGCTATGAAATATAGTGGGAAGGTGTACCATTAGCAACATGGTGTTTGGGTTCCCGATTGTGAGCGACCGGGGCGTCATCCACTATCCGACGCTATCGGGCGGCTCGTGGCAGGCCGCGCTGCCGCTCGCGAACCTTCAAGACCGTGCTCTCGCAAGGGTGGCACGTTCTACGAACACGCTTGCGTCATCGACACAGTTCGAGGTCGATCTCAAAACGGCGCGACCTGTCCGTGTCCTTGCCCTGCCACGGCACGCCATATCCTTCACGGGCACGATCCGCGTCCGGGCGAGCAATACGGAGGGGAACTTCGCAGCTCCCCTCTACGACACCGGGACGGTAAACGTCTGGCCCGCCGGGATAGATGCCGAGAAGGTCGAAGGAATGAATCTTGGGTGGACGCACGTCACCCCGGAGACCGTTACCGCGCAGTACTGGCTCTTCGAGATTTCGGACGCCGGGAACACGGCGGGCTATCTCGACCTCGGACGCCTGGTCATTGCGCAGGGGTGGCAGCCCTCGATCAACATGCAATACGGCGCGAAGCTCGGGCTCGAGACCGCAACCGAGCGCGAGGTGACGGACGGCGGCGCGGCGGTCTATAGCCGGAGAGCGACCCGCCGGACGGCGATGTTCACACTCGATGACCTGCCCGACACGGAAGCCCTTGAAAGCGGTTTCGATATGCAGCGCATCGCCGGCACCAGCGGCCAGCTGATGTTCGTGTTCGACCCCGCCGACACAGCGCAGATGCATCGTCGGTCGTTTCTAGCAGTGCTGCGCGAACTGAGCGCTCTGGATCACCCGTACTTCAACCGGAACTCCATCCCCTTCGGGCTGGTCGAGGAACTTTAGAAATGGCAACAACTCGAATCAATGCTCTCGCGGCGGTACTCGCGGCGAACCTGACCGACGTGACAGTGTTCCCGGTCGAGGACGCGCTCAGCCAGACCCGAAAGGCCACGCTGGCACAGCTCCGGACGCAACTGAACGCGGGCGCGCAGAGCTTTACGGGCGCGGTGACGATGGGGAGCACGCTTCAGGTCACCGCCGCTGTCACGCTTTCTGCTGCGCTCACGGTGGGCGGGACGCTCCTTCTCGGTTCCGCCGTATCAGCCAACGCGGCGGCGGGTGAAGTGGTTCTGGCGAACACAAAATCTCTGCGTGGCACGAACGCAGCAGGCACCGGCTCGGCTCCGATGATTCGACTGGACGTGAACAACAACGTGCTCATTGGCGACCTGACCGCCGGCAGCGTTTACGCGAATGTCGGCACCGTGGCAGCGACAGGGCTCGTGGCCGGTGCAGCTACGCGAAACGGCAACATAGGCGTGGACTCGACCAACAACCGCTTTGTCTACTACTCGGGCGGGGCGCGGTACTTCCTTGCCGGAACAGCCTTCTAACCCGAGGACGCAAATGCCCTTTCCAAAAGAAGCATCGCAAATCCCGTCCGACATTGGCCGTCTGACCATCTCGCTTGCAACGATGTCGGCTGCCAGCGTTGAGATCGATTCGGCGCGCGTGTCCTTCGATGTCATCGCTACGGACGGTTCCACCGTCGGCACACAGAATCACGACCTGCTCCCGCATCTCACTGCGGCGCAGAAAGCCACGATGATGACGCTCATCAACAACCTCCGCACGAAAGCGAAGGCTGAGGCCATATGAACTTGAGGCTCACGAACAGGCAAGTGTTGGCGATGCACACCGCGCTCCGTCTACTCGGCAACCGGAAAATGGGGAGCGTCACCGCCGACCTGAAAGTCGGGCGGCTGATCCGGCTGCGAGCGCCGCATGCCGAACCCATAGCGGAAACGCGACAGAAGATCGCGACGTTCCTCATTGGCGACCGCGACATCGAGGAGATGTCGGCAGGGGAGAATAACCTTCTCGCGAGCAAGCTCGTCACGATGCAGACCGAGCTCGATATGGCGGAGTGCGAGATCGAACTACCGGCCAGCTTGAAGCTCACGGAAGCGGATTTGCCAAAGGAGCGGGCGGGCGACGACGGCTGGAAGAACGCTACGCAACTCGGCGCGATCACTGCCGACCTCGGCGAGTTCTACGATTTCCCGGCTGAGCCCGGCGAAGGAGTATCCGAATGATGCTTTATATGTGGGCAATGTTTCAGGCCGACCCGATGTCCTCATCGTGGGAGGTCGCCAAAGGCGTGATGCTGACGCTTACGACGATGGGCGTCACTTGGATTGCGCGTACCGTGTTTCTCATGCGCGATGAGGTGGTGTTATTGAGGAAATGCGTGGGCATGGACGGAAAGAACGGGCTCATATCAGAGGGCAAGGCGCACGATACCCGGATTGATGATCTGGAGCATTGGAAGACAGAGGTACACGCGGTGGAGGCCGCTGACCGCATGAGGTATGTGGGAGAGAACAAGCGGCACACGCGGCGGCGCGCTCTCGACCAGCTACACGAAAAGGACGGCTGATGCGCCGGCAAGGCACGATGGAGGACTGGATCAATTACCTGAAACCAACAAGGAGAGACACCATGTTAGACGCACTGAGGCCTTTCTTTTCACGCCTGATCGCGCCCGCGATTACGGCACTGCTTGCAATTCTCGCAACCCGATTCGGCATCGACTTCGGCGCGGACGCGGCCCAGCACCTGACCGCATACGCAACCGTGATCGCGTTCGCGGTATTCACGGCGGTCAACGGCGTGTTCCACCGCGTAATCGACAAGAAGGTGAATCCCGGCGACGCCGCCTCGTCGCACCTGGCCGGCGTGGAAAAGGCCGAATCCAGGCAGTTGAAGGATGCCTAACTTCGGGAGTGCATCGGAGGCACAGTTACGGACGTGCCACCCTCGGCTACAGGCCGTGCTACGTGAGGCGATCAAGTACTTCGATTTCGTCATAGTCGAGGGGCACAGAGGGAAGGAAGCGCAGAACAAGGCGTTCGCCAAAGGCTTGAGCAAGCTGCCGTGGCCGAAAGGCAATCACAACACCAACCCCTCAACCGCGGCGGATTGCGCGCCCTTTCCCATTGATTGGAGCGAG
>DATLXE010000366.1:0-1973 GCA_035575795.1 Gemmatimonadaceae bacterium
TCCCCCCACCACCAGCGGCACTCTGCCCGATGCCTCTGCCTCCTGGATCCAGCGGCTCGCTTCTCCCGCCCAGCGTGCGGCCGAGTATCGCTCACCGGGCTCGGCGGTGTCGATGCCGCAGTGCGTCACACGCGCCCGCACGTCGCGCGAGGGCTTGGCCGTCCCGATGTCGAATCCACGGTAGACCTGGCGCGAATCGGCACTGACGATCGTCGCGCTGTATTCAGTGGCGAGATCAAGTGCGATGGCGGACTTGCCCGCTGCGGTCGGCCCGCAGATTACGCGAAGGCTAGCGCCTTCCAAAGCGGCGCTCGACTTCGTCCCAGGTGAGGTGTACGATCGTCGACCTGCCATGCACGTCGTGCGCGGGGAGCTTTGTATCTCTGAGCGCCGCGAACAGCGACCGCATCTCCGCCTGCGAGAGCTCCTCTCCCGCCTTGATCGCCGCCTTGCATGCGACAGTTGCGGCGAGCCGCTCGTGCCGCGCCGCAGCGCCGGCAACGCGATCACCGGTGAGTGCATCGAGTGTCTCCCTGAGACAACGCTCCGCATCGAAGCGTGGGTGCGGCATCGGCACGGTGTTGACGATTAGTGTGTTGCCGCCGAATCCCTCGACCTCGAACCCGAGACGCTCCAGGTATTCGCGGTTGGCATCGAGCGCTTCCCCTTCCGCCGGCCCGAGGTGCAGGGTGAGCGGCAACAGCAGCCGCTGAGCCGGCGCCGATCCGCTCTCGAGCGTGCTCATGAACTGTTCGTACAGCACACGCTCCTGCGCCGAGTGCTGGTCGATGAGAACGAGACCCTCCTCGTGCTCGAAAGCGATGTAGGTGCGGCGGAGCTGGAAAAGAGCTGGGATCACCGGCGCCGCCTCGCGCTCCTCCGGATCACCGGCCGCGTGCGCGCGATTCCCGTTCTCCGCCGCGAATAATGGTGCGTCGTAATCGGGCCCCGGCGAGAGAATCTCCGTGCCTGGGTTAGCGACCCCAGCTTCGGCGCGGAAACCGAATTCCTGCGGGCGGTAGCCGAGTGATGCGCCGCTGTCGAAGTTTCCGAGGGCGCGCCTGACGGCGGATTCCACGGCGCGCTCGACGGTCCAGCGGTCGCGGAAGCGAACCTCTGCCTTGGCGGGGTGCACGTTCACATCGACGGAATCCGAAGGCACGGTGACGTCGATGAAGAACGACGGTCGCACGCCTGCGACAATGGTCGAGCGGTATGCTGCTTCGACCGCCCGCGCGATGCCGGCATCGCGGACAGCCCGTCCGTTGACGGCGAGGAACGCCCGCCGTGTCGAAGTGCCGACATCGGCAGGTCGCTGCACCAGGCCGCTGGTGTGAATCTCCCCAGCGACATCGTCGACATCGAGAAGATCTTCCGCGTAGCGTCCGCCCCAGATTCCCGCCAGCCTCGAGCGGATGCTCGATACCGGCGGCAGGTTAAGGGCGCTCTTGCCGTCGTGCGTGACGCTGATGCGAACGGCCGGGCGCGTAAGGGCAAGGGCGGTGATCGATTCAACCGCGCCGCGCCACTCCGAGCGCGCGCTGCGCAGAAACTTGAGCCGCGCGGGGATGTTGTAGAACAGCTGCCCGACCGAGACGGTGGTGCCGCGCCGGCGCGCAATCGGCGAGGGAGAGTCGGCGCGCCCACCGGCGACATTCATCGCGGTTCCCTGCCCGTCGATCTCCGCCGTCTCGATGCTCAGGCGCGACACCGACGCGATCGCCGGCAGCGCCTCGCCCCGAAATCCGAACGTGCCGACACCCACGAGGTCGGCGGCAGCGCGGATTTTCGATGTCCCGTGACGCGAAAGGGCGAGCGGGAGATCGGCCGCGGGCATCCCGCAGCCATCGTCGCTCACGCGAATCATCTTTCGTCCGCCGTCCTCGATCACGATGTCCACGATCGACGCGCCGGCATCGAGCGAATTCTCGAGCAGCTCCTTGATGACGGAGGACGGACGCTCGACGACCTCG
>DATLXE010000367.1:0-1867 GCA_035575795.1 Gemmatimonadaceae bacterium
CCTACGCTGCTCCCATGAGCGACTTCAAGAATCTCCACGTGTGGCGGAAAGCACATGCGCTCGCCATTCATGCTCATCGAGTGGCGACGGCCATCCGGCGTTCGGACCTGTCGCTGCGCAGCCAGATCGTTCGCTCGGCGATGTCCATTCCTGCGAACATCGTGGAGGGCCGGCGGCAGAGCAGCGAAAAAGAGTTTGCCCGCTTCCTTCGCATCGCGCTCAACTCTGGCTGCGAGCTGGAGTACCATCTCATCATGGCTCGCGACATCGGGGTCATTCCCGACAAAGACGCAAATGCACTGATCGGGGAAGCCATCGAGGTCAGGCGAATGCTGCATGGCCTGATCAAGAGGCTCGGGGTGCCTCGGCCATCAACTGGTGTTGATGCAGTGAGCGGGGAAGGAGTGTTGAAGTAATTCGTGTTGTCGGGCGGGCTCCACGGAGACGAGCTCTGCTCGTCCCCGTGTTGTTATCTGGAGGACTAAAGCAGGGAGCCAAAGGCTTTGTCAGCTGATAGCTATCAAGCCGGTAATCGTGGCAGAAAAAGCCCGGGCTTCTGAGAGTTGCTGCACCGATTGCCGAATGGCGGGGCACTTTCGGCCAGTATGATAAGCTTGAGAGCTCCCGGCTGCATCGCTTACGGCTCCCTGCTTAGGTCCTCCAGATAGATGGCTAGCAATACCTACCTATACTCCGCAGTCTCCGAAGCAAGGTGCGTCGCCGGCAACGCAAGCCCCATGTCGGGCAGCGCGTGGATGATCACCCACCCTCGCACGAAGGGACTGTCGAAGACGTAACCGGAACCGTTGTCAGTGCGGAGAAGGTGACCGTCCCTGAGCAGCGACGACGCGGCGTTGCTCGGCGTCCCGGATTCACCGAGGGAAAACTTTTGCCGAGTTTCTCCGGTGGTCAGTCCGGTACCACTTCCGGCAACAGCGCGCAGGACATTCTGTTGCTGCCTGGTGAGCGTGTTCCACCAGGTGCGGATGCTATCGTCCATTTCCTCGATGATCTCGGCATAGGAATTCGCGACCTCCTGCCATGCGATCGTTGCTCCGTCGCCCGCCCGGTCCGCGCATTTGCGGGCGATCTGCACGATATCCCTCGTGCGCGGTCCGCCGAGCCTGACGCAGCTCTCGCCAGCTCCCTGAGGCTTGAGCGAAACCGACGTGAGGCGGTTGTCGATCCAGGCGGCGAGGTGCCCGCGCTCGATTGGGGCGAAGTGATACTCGTCGAGCATCCTGTAGAAGGCGCGCCCCTTGTCGAGCATCGCGCGTATGAGGTGCTCTCGCGAGCCGGCGAAGATGTAGCTGACGTTGTGGTGCGACTGGACGACGCCGCGCAGGTGCCACTCCGCGCTTTCGCCTCCGAAGCGGACGATGTCCTGGAACTCGTCGAGCACCAGACCGACGTTGATCTTCTTCTTCTTCGCCAGTGCGTTCAGCGAATCGAGTACCGAGACCAGTGTCTCGCGCTGCCGTTCCAGCGTGTCCGTGCGCACGCTCACGTCGAAGCTCGGCAGAAGTGCCCCGGTGAGGAGGTCCGGTTTCAGGGACACGCTCCCCTTGAGCATCTTCACCCAGTCGGTGAGGAGCTCGCCCCAGCGCTTGCCGAGCGATCTCGCGGCGCCCGAAAGGATCCGGTTACTGATGTCGGCAAGCGTCGACGCGGTCGACAGGTCGGCGAGCAGGGCGTGGCCCCCGGCGCGGTTGACCGCCGCCACCGCCAGCTCGAGCGTGGATGACTTGCCCATCCGCCGGTGCCCGTAGACGACCATCTTGGCCGCGGGTTCCTCGAGGATGGCCCTGAACCGGGCGAGCTCTTCCTTCCGATCGGTGAAGTAATCGCCACCGACGGTGCCGTGGAT
>DATLXE010000368.1:0-7692 GCA_035575795.1 Gemmatimonadaceae bacterium
CTTCGATGAGACCAAAACCCTCCTCTAAACGGAACCCTCAATCTGTCTCATTGGCGCTGACGGCGGACAACATCAGGAACGCAAGACGACACCTCGGGAACAGCCTAACGACACTCCAGGAACGCCATGCTCGATACATCAGGAACGAAGCCGCGATACTCCAGGAACGCTGTGGATAGATTCTTCCTTGGATTCCGGACTATTAGCGCTCGAGAGCTGCCCTTAACTTTTAAACTTTTCTTCTCTAACCCTCTAACGTCATGAGATCTCGAAAGTTTTGAAGGGAAGATCAGGTCGCATAAAGACATCGAGCGTTGAGCTCAGGTGCATGCGCTCGCGGCGGCACACCCGACAAGCGCCATGGCCGGCCCCGTCAGCAGAACAACAGCGCCAATCCTGCGCTCGCGGCGAGAGAGCGGCATCGAACCCCAAATCGGTCGCGGGTGCAAAAGCTCATGAGCTCGAACGCCCTCAACGACCACTGCCAGCATGAGAACCAGCCAACCAAGGGGCCACCATAAATCAACCAGCCCGTAGCTGGTCACCAAGTAGATCAACGCGCAGAGGACGTTCGTCGCCGCCCAGCCTGGGATCACATCCCTCCGCTTGGAAGCGTTGGCGCCCCAGTTTGAAGAAGCCTTATCTGACTTTAGAACGATCGGCGGGAGAGGCTCCAACAGGCCCTCTATCCGTGTCTCGTAGCGATGAGTCAGATTCACCACGCGGACGGGGCGGGTTGATATCCGCGTCGAAGTTTCTGGCGACGCAAATCCTCCAGCCGCGCCTCCGCGGCGTCCGGCGTTGCGAACCATTCCACGATAGAGCGCCCGCCTCGAGCCCCAATGCGGCCCCATGTCCGACAGAGCCCCGTCTGGCCAAAAAGGCCGGGAACAACCATTAGGCCATAGAAGCGGGCCATATTGCGGGTTGCGTCTCGCCGATACAGCTCATGGTCCATTTGGACTTCCTTTTAGGCGTGGTGGAGGAACGGCCTATCGCGAGCATGATCGTGGCACAGGTATACGACAAAATCGGACACAAGGCCTCGCCAACTTCCATTGAAAGAAGAAGGGGAGGGCGGGGGAAGGGGTGCATCCAAACGCACCTGAAAAGGCCTCCCAGCCATGTCAAAATCTCTCTCGCGTCGTATCGGCCCGATTAACTACTGGCCGGCTGTCGACGCCGATTTCCAGCTCCCCTGGCCTCTCGTCCATCTCATCGACCGATCGCTAGCGGCGCCGCTCATGCCAGGCATCACCAAGGAAGCCCGCCACTACATGCTACAGACGCGGCTGCATGCACTGGGCGTTGGTCTTGGCTACCAATCCCAAATCGAGGTCTGTACTGGCCACCGACGCTTCATCGCCCAGGGACGGTTTGATGTCGTCTGGACGCACGACCCGGCCAAAAACGACGGCTTTTTGGAAAAACCGATCATCTTCGAGATCGACAGCCGTTGGAAGCATGAGTCAGCTCTCAAGCTCGGCAGGGTAGGGGAGGAGGCCCTCAAGCTCTGGGTTTACTACGGCAACCGGCCGGCCCCACCCGAGCCCGCCGAGCCAGGATTTCGGCGCCTGAACATTCTGCGCATTCAGCCCTGGCGACTTGGCGTCAAGGAGGCCCGGAGTGTTCGCCTGAGCACGCCGGGGGCGTGGCCAGATCCGCTCTACCCACAGATGGCGTCCTCGGCGCGCCGACCTTGATCGCGGGGATCGGTCAGCGCAGACTACCTAAGTGAGACGATGTCGGAGGACGATATGCCCAAGACGGAGTTGGATCGGATATTCGAAAAACAAAATCAGGAGCTTTGCGCCATCATCCGCGAAAGCACCCGATGGCAAATCCTCTGGTTTACGATCATCTTTAGCGCAGGCATGGCTATCTTGGTCGTGCTGAACCTTTAGGCGCTGTGAACAGCGCCATATTGGATGTGCAATGTCCCTCAGCCGCCAGCCAAAGCTCGTGCGACGGTGACCATTGCCCATGTATCTCTCGCACAATAGGCCCTGAGGGCCTCTTCCAGCGCCTCGCGTCGCTGCGGATCGCAGGCAGGATCCGTGGCCTCGAGCCATGCCGCCTGTGCATCGCCCCCGTGCTTCACTTCGAGAGCGCCATAGTCGAGTTCCGATGCGATGGTGGGTACCCCCGAATACAACATCTGGTACTGGGTGGTGGCTTTCATAGCCGTGCTTTTCATCCAGAACCTGATCGCTGGCTGGCAATCCGTCGCTCCCATTAGCTACAGCCAGTTCGAGAAGTATCTCGCTGACGGGAAAATTTCTTCTGTCGCGGTCGGGTCAGACACTATCACAGGCACCTTCGCCGAACCGGTCGACGGCAAGAAGCAGTTCGTGACGACCGTAGTGAATCCCGCAATCCTCGATCGGATAGACCGGTCAGGTATCGAGATCACTGGCGTTCCGCAAAACACTTTTCTCGGCTCGCTGATTTCCTGGGTGGCGCCAGCGCTTGTCTTCTTCGGAATCTGGATGCTGCTGTTCCGCAAGTTCGCCGACAAGCAGGGTTTTGGCGGCTTCATATCCCCAAAGGCATATTGCTCGTCGGGTCGCCGGGAACCGGCAAGACGCTTCTGGCGCGCGCGGTGGCAGGCGAGGCCGGCGTGACCTTCTTTTCGATCTCGGGATCAGAGTTCGTCGAGATGTTCGTGGGCGTCGGTGCCGCACGGGTGCGCGACCTGTTCGAGCAGGCCCGGAAATCGGCCCCGGCAATCATCTTCATCGACGAACTCGACGCTCTTGGATGGCGCGCTCCTCCGGCCAGATCGCCGGTGGCCATGATGAGCGTGAGCAGACGCTGAACCAGCTTCTGACCGAGCTCGACGGCTTCGACCCTTCAGTGGGCATCGTGCTCCTGGCCGCCACCAACCGACCCGAGATTCTCGACCCCGCGCTGCTGCGTGCGGGACGCTTCGACCGTCAGGTGCTGGTGGACCGGCCCGACAAGACGGGGCGTGTGCAGATCTTGAACGTGCACCTGAAGAAAGTGACGCTCGCCCCAGACGTCGATGCCGAGAAGGTCGCAGCTCTTACTCCCGGCTTTTTCCGGCGCGGATCTTGCCAATCTCGTCAACGAGGCAGCATTGCTCGCCACGCGCCGCAAGGCTGATGCGGTGACGATGGACGACTTCAACAATGCGGTGGAACGCATCATCGCCGGGTTGGAAAGAAGAACCGCATGCTCAATCCGCGCGAACGCGAGATCGTGGCGCACCACGAGATGGGGCACGCGCTGGTGGCGATGGCTCTGCCGGGGGTGGACCCGGTGCACAAGGTCTCGATCATACCGCGCGGGATTGGCGCGCTCGGCTACACCATCCAGCGCCCGACCGAGGACCGCTTCCTGATGACGCGGGAGGAACTCGAAAACAAGATCGCAGTCCTGCTTGGCGGGCGCGCAGCAGAGAAGATCATCTACGATCATGTCTCGACCGGGGCGGCGGACGATCTGGTCAAGGCGACCGACATCGCCCGAGCCATGGTCGCGCGGTACGGGATGGACGAAGACCTCGGGCATGTCAGCTACGACACCGATCGGCCCGGCTTTCTCGGCACCGGCGACCAGTCGTCCTGGCTAAACCGCCGCTACAGCGACGCCACTGCTGAGCGGATGGACGCGAAGGTGCGCGACATCGTGGATGGCGTGTTCAAGCGCACCCTCACCCTTCTTGAAACCAATCTGGATCTTCTCGAGCAATCGGCGCAGGATCTCCTGCAACGAGAGACAGGTCGCTGCGTGACACTGTCACTGGCGCAGATGATCGGCGAACAACCCTGACTGGATAATGAAAACGGAGAAGACGAATGGCAAACGGAGCTTGCGATATTTGCGGTCGCCCGGCGACGGCGCGTGTGCGCGCCTCGGTGAACGGCAGGGTTCAGAACATGGAGCCTTGCGACCAGCATTACAGCGAAATGGCGCGCCGGTCACTTCGGCGCGGTCGGCTTCCGTCCCGAATTCGGCGCCCGCGAGCTACGCCGGCTGATCCGGTCGGAGCTGGAGACCGAGTTGGCTCGCGAACTGCTCTCGGGGCGGATCGAGGATGGCGACAAGGTCCGCGTCGCCTGGTCAGCGGACGAACAGAAGGTCGTGTTCGAAAAGATCGCAAGGGACACCGGTGACGACAGCCCGGACGATCCGGCCCAAGCCGGGATCGGCGAGTCCAGCGCAGTTGCCGAAAACAAGGCGGACGCTCCGACGCCCGATGTCCCAGTCGACGCCAATGATAAGGAGCAGTCCAAGGGCGATAAGTCTATCGGATGACGTCGTGAAGGACTGGCCGGCGCGATGACGGTCGCGCCGGCTCATTTCGTCAAAAAGCGACAAGCAAGGTCATACGGCATGGAAGTCATCAGAGCATTTCGCAATCTCGACCGGCACGGCCAACAGCGCGCGCCTGAGGTCATCGAGGAAGAGGTGCGGCAACTTGAACCGCATCTTGTACGCTTCCGCGAGGATCTCGTCCGGCTCGAAGTCGTCGCGTCCCAGACGAGCGGCAAGACGCGCATCCAGGTCAGCCTGCGCCTGCAACTGCCCTCGGGCGTGATCGCGGCACAGGAAGAGGGGTTCGAGATTGAGCCTGTCCTGCGCAAGGCCTTTGCCAACCTGCGCCAGCGGGTTGACCGGCATGTGGCGCGCCTCAAACATGAACCGGACTGGAAGCGCCCGGCCCGCCGCCGCCGCATCGGCGCGCTTCTGCCCCCGGCACGCGATGCGGCCGAGTCGAACCGGCGGGCGATGTATTTCGACCTGATCGAGGATCATCTGGACCGGGTCCATGACGCCGTCCGGCGCGAACTGACCTATCTCGAAGCCGGCGGATCGGTGCCGCCGGGCAGGCTCGGGGTCGACGATCTGGTCGATGCGATGGTTCTGAAGGGGCTCGAACGGTTCGAGACGCGGCCGACGGAATTCTCGGTCGGCGATTGGCTCTTGCGGCTGGCCCACGAGACCATCGAGGAGGAGGGACGTGCGGCCCGCCGGGCCCTGCCCGAGGACGCCGCCTCGCTCGACGCCGAGCCCGAGAAGCCCGCAGAGGATCCGACCGAAGCCGATCAGGAATTGTCCGAATTCCACCAGCCCGACGACGTGTTGCGGCTCGAGGATCTCGTCGCGGACGACAGCGTGACCGATCCCGAGAGAGAAGCTGAGCGGCATGAACTGGCGCAGTCGCTGCATCGCGCGATGGCCCAGCTTCCGGCGCTCTGGCGCCGCGTGCTGGAGCGGATCCACCTTGCCGACAGCACGCCGGCCGAGGCCGCCGCGGCGCTCGGCCTGGATGCGGCCGAGGTCGACCGGATCGCCCTGTCCGCGGCCGCCTTTCTTCGCGCGAAACTGATCGAGGCCGGGTTCGCGGGCGAAACCGTCGAAACCGCGAACCTGGAACAGGAAATCGCCCGCACGGCGCGCCTGCCCCAACCGATCCTCGAACGGCAGCGGATCGTCATTGCGATGCACGGCGAGGCGGCCATCCTGTCGCATGCCGAAAGCTCGCCCGATCATCCAGGAGGACGCATCGAATGAACATCAACTCGCTCAACCCGGCCCGGGACATCGAAGACATGCTCTGCACGCTGACGCGCAACTGGTGGCTGGTCATCCTGCGCGGCGTGCTGGCGCTGATCATCGCCGCGCTTGCGTTCCTGATGCCGGCTGAATCGCTCCTGGCTCTGACGCTGGTATTCGGCACCTTTTCCTTCGCCGATGGCGTGTTAGGCCTGATCTCCGCCATTCGCAACATCCGGAAGGGCCGGCGGTGGGGTTGGCTCATGGTCAGCGGCCTGCTCGGCATCGCCACGGGAATCGTCGTCGTGATCTCGCCCTTCGTTGCCACACTCGTCCTAGCGACGTTCCTTTGGGCCAGTATTGCCTTCTGGTCCGTGTTCTCGGGTGCCCTCGAGATCGCGGCAGCGATCCGCCTGCGAAAGGAAATCAACGGCGAAATCTGGCTGATCCTGAGCGGCCTTCTCTCGGTCGTTCTCGGTGTCGTCGTGACCTGGATGCTGCTGACGCGCCCGGTCGAAAGCTTCCTCGCGCTCGGCTGGCTGATCGGCTTCTACGCCGCGGTCTTCGGGGTGATGATGATCCTCCTCGGGCTACGGCTTCGCAAGGCGGATCGTTCGGACGGTGCGGCCTTCGATGACGCTCCCCCATCGGCAAAGGCGTGAGGTGCCCTGTGGTGGATGACGGGCGAATTGCCGGCGAGGAGCACGATTTCACCCGATGGGACGAAACGATCTTCGACCGTTGCCTGAGCGCCGGCTTCAATCCGTTCGGCAGCGGTCCGACGCCAATCTTCCCGCGGCACCGGGACGCAGAGGCGCCGGACGCCGATGCAAAGCCGTGCATGCCACCTGACACCGAAAATGCGGGGTGCTGATGTCGAACCGCCTGCCTGACTTGGCATTTGCTGCTGCGGCCGCTGCCTTGGGCATCGGAATCGTTTTCGTTTTTCGTTCGATGTATCTTGCCGAAGACATACTGCCTTTCGCGCAGGAGATGACGCTCATCTTCCTCGGCGCTGTCGTGACGATCATTCTGACCGCGGCGCTTCTCAATCGCCAGACCGATCTCGAGCTTCGCAAGGAAGGAAGGGTCATCATCCTCCAGCAGCAATGCGACATTTACATGGCCTGTATCGAGAAGGTCGCAGAGATCGTGGAAACCGCAAGGCACGATGCGAAGCTGATCGATGAACTGCGTGTTCTCAGCCACAAGCTGGCTGTGGTCGCGAGTGCAGGGGTCGTGTCCAGCTTCGAGCAGGTACTGGAGAGCTTGCAGTCCGGTTTTGCTGACGGCACGCTCTCGGACGGGGACGGAGAGGGCGTGATGAATGCCGTCGCCGATCTCACGATAGCGATGCGGTCGGACGTCCTGCACGCTGCTGCCTTTCCTTCGCAGAACACCGAACGCGCCGTTCGCCTGAATTCGAGGCGAATGGAAAAACTCGACGATCTCGAACGTCACCTTCTCGTATCCACCGACACCCGGGAGAACTGATATGCGCGGCCATAATCGCCCACCATTCCCGCCGAAAATTCCCGGAACCGATCAGCCATCCTGGGACGTGCCGACGGCAATCATCTACCGTCCTGCCCGTTCCGCGATGACATCGGCGCCTCGGCCCAACTACTGGGTCCTCGAGTTCGAGCCGTCCCGGCCGCCGCAGATCGAGCCGCTGATGGGATACACGTCCAGCGGCGATCCCTATCGTCCGATTCGGCTGAAGTTTCCGGATCGCGACAGCGCCGTGGACTTCGCAGAGCGGCAGGACTGGCATTATGTCGTGCGCGAGGACGCTGGGGGAGCCCGGATGGCGAACCCTTGGGCGGGTGAGACGCGCCAACGGCTGCACAGGGGCGTCGATGCCCCGGGAGCCTTCCGGGTCCCCTTCCGCCCCGATCGCGGCCTCTCAAGAGGCGTCCAGCATGAGAGCACGGCCAACCCGTCTACCAGCGACAGGGAGAGTTTCGATCCGGTCCTCGAAGCCTCGCTCGAATCCTTCCCCGCCTCTGATCCTCCGGCGTGGACGGTTGACCTGCTCCTGAAAAACTGGACCGGTTTGAGCTAGAATTTTCTCGTTTTGCGGCATGGGCCACGGAGCGAGGAGCGACCATGAAGAGGTCGAAGTTCAGTGAGGCGCAGGTAGCGTTTATCCTGCGTCAGGCAGACGAG
>DATLXE010000369.1:0-1654 GCA_035575795.1 Gemmatimonadaceae bacterium
GCGAACAGATAGTAGTCGTGGCCGAACAGCGTGATGAGCGGGTCGGCCGCCGTGCGATGCACCGGCAGCGACTCCACCACGAACCGGTAGCTCAGGTTGAGCGGGTTGGCGAACGTCGCGTGGCGGTCGCCCGCAGCGCCACCGTCGGGCCGTGCCCGAGTGTCTGCCACGGGTATCGTGCGGCAGGCGGCCGCTGCGATCGCCACGGCGAGCAGGAGGAGGCGTGCCGTCATGCCCGGAGCTTACCGCGCCCGGGGGTGCCCGCGCTCGGCTCTCGACAGCTGGCGGTCGGCAGTCTCACGCGGAGGACGCGGAGGCGGAGAACGTGCAGGACGAGATGGGCTGCGCGATCTACCTGGCGCAGCGCGGCGAAAAGCACGCGTCGGCCAAGCCGTTGCAGGACTGGGATCAGGCGGAGGTCGTGTCGGATCACCGTGGGGACACGTTCCGCTCGGTGTCCACCGTTCGATTCGCCGACCGCGTCTTCGTGCTGTACGCGTTCCAGGTTGATCGAGGTGCGTCAAGGGCCAGCTCTGCGCTCGCGGGAGCTCTTCTTTTGCCGCTGAGCCGGTGGCCTGGGCCTATACTGGCACGGCAGGTATGACCGGTCGCGCCTGGGCACGCTGCCGGGCCGGCGCGATCGGGGGGATCCGGCCGCTCGATGCCATCATGAAGGACAACCCGCAACGCAGAGCGGCGACCGACATCAATCCCGATAACTGGCCGGGCGTCAGCCGCCTGTTCTCCGCGGCGGCCAGTCTCGGTGGGAGCGCACGCGACGCGTATCTCGACGACGCCTGCCATCACGATCCGGCGCTGCGGGCCGCGGTGGAATCGCTGCTAAGAGCGCACGACGAAGCGGGATCGTTCGGCGACGAGTTCGCTTTTTCACTGCCGGAGTCTGTCAAGCGGCTAGCGCCTGGCAGCCAGCTGGGTCCGTTCCGTATCGAGTCGTTGCTCGGTGTGGGCGGTATGGGGGAAGTCTATCGCGCGCACGACACGAAGCTCCAGCGCGCCGTCGCCATCAAGGTTCTGCCCGACTCCTTCGCCAACGACCCGGACCGGCGCTCCCGCTTCGAGGGAGAGGCGCGGGCCCTCGCCGCTCTGAATCACCCGCACATCGGCGCGATCTATGGACTGGAGGAGACCGCAGACGTCGCTGCGCTCGTGCTCGAGCTCGTGGACGGCGTGACGCTGGCCGAACGACTTGCCACCGGTCCGCTGGCGCACGATGAGATCGTCCGGATCGCCCGACAGTTGGCTGACGGCCTGGAAGCGGCACACGATCGCGGCATCCTTCATCGTGATCTCAAGCCCGCCAACATCAAGATCACGCCTGACGGGAACGTGAAGATCCTCGACTTCGGGCTGGCGAAACTCGACCCGTCCCAGGTTCATGCTGCGTCGACAGGCTCCGCGACAGGCCCACGCCATGCAACGCAGGTCGGAGTCATCGTTGGAACTGCGGGCTACATGAGCCCTGAACAGGCGCGAGGGCAGCCCGTCGACAAGCGCACCGACATCTGGGCGTTCGGCTGCGTGCTGTTCTCGATGTGCGCTCGCCAGCCGCCGTTCGAGGACGTCTCCGGAAGCGACACGCTGGCCGCAATGATGGAACGTGACCCCCAGTGGTCGCTGCTGCCGGGGAGCACGC
>DATLXE010000370.1:0-11261 GCA_035575795.1 Gemmatimonadaceae bacterium
ATGTGGCGCGCCGGGTATGACATGGATCCCGATGCGTTCTCCGCCGAGCTCGAGCGCATCTGGAAACAGGTCGAGCCGCTGTACGTCTCGCTTCATGCATACACGAGAGCGAAGCTGGTCGAGAAGTATGGGGCAACGGTCGTTCCTCCAAACGGCATGATCCCCGGTCATCTGCTCGGCAACATGTGGGCGCAGGAATGGGGCAACATCTACGACATCGTCGCTCCGGCCGGCGTGCCGCGCGGGTACGATCTCACCGACCTGCTCAAGGCGCGAAACGTGGATGCGCGCGGAATGGTGAAGTACGGCGAGAGCTTTTTCACATCGCTCGGCTTTGCGCCGCTCCCGGAGACGTTCTGGAAGCGGTCGCTGCTGGTGAAGCCGCGGGACCGCGAGGTCGTGTGTCACGCCAGCGCGTGGGACATCGACAGCAAGGACGACATTCGCATCAAGGCGTGCTTCGAGCCGAACGCGGAGGATTTCGTCACTGCCCACCACGAGCTCGGCCACAGCTTCTACCAGCGCGCATACAAGGGCCAGCCGTTCCTGCTGCAGAACGGCGCGAACGATGGTTTCCACGAGGCGATTGGCGATGCCGTCGCGCTTTCGATCAACTCCACTTACCTGAAGCAGGTGGGCCTGCTCGACAATCCGCCGAGCTCCGCTGGAGATACCGCCTTCCTGCTCAGGCAGGCGATGGACAAGGTTGCCTTCCTGCCCTTCGGTCTGCTCATCGACCAGTGGCGCTGGAAGGTGTTCAGCGGGGAAGTGAAGCCGGCGGACTACAACAAGGCCTGGTGGGATCTGCGAAACAAGTATCAGGGTGTGGCGGCTCCCGTCGCGCGCAGCGAGGCGGACTTCGATCCAGGGGCCAAGTTTCACATTCCCGGTAACACGCCCTACACGCGTTACTTCCTCGCCCGCGTGCTGCAATTTCAGTTCTATCGCGCGATGTGCCGCGAGGCGGGCCACACCGGGCCGCTATACACATGCTCGTTCTACAACAGCAAGGCGGCCGGTGCGCGGCTGGCGCGAATGCTCGAGTCGGGCCAGAGCGTGCCCTGGCAGGAGACGCTCTTCACGATGACGGGGGAGCGGCAGATGGATGGAAACGCGTTGCTCGAATATTTCCAGCCGCTGAAAGTCTGGCTCGACCGCCAGAATCAGGGTAAGCCGGTCGGCTGGAGTGTGGCCGCCGGCCGCTAAACCGCGGCGGTTCCCCTCGCCGCAGCGACGGCGAGGTGGAGCCCTCGCATGCTCGCCCGCTCCGCCTTGTCGACTAGCCGGTTGACCACTTCGACAACGTTGTCGAGCGTCGGTTGCAAGGCGGGCGTAGTCTTTTCCGTGAGAACGGCACACATCTCACTGCGTAGCAGCACGAATTCCTGGCGCAGATCTTCGCCTGCCCACCCGGCTGATTGCCGCTCGGCGCCGTGACGCTCAGCGATCAGCCGCTGGATATCGCCGCCGTCGCGGATCAGACCAGATGCTGCTCCGCCCGCCTCACCGATCAGGATGAGCGATTGCGCCAGGTCGGCGACAAAACTGGCGACGTGACTTTCGAGATGCGTATCGCTGAGGGCGGCGGTCTGCGAGGGCATTTTCTCACGCAGCCCCTGGGTGTGGCGTTGAACGAGCTCGTTGAGATTTGAGAGCAGCAGCATGCCGCCGTCCGCGAGCCCCGTTGCATTGCGCGCGCGGCTGCGCCGTTCCGGGAGTGGTACCGCCGCGCCATCCTCGGCGGCAACCGGTGACGCGGCGGGGAGCCAGAGAGTGAACTGGGCACCCGTTGCGACTTCGCAGTTCACGCTTACGTCACCGCCCATCAGGCGTGCGAGCCGCCGGCTGATGGTCAGGCCAAGTCCGGTTCCACCAGCCACGCGCGTGCGGGTGTTGTCCAGCTGGACGAACGGCTCGAACACGGCATCCGCCTGGGCAGAAGAGATTCCCGGTCCCGTGTCGGAGATCCTGACGAACGCCCAGTCATCGCTGCCCTTCAGCTGGACCGAGTCGGCAGGCCTCGGCGTCGTGCCGCTCTCGAGCGTGATCGTGCCACCCTCGGGCGTGAATTTCACCGCATTCGAAATGAGGTTGAGCAGAATCTGCTCGACGCGGCGCGAGTCGCCGATGTAAAGAACGATCTTCTTCGCAATGTCACCCCGCGCGACGGTGATCTTTTTCGCTGCCGCCTGCGGATAGGTCAGGGAGAGCGCGGCCGCCGCTGCGTCGCTCACTCTCGAGACCACGTTCTGCACCTGGAGCTGGCGTGCCTCGATCTTTGCGAGGTCGAGGAGCTCGTTCACCAGTGAAAGAAGGTGCTGGCTGCTGGCCCGCACGCGCTGCATGTAGCCCTTCTGCTCGCCGTTGAGCGGCCCCTTCAGCTCGAGCTCGAGCAGCTCCGCGTACCCCGATATGGAGTTGAGCGGGGTCCGAATCTCGTGGCTCATCGTGGCGAGGAACTGCGACTTGGCGCGATTGGCATCTTCCGCCGCCTCCTTCGCCGCGAGCACTGCCTGTTCGGCGCGCTTCCGCTCGGTCAGGTCACGCGTCACGTTGGCGAAGCCGACCAGCCGGCCGTCGGTGTCGTCCCGCACGGCGGTGATCACGCTGCTGCCCCAGAATCGCGAGCCGTCCTTGCGCACGCGCCAGCTTTCCTCGGCAACGCGGTCGCTCGCCTCGACGGTCCGGAGCACCAGCTCAGGCTTCCCGTCGGCGCGATCCGTCGGAGTGTAGAAAACGGAAAAGTGTTTGCCGACCACATCTGCTTCGTCGAAACCGGTGAGACGGAGCACGCCCGGATTCCAGCTCTTTACTTCGCCCTTCCTGCCCAAGATGAACATCGCGTGGTCCGAAACTCCGTCGACGAGCAGCCGGAAGTGCTCCTCGCGGCGCCGCTCGGCTTCATAGAGGCGCGCGCGCTCGATCGCGGTAGCCGCGCGCTCCGCAATCAGCCCCAGGAGATTCACTTCGTTGCCTGTGAACTCGCGGTCGTCGAGGGTGCCAACGTACATCACGCCGATCAGCTTGTCGGGCAGCCGGAGCGCCACTCCGAGCAGAGTCTTGAGGGCAGGGGAGAGCGCGGGGCTCGCGTCGGAAGCAGCCGCCATGTCGCGGATTACCACGGGTTCGGCGCTCTGCGCGATTCGGCCAAGAAGCCCTTCGCGGATGTCCACCTTCACGCCAGACCTGGCTGAGTCTTCGGCGTTGCCCTCGCACACCTCGAGTTTTCGACCATCGCGGGTGACCAGCAGAATCGAGGCGCAATCCGCCTCGACAGCTTCCGGCACGCGGACCATCAGCTCCTTCAGCAGCTCGTCGAGGGCGAGGTGCGACAGCGTTGCATCTACAACCCGCTGTATTGCCTCGAGCGCGGCGCGCGATTCGCTCTCGCCAGTGAGGAGATCGTCCCGCTGGCCGGAAGTCGTGCGCAGGAGCGCCATGTCGCGGCGCATATAAACCACCATCAGCGACACGAGGAGCAGGGCCAGGACGGACGCCGCGCCGATCCCGAACAGTGCCCATCGAAGGGCCATTCTCTTTTCGTGCGTGCGCTTCTCGAGCATCGCCAGCTCGTATGCCTGGATCTGGTTTATCTGGTAGCGGATCTGCGCAGCCGCCGACTGGTCCCCCGAATTGCGAATGAACTCCGTGGCCGCGACGACATTCTCACGGCGCCGAAGCTCGACCGCCTGCCGCATGATGCTGACCTTTCTCGCGATCAGCGGCTCTACGCTTTTCAGATTGTGCCTGTGGTCGCTCCCAACCGTCGGGAGGTGGTGGAGCGTCCGCAGGCCGCTCTCGATTGCCCGGGTGCCTTCCTCGAATGTGACGAGGTGCGCCTCGTCGCCGGTAATGATGAAGGATTCGGCCTGCATCTCGGTGGTGTTCACTTCGTTGAGCACGTTCTCGAAGCGGGCGACGACTTCGCGCGCGTGGGTGGTCCATTCGGCCGCCTCCATCGAGCGGCTCACCGTTCGCGCTGCGATCAACCCGGCAAGGCCAACGAGCACGCCGGCAACCAGGCCCGTGGTAATTTTTCGTCGCGTCGTCAGCATTGCGCGTTTCTGAGGCAAGGAGAGGGCCTCACGTCCCGGCCGGGACTATCGGCGGCCGGAACCCGGCCTCAAGGGCCATAACTTCGGGGCTGGGACAACGGAAACACTTTTCACACGCAAGGGTAATGGTTCGTGGCTACGTTCTCATTCCCCATCGCCGCCAAAAAATGAAAAAGCTCATTGCCGCCGGAATGTTCGTCCTCGCCGCTCCGCTCGTTGCCGCTGCTCAGTCGGTTCCTCCCGCCAAAGCGCCTGGTACGGCGACGATCATCCTCGACTCGAAGGACACCGTCGTGCTGAGAAGCTCGCCCGAGCTCGAGCGCGCCGTGCAGGATTTTGCCGCTGCGATGCAGGCTCTCGCACTCAAGGTGGCGACGGATCCCAAGCTCCGCAGCGCTGCGATCGACGTGGCATCCGGCTTTATAACCGTCGCCCAGCAAGCTGTCACCGAGCAGTCGGTCGTGCTACAGGAAGCGCTCCGCAACGCGTCGCAGAAAATCGCGGCGGTGCAAGCCGCGGAGAAGGCACTCCCGAGGAAGCACTAGCCCCCATCTGATAGCGGTGCGGTCGGCGGGCCGCACCTGCTGGTGTCGTTGCAGTTCCGCGCCGGCGTGCGCATCATAGCGACGTGGATTCTTTCAGCGCGCTCGCCCAGGCACTCGGTGTTGCATACGCGGCCGGAATCAACGTGCCGGCGACGGTGGCGATGCTCGGGGTTGCTCAGCAGCGCGGGTGGATCGGCCATCTCCCCGCGGGGCTCGATGTCGTCGGCAATACCTGGGTCATCGCGCTCGCCGGCGGACTCTACCTGATCGAATTCATCATCACACTCGTGCCGGGGCTTGCAAGCGTGTGGGAAACGATCCAGAGCGTCATCCGTCCGCCCGCCGCGGCTGTCCTCGCAGCGGCGACGGTGTACGATCTAAACCCGGTGATGATCGTGCCCGCGATTCTGCTTGGCGGCGGTCTCGCGCTTACCACGCATGGAACGAAGCTCGGCCTCCGTTACGCCGTGGACGCCTCGCCCGAGCCGGTGACGAATGGCCTCGCCAATCTCGCCGAGCTGACCACGATTGCCTCGATTGCCCTTGCGGTGTGGAATCATCCTTACCTCACGCTCTCGGTCGCACTGGGCTTGCTCGTGCTGCTGATCCTGCTCGTGCGCCGAATCGTGTTGGCGCTGCGAAGACTTCTTTCCGGGCAGTGGTACCGCGCTACCGTCGCCGACCCGGAATCGGGCTAGAGGTGCGGACAGAAGGAAGGCGATGAGAGATCGCTTGGCCGCCCGCATGGCCGCGGACCGACCGCGTGCGCGACAGCTTTCGCCAGGCCGGTCCCTGCGCGATGCCGCGACGGGCTCGGTGATAGCGACGCTTGCCGCGGTGGCAGCACACACGCTCGGCGTGACGCAACTGATTCGCGCACACGACATCGTGCTCTTTTTGCCTGCCGCGATCCTTGGGGCGGCGCTCGGTGCCACTCGCCTGCGGCCCCTCCTCTGGTACGCTGCTTTTCCGCTCGCGATCCTGAGCATTGTCGTCGCTTACACGCCGCTCGTCGCAGTGCTAGCCGATGGCGCAGTGCGAAGAGATCGCGTTCCGGACCGGGTCGACGCGATTGCCGTCCTCTCGAACGGCATTTCATCCGGGGGGCAGATGCGGGGGAAGACCCTCGACGGATTTCTGGGCGGACTTGCCCTCGCGCGGCGCGGAGTGGCTCCCGCGGTGATGGTTTCCCGCGAGCGCGCCGTGCGCAACGGGCAGGCCGTTTCCGACTCGACAGATCGGCAGGATATACTTCGCCTCGTCGACTTCCCGGTCGAGATAGTCTTCGCCGACTCCGTCGAGAACACACGGACCGAGGCGCTCGCGATGCGCCGCATCGCGCGCGGGCGCGGCTGGAACAGGGTCGCGGTGGTAACGTCACCCATTCACAGCAGGAGAGCGTGTGCTACCTTCGAGGCGGCCGGGTTTGAGGTCGTTTGCGCGCCGAGCGTGGCGCGCGACATGGCAATGCCCGGGATCCGTGACGCAGAAGACAGACTGAGGGCGTTCAGAGCATGGTTGTACGAGATGTTCGCGGGGGCGACCTACCGGTCGCGGGGGTGGACGAAATGAGGGCGCACCCGCTCGAAGGCGCGCAAGGCATCTGGAAGGTCATTACTGCCTCATCGGTCGGAACGATGATCGAGTGGTACGACTTCTACATCTTCGGCAGCCTCGCCGCGATCATATCGACGCAGTTTTTTCCGTCGGACAATCCAACCGCCAGCTTCCTCAAGACGCTGGCTACCTTCGCCGTCGGGTTCGCCGTCCGGCCATTCGGCGCACTGGTGTTCGGCCGCATTGGGGACCTCGTCGGCCGCAAGTTCGCATTCCTGGCGACCCTGCTCATCATGGGCGGCTCTACCGCGGCAATCGGATTTCTGCCCGGCTACGACAGGATTGGGATCGCGGCGCCGATAATTCTTGTGCTTCTCCGTCTGCTGCAGGGACTGGCACTCGGGGGCGAGTACGGTGGCGCGGCCGTCTACGTCGCCGAGCATGCACCCGACGGCAGGCGCGGATATTACACGAGCTTCATCCAGACGACCGCAACGCTGGGCCTGTTCGTCTCGCTGGCGGTGATCCTCGTCGTTCGCGAAGTGCTGGGCGAGGAAGCGTTCAAGCAGTGGGGATGGCGGATCCCGTTCATACTTTCGCTGCTGCTGGTCGGGATTTCCTACTACATCCGCATTCGCCTCAAGGAATCGCCGCTCTTCACTCGCCTCAAGGAAACCGGAAAGACTTCGACCGCGCCGATCCAGGAAAGCTTCGGCACATGGCCGAGGTGGAAGCTGATCCTGACCGTGCTGTTCGGGGCGGCCGCGGGGCAGGCCGTGGTCTGGTACACCGGCCAGTTCTACGCACTCCTGTTCCTGCAGACAGTGCTCAAGGTTCCGCTCAGGACTTCGTACATCATCGTCGCCGTCGCGCTACTGCTCGGCGCGCCGCTCTTCATTTACTTCGGGCACCTGTCGGACCGCATCGGACGGAAAAAAGTAATGCTCGCGGGAAACCTCATCGCCGCGATCTCCTACGTGCCGATCTATCGCGCAATGAAGCTGTTCTCGGATCCGTTGAACGCCGTCGCCCTCACCGCCCTCGTGTTCATCCAGGTGGTGTTCGTGACGATGGTGTACGGACCGATCGCGGCATTTCTCGTCGAGGCCTTCCCGGCGCGCATCCGGTACACGTCGCTCTCGTTACCCTATCACTTCGCGAATGGGTGGTTCGGAGGATTTCTCCCGTTGATCGCGACCGGGCTGGTTGCGCGCACGGGAAACATTTATGCCGGTCTCGCTTTTCCGATCGTTGTCGCGCTGGCGACTTTCTTCATCGGCCTGTTCGTGCTCGAGGACCACCACAACGACAGCATCTGGGCCGAGGTGCACGATTCGGGAGACGGGGCGATAGCGTCCGGGTCGAGGGCGTAGGTTGTCGCGGCTCGTAATCGCCTTCGTGGCGACAATGGCGTTCGCCGGACAGGCGGCTTCACAGAGTGGAAATCTTTCGACGTTGCGAGCCGGGATCGAGATGCGGGTTGCGGGCGCGCCCGGCGCCGTCGTTGGAGTGGCGTACACGGACCTCGCGTCGGGTGACACGCTCCACATCAATTCCGATTCCGCCTTTCACGCGGCAAGCACGATGAAAGTGCCGGTGATGATCGAGCTGTTCCGACAGGCCGGGACCGGAGGTTTCTCGCTCGCTCAGGGGCTGATGATCGTGAACCGCTTCGCGTCGATCGTCGACGGATCCGGATACTCGCTCGATGTCGCGTCCGACAGCGATTCCAGTCTCTATCGACTCGGCGGCCAGCGCGTGCGCGTCGACTCGCTGCTCAAGCTCATGATCACGCGGTCGAGCAACCTCGCCACGAACGCTCTCATCACTCTGGTTGGCGCGGAGCGCGTCACCGCCAGCATGCGCGCTCTTGGCGCGGGGCAGATCATGGTCCGGCGCGGCGTCGAGGACCAGAAGGCATTCGATGCGAAGCTCAATAACACGACTACCGCGCGCGACCTCGCCATCATCATGCGCGCGATCGAGGAGGGCCGTGCAGCCGATGCTTCCGCGACACGGGCCATGCGCGACATCCTGCTCGCCCAGGAGTTCAACGAAAAGATTCCCGCCGGTGTACCGTCCGGAGTGCGCGTTGCGCACAAGACTGGTGAAATCACTGCACACTCGCACGATGCGGCCATCGTATATCCGCCAGGACGGCGCCCGTACGTGCTGGTAGTGCTTACGCGTGGCCTGAGCGACGGGAACGAGTCGAGCCGCCTGATCGGCGACATTTCCCGGCTGGTGTACGCGCACGCGGTTGCGGCCCGCTGATGCGCATCGCGTTCCTGGGGTTGGGCGCAATCGGCCGGCCGATGGCGAGTCACCTCACTGGTCCCCCGTTCGAGCTGACGGTGTGGAATCGCACCGGCGCGAAGGCGCGCGCGTTTGCCAGGCACCACAGCGTGGCCTTTGCCGAATCCCCGACCGAGGCCGTGAAGGGTGCCGAGGTTGTTATCACCTGCCTGCCTTCCTCGGTGGAAGTCCTGTCGCTGCTCAGCAAGGATGGCAAGCTCATCGGCGCGATCGAGAGTGGATCGGTGCTGCTCGACTGCACATCGGGCGACCCGGCGACATCGCGGCTGGTGGCGTCGGAGCTGGCGAAGCGCGGCATAAGCTTCATCGACGCGCCGGTGAGCGGTGGCGTCGTCGCGGCGGAGGCGGGAACGCTCACCGTGATGTGGGGCGGCGAGGACGCGGTGTTCGAGCGCATACGCCCCATTGTCGAAGCGTTCGGGAAGAAGGTCGTCCACTGCGGCCCGGTGGGAGCTGGCGACGCGCTCAAGGCTGTTAACAACGCACTGCTTGCGGTGCACATCCTTTCCGCGGCCGAAGGGCTCGCCCTTCTCAAGAAGGCCGGCGTTGACCCTTCGGTGGCGCTGGACGTAATCAACGCGTCGAGCGGGCGGTCGAACAGCTCCGAGAATCTGATTCCGCAGCGGGTGCTGACGCGGGCATTCCCCCGCACGTTTCGCCTCGCGCTGCTGGACAAGGACATCGGCATCGCCGCCAGTCTCGCCACGGAGCTGGGCGTCAGCGCGCCGGTGATTGCGTTAGGCGCGGAAAGATATGCGGAGGCGCGACGGCAGCTCGGGGAGGAAGCCGATCATGTCGAAGCGGTAAAAATGATCGAGGCGGAGAACGGCGTGGAAATCAGCGACGGGACGGCTTAGCGCACCAAACCCACTCAGGTCCCGCCTGGACCTGTCCTGAATACGGGCGTCTTCGCTGGTGTTCGCGCCGTCACCACTGCCGCAGTTTTCAGGAGCGCACTGAGGTCCTTGTCGCTCCTAATCGACCAGTCGCGAGGGAATTGTGCGAGACGACGGCGCTCCGAGCCCGACTCGAAGCACAACCAGCCGCCTCCATAGTCCCCGAGGTAATCCTCAGCCGCAGTCCTGGTCTTGAACGATTCGGGGGTGACGGGCCAGACCTTCCACGGCACGCCCTTCTCGTCAACAAAATCCCTTACCGCCATTGCCTCCCCCCGTGGTCCCGTTGCTCGTCCGGCGCGTTACCGCGCAATAAACAATGTGTAGAGTGAAGAGACCGGCGACCAGAGCGGGCAGGAAACTCACCGTGGCATGAAACAGCCTGCCGTCCTTTATCGGCGAACCGCCGGAAGCCATATTTGTTGCTTAGATGACTACGAAGAGTACGACGGTCCTCGACGCGCGGGCCGTCGAGCGCACGCTGAAGAGAATGTCGGTCGAGATCGTGGAGCTGAACCGCGGTACTGACGACTTGATAATCGTGGGGATTCAGCGCCGCGGAGTGCAGCTCGCCGACCGGCTCGTCCGTTTCATCGAGGGCGGCGAGGGCGTCAGCGTTCCTCAGGGCTCGCTCGACATCACGCTCTATCGGGATGATCTGCAGACGGTCGGGCCGCGGCCGGTAGTCGGACCGACCTACCTCCCGTGGGACCTCGACGGCAAGCACCTCGTCATCGTGGACGACGTCCTCTATACCGGCCGCACGGTTCGCGCGGCGCTCGATGAGCTCGCCGACTTCGGACGCCCGGCGCGCATCGCGCTCGCCGTCCTCATCGACAGGGGTGGGCGGGAACTCCCGATTCATGCCGATGTCGTCGGCAAAAAAATTGACGTTGGTCCGGACGAGCGGGTCGATGTCATGGTCGCCGAGCTTGACGATCGAACCGAAGTCGTGATCGTAAAAAAGTCCGGGTGACGGGCGCCCTCGGTAAGGACCTGCTCGGACTGGAGTCGCTTACCGGCGACCAGATTCGCCTCATTCTGGATACCGCCGAACCGTTCAAGGAAATCAGCGAGCGCGCGATCAAGAAAGTGCCCGCGCTACGCGGCTCCACGATCGTGAATCTCTTTTTCGAGAACAGTACCCGCACCCGTATCTCGTTCGAATTTGCCGAGAAGAGGCTTTCCGCGGACACTGTCAACGTTGCTTCGTCGGGGTCGAGCGTTTCCAAGGGCGAGACTCTGGTGGATACTGCGCGCAATCTCGAGGCGATGCGCATCGACATGGTCGTGATTCGCCATTCTGCCTCGGGCGCGGCGCAGTTTCTCGCCGAACGCATCGAGTCGAACGTCATCAACGCGGGCGACGGCACGCACGAGCACCCGACGCAGGGACTGCTCGATATTCTTACGCTGCGCGACAACTTCGGGAGCCTCGAAGGCCGTAGGGTCTGCATCTGCGGCGACATCCTGCACTCCCGCGTCGCTCGTTCCAATATCTGGGGTTTGACCAAGCTCGGTGCCGAGGTAGCGGTGTGCGGACCGCGTTCGCTCATGCCGAGCGCAATCGACGAGTTCGGCGTCAAGGTGTTCGACCGGATCGAGGACGCGATCGATTGGGCAGAGGCGCTCAACGTCCTGCGCCTGCAGCTGGAGCGGATGACATCGGGATACATCCCCTCGTCGCGCGAGTACAACCGGGTGTTCGGCATCACGCGTGAGCGCCTCGATCGCGCGCCACGCGACGTCCTCATCCTTCACCCCGGCCCGATGAACCGCGGTGTCGAGATCGACTCGGATGTTGCCGACGGTCCGCACAGCGTGATCCTCGACCAGGTGACGAACGGCGTCGCTGTGCGAATGGCGGTGCTGTACCTGCTTGCGGGCGGCAA
>DATLXE010000371.1:0-4860 GCA_035575795.1 Gemmatimonadaceae bacterium
GCCGGCATTGTCTTGATACGGCGGAGAAATTCCCACCCATCCATGTTGGGAAGCATGATGTCGAGCGTAATCAGGGAGAGCGGCTGCTGCGCGGCGAGGAGGAGACCGGCTTCTGCGGTCACGGCGTGCAACACAGTGAAGCCTTCAGCCTCGAGCTGCACGCGCACGAGGTCAGCGGACTTGTAATCGTCTTCCACTATCAGCGCCGTACGCGCGCCCGGGACCGGCAAGGCCGGGATGGCGGCCCGTTCCCTGGGCGGAGTAGCGGCGGTGGCTTTCTCTGCCGGCCGGTAGGGAAGCCAGACCGTGAAGGTCGAGCCCTTGCCGACGACGCTTTCCACCGCAGCGGAACCGCAATGGAGATCCGTCAACTGCTTCACCATCGCCAGACCGAGGCCGGTGCCCTCAAACTTCCGCGCCAGACCGCTGTCGACCTGACTGAACGGCTTGAACAGCCGTTCCAGCCCATCGGGAGAAATGCCGATGCCGGTGTCGGTAACGCTGATACGGAGGAATTCCTGAAACTCGCTGTCCACGAGCGGGAAGGCGCGGCCGGCGGAATCTTCTGACAACTTGCCGACATCGTCACGCGGGACGCGCCGGGCCTCGACCGTGACCTGGCCGCGGTCGGTGGCGAACTTGACGGCATTGGAGAGGAGGTTGTAAACGATCTGCTTCACCTTTCGCGCGTCCGCCCGAATCGTGCCCAGCTCCTTCGGAGCGTCGAGCGTAAGCTGAATGCGCCGCGCACCCGCTTTCTCCCTCACAATGGAGAGGCTGTTCGCGAACAACGATGAGAGCTCTACCGGCTCGACATCGAGCGTCATCTTGCCGGCCTCGACCTTCGACAGGTCGAGGATGTCGTTGATGAGCGAGAGCAGGTGCTTGCCGCTGCCGAAGATGTCGCCGATGAACCCCTTCTGCTTGTCTGTGAGGTCGCCGATCAGCCCGTCACGCAGTACCTCGGAAAAGCCGATAATGGCATTGAGCGGCGTTCTCAGCTCGTGTGACATGTTCGCGAGGAACTCCGACTTCATGCGGCTCGCTTCCTCCAGCTCCGCGTTCTTCACCTGCAGTGCCTGCTCGAAAGTCTTGAGCTCCGTTACGTCGCGAGCCGACGCGAAAACGCCCTGCAACACCCTGTCGCGGTCGTGAAACGTCGTCGCGTTGTACGACACGACGGTGAGCGTCCCGTCACGCGCGCGCGCGGTGAGCTCGTAGTTGGTGACTTTGCCCTCGGCGAGCACCTGGTTGATGCCGGCTTCAGCGCGCTCGCAATCGGTGAAATAGTCCCTGAACGGAGCGCCAATCAGCTCGTCGCGCGTTGACCCGGTCAGCGCCTCGGTCTGTTTGTTGACGTCGGTGATGATGCCGCTCGGGTCGGTCGTCATCAGCGCGTCGATGTTCGACTCGATCAGCGAGCGGGTGTAGAAGTGCTGGTCACGCAAGCGCTGGTCGAGCTTCTTGCGCTCGCCTTCGATCTGCTTGCGCGCTGTGTTGTCGGTGCCGATCAGCAGGTATCCGATGATGGCGTCCTGCGCGTCGCGGAGCGCCGTCACGGAAACGACGGCGGGGAAGCGGCTGCCGTCCTTTCGGAAGTAGGTGAGCTCGTAGATGTCCTCGATACCGCGCGATGCCTTGAAAACAAGCGCCTCGAATCCTGGCGTGATCGGCGTGCCGACTTCCGCGCTCAGGGCCTTGGCGCGCATGATCAGCTCCTGCGGGTCGGAGATCTCCGCCGGCGTGATCTTGTTCATCACCTCGGCGGCGGTGTACCCGAGCATCCGTTCGGCGCCCACGTTGAAGATCTGGATGACGCCGTTCGCATCGGTGGCGATGCTGGAGAAGTTGGCGCTCTGGAAGATCGCACTCTGCAGCGCGCCGGCCTTGAGCAGCGCATCCTCCGCCTGCTTCCGCGCCGTGTTGTCGGTGCCGATCAACAGGTATCCGATGATCACTTCATGGGCATCGCGGAGCGCGGTTACGGAGACGACGGCGGGGAAGCGGCTGCCGTCCTTTCGGAAGTAGGTTAGCTCGTAAATGTCCTCGATCCCGCGCGAGGCCTTGAAGACCAGCGCCTCGAAGCCTGGAGTGATGGTTGTGGCAAGCTCCACGCTGAGCGCCGTCGCGCGCGCAACCACTTCCTGCGGATCCGAGATGTCGGCCGGCGTGATCTTGTTGACTACTTCGGCGGCCGTGTACCCCAGCATCCGCTCGGCACCGACGTTGAAGATCTGGATGACGCCATTGGCATCGGTCGCGATGCTCGAGAAGTTGGCGCTGTTGAAAATCGCGCTCTGCAGCGCTCCGGCCTTGAGCAGCGCCTCTTCTGCCTGCTTGCGCGCGGTGTTGTCGGTGCCGATGAGCAGGTATCCGATGATCGAGCCCTGCGGGTCGCGGAGTGCCGTGACGGAAACGACGGCAGGGAATCGGCTCCTGTCTTTCCGGATGTACGTCAGCTCGTAGATGTCCTCGATGCCGCGCGAGGCCTTGAAGACGAGCGCCTCGAACCCAGGCGTGATCGGGGTTCCCAGCTCGACGCTCAGCGCTTTCGCCCGCGCGATCACTTCCTGCGGATCGGAGATGTCGGCCGGCGTGATCTTGTTCATCACCTCGGCGGCAGTGTAGCCGAGCATCCGCTCGGCGCCGACGTTGAAGATCTGGATAACGCCTTTGGCGTCAGTGGCGATGCTCGAGAAGTTGGCGCTGTTGAAGATCGCGCTTTGCAGCGCACCGGTATTCAGCAGGGCCTCAGCGGCGAGGCCATCCAGTCGTTTGGCGGTATCAGTGGCGCGCTTACGTGAAAAGATCATTCATCCCCGTACCACTGATCCTGGTTTTGAGGCTCCGACGCTTCGGTCGATGAGGATCAAAAAGGGGGTCAAGTGGCTCGAAAGCCCGCGTCCACGCTTGCGGGCGCCTGGTAAATCTGTGACTACTGTAGACGCAAGAACAGGCCCGTCAGTACGATACTGGACAATGCGTGCTGAAGCACCGACACGTGCGCAAACGTGGGTGCGATGCAGTAAACAGAAGTAGTCAGTTGGGGACTCACGAAAAAGAAGGGGGAAGGCCTGAGCCTCCCCCCTTCTTTTTTCCACCGACTGCGTCCGGAAGACGCCTCCGCTAGAACATGATTCCGAAGCGGATCGGAACGAACTTGGCTGAACCGCCGTCGCCCTGGACCTGGTTGTATCGGGCCTCGACGAAGGTATTGAAACCGCTCAGCGGCAGCATGATTCCCCCGCCGATATTGAAGCCGAACTTGTTCTCGTTCCCGAGTTGATTGCCGACGTCGGTGAACTCGACGTTGTAGAGCCCCCCTCCGCCGATCACGTAAGGGGAAAGGGTCATGCTCGGAATGCGGAACACGACGTTGCCGGTGAGGCTGGTAAAGGTCAGGTTTGCACCGCCGCCGTCGACACCGAAACGGTCGTAAGCGGCATCGATCCGAAACCCGACCGGAAGCATCACTGGGTTGATTGCCAGTGTTGCCATCACGTCGAAGCCTGTGTTGATCTCGTCCGCTCCGTCACCGACCGGTATCGCTGCACCGGCGCCGATGCCAAAAGTCACTGGCCTCATGACTGAGCCCATCTGAGCCTGTGCCGGAACGGCGATCAGGGCAGCGGCGAGAACTGCTCCAAAAATTGAACGCTTCAAGAGATCTCCTTGTTCGGTTGCATGCTTTGCCCCTCCCGGTTGTGGGAGTCGTAGAGCGTGCTCGTTCGTTGGGCGCGCCCGGCCGCACAGCGTGAGGCCCAGGCGAGCATTACGCCCTCAGTGACGACATAAGTCGTTCGGGGTCACGGATTTGCCTGCTTTTCACCAAGGGCTTGCACCGGGCCCGGACGCGTGAAACAGTAGCCCACGCGCAGCCGTACATTTGGGAAAAGACGTCAGCCCGAAATCACAGGAGTACGATGCAGCCGCCTCAACTTCCCTCAACCGTGCCGGCCCCTGTAATCGCAAGTGGAGAGGTGCCACGCGATCCGGCAGCGCTATACCAGGCTTTGCGCGCGCAGCGTCGTGAGCTGACGCAACAGCTCGACGAGCTCGAGACCGCGCGTCAGAGTCTCACCATGCAGTTGCAGCGGGCACCCACGGGAATCCAGCGCCAGGGTCTTGAAACCCCCGTCATGGATCTCGACGCAAGAATCTCCGCCGTCGACAAGGCGATTGCTGGGTCCCAGGTGGAAATGTCAAAGGTCGCTGGAATTCCCGGTGCCGTCGTCGAGGAGCCGCGCGAAATTCCGCAGGGACCTCCCGAGGGGGTGTTTATCCTCGGCACGGTCTTCATGCTGGTCGTCCTCCTGCCCCTCTCGATCGCGTATGCGCGGCGGATCTGGAAGCGGGGCGCAGTCGCGGTTTCGTCGATCCCGAGGGAACTGATGGACAGGCTAGGTCGTATCGAGCAGGCGTCTGAAGTTACCGCTCTCGAAGTTGAGCGGATCGGCGAGGGGCAGCGATTCCTGACCCGCCTTCTCACGGAAAGGGAAAACGTCCGGGTTGGAAACGCCGAGTCGCACCGATTGCTGCCTGAGCAGCCCGGTACGCGGTAGCTATTTTTTCGGCTTACGGGCCCGGTCGCCCGTGCGTCGCTCGCTCACCTCGCGCTCGAGCCGGCGACGCTCCGCGGTCGTCGCGACAAGCGCCAGCAGCGCCTGTGTCGTTCCATAGATCAGCCCCGCGAAGGCCAGGATAGCGACGAGCGCGAAGAAACGCTTCGATCCCGCCGAGATGTCGCCCTTCACGACCTCGTACAACGCCACAATTGTCACGAGCGCGGAGACCACCGCCACCACGATCGCCGTGCGCATGCGCAGGCCATGGGTGTTGGGCGGGCTGTCGAGAATGGGG
>DATLXE010000372.1:0-8387 GCA_035575795.1 Gemmatimonadaceae bacterium
CAGCTGGACGACCCCGCAGGCGATGCGTGAACCGCTGTTTCCGGCCGGCTGGGACGCCTGATCGTCGCTCCCGGCGTGAACCACCACGGCGCTGCCATCGGCATCCATCAGCGATACCGGGCCACCGGTGAGAGTCACCCGACCAGTGGTGAAGGAAAGGCGGCCCTGACCACCCGTCGCGACGGAGAGATTGGGCGCATCTCCGGCGTGCGGTCCGGCCGCGTTCTGCAGCCCGTGTGCCCTGCCGAGCGGGTTATAGTGATCCCCAGCGCTCGTGAAAGGCGGCATGGGGCCATCATCACACCTGCCGACGGAGTGAAAGTGGATGCCATGCGATCCGGATGGCATCGCAGCTACCACCACGTCGACATGGACGAGTCCTCCCTCCTCCTGCCACATGCGCGCTGTTCCGACCGCACGCCCTGACGCATCGGAGAGCGCGGCTGTGGCTGTGGCGACGGGCGTCCGCCCGCGAACTTTGATGCTGCAACCGGCCGAGACCGCAAAGGCGGACAAGAGTAGTGCGAACTTTTTCAGCATGAATTTATCCCCGGAAGCTTGTTCGTTTACGTGTCCCTGATGCGCAGGCGCGTCCAGATCACGATCGTCGTGCATGCCTGGCCGCCGCGCATGTAGCGCGCTGGAACGGTGGCATCGGTGTAGACCTCGATTCCCATTGTCTCACTCGGTGTCACGAAGTCGTTGATATCGCCGGGCGTCATCGATTGCCACGGCATGTCGTCGACATAATACTGCACGCAGCTCGTCCCCGAAAAATTTGTCGTGCCGCGGCTGCCCGAGACAACCTCTCTGCCATCCTCGTACGAGACCCTGAGTCCGGGAACGCGGCGGAGAATGTCGCTGAGGTACGTGGGATTCGACCGCTCGATCTCCTCGCGCGAGACATATCGTCCGGCACCGGAGCGGCGCCTTTCGTTGAAACCCACTCGATCCAGTGAGCGGTTGCGGCGCGCGGTGACGAGTACAGGATCCATCATCGCAACGAACTTCGGGAGATCGATGTTGAGCCGCTTCGGCTCGCGGCCGACGAGGTCGACGGGCGCGCTCGCCGCGCCGTAGCCAAGGTGCCGGGCGATAATGACGTGGGTGCCGGCGGGCACGCCGGTCAGGCTGAACTCGCCTTTTTCGTCAGTCGCTGCGACAATTCCGGTTCCGATCAGCTCGACGCGGCTGCCGCCGCCGGCGGCCCCGCCGAGCGTGACGCGACCTCTCACAACTCCACTGCCGGTCCTGAGAACGGAGTCCGCTTTCGTCAGCAGCAGCGTTCTCGCGAACAGCTCGTGCGGTGACTCGCCGAGAACAATGGGAACTTCAGCAGTCATCACCCGCCCCCGCTTCGCCTGGAGCGTCGCCTCGAGCGAGCTCGGCAGACCGCAAATACGGAACGAACCGCTGGCGTCGGTGCTGTCGAACAGGAGATGAGGGGAGCTGCGTAAGCCAAGCTCCTTCGACACCGCCACTTCCATCCATGCGACCGATACCTCTGCGCGCGGAACTGGATCCAGCGTTTCGGGATCGACGACGCGGCCGACTATTGCCGAGCCGCCCTGAGTCATCCGCCGGCCGGCGCAGCTCCGCGAGATCAACGTTGCCGCGGAAGGCACGGCGAGAAGCACGACGCTCGAGCTGTCGGCACCGAGCGAAAACGTTTTTGTCGTGAGGGAAATTCCGAGGGTATCGAGCAGCGGGTGAAACACGCCCACCTGATAGTTTCCCGGAGGCAGTCCGGTGATGGCGAAGCGCCCGGTCGAATCAGTGGTGATCTCCCGGTTTACGCCGGAAATCAATACGTCGGCGCCCTTCAGGTAGGTACCGTGAAGGCTGTCGAGCACCAGCCCGGAGATGGACGCCTGTCCCGCCTTCGGGGCAGCCGTAGACCGCGCGGGAACCTGCGCCGATGCTACTGCCGTTGCGAGCGACAGGGACATGGCAAGCGTGCGCAGAACATGACCCAGGCTCAGGGCCAATGCGGCGGTCCAGTGTGCGCTATGCATCAATCCTCCAGCGCCGGCTCATACGACGCCTCGCCGCCCGGCGAAACATGGCTGTTTCCCGACAGCAGCCGCGCGCACGTGTTCCATCGCAGGATCGCGTCATCGTTTCCAGCGGGCCGGATCGCTTCCGCCTTCTCATACCATGACATTGCTTCGCGAAAGGAATCGTACGCCATGTGACCGCTTCCCATCCCGCCGCGATGCAGCACGGCCTGGCCGCTGCGCTCGGCGGCCATGCCCGTGTAGTAGGCGCGCTGGTACGGGTCGGCAATACGGGGGAGGGTCTCGCGGACGGCCTGCATTGCCTGTGCGTACCCCCCAGCCAGCTGATCGGTCAGCGAGAGGATGAACATCACCAGCACCGGCTGGTTGTCCGGATCGATGCCGAGAATGTCACGGCAGATGCTTTCCGCGGCCCATGGCTGGTTGATGAGGCGATAACGCTCCGCTGTCTGGATGGCGCGCGGGATCGCCTCACGAGAGATCGGCTTGAGCTCGAACGTTTCCTTCATTGCGTATTCTCCGGCGGACGGCGACGGAAAAGCCGCACCAGCTTTCTGAGCGGATCGTAGTGCTGGTCGACCACCCGCTCCTTGAGCGGAATGATCGCGTTGTCGGTGATGGTGATGTGCTCCGGACAAACCTTCGTGCAACACTTGGTGATGTTGCAGTAGCCGATGCCGTGCTCATCCTTTAACTCGAGGGTGCGGTCGGCAATGTCGAGCGGGTGCATCTCGAGCTGCGCGACGTGGACCATGAAGCGCGGCCCGACAAACTCGTCGTGCAGGTGGTGGTCGCGCAGCACATGGCACACGTCCTGGCAAAGAAAGCACTCGATGCACTTCCTGAATTCCTGGATCCGGTCGACGTCGGTCTGCGACATGCGCCAGGTGCCGTCGGGCGCATCGGGTGGACGAGGCGTGAACTTCCTGATGCGCTTCTTGACGCGAAAGTTCGACGATACGTCGGTCACCAGATCACGCACCAGCGGAAACGCGCGCATCGGCTCCACCGTGACCGGCGCGGTCATGTCGAGCTCGCTCAGACGCGTCATGCACATCAGGCGCGGCATGCCGTTGATCTCGGCGGAGCAGGAGCCGCACTTGCCGGCCTTGCAGTTCCAGCGCACGGCGAGATCTCCCGCGCTTTCGGCCTGGATCTGGTGGATGGCGTCGAGGACGACCATGCCCTCGGAGACGCTCGTCGTGTAGTCCTCGAGCCGGCCGCTGTCGCCGGCGCCGCGCCAGACGCGGAAGGTCGCCGTGCTCGTCTTGTCGCCGGCGCTCGTATCGCTGCGCTCGGCGGCGCGCTGTCCGCTGGCGACAATGTCGCGCGCAAATGTCCCGGCGCCCACTACTTGTTATCCTCGACGATTTGCATCAGGTCGTCGCGCATCGCGGGGATCATCTCGCGCGTCACCTGCATCTCCCCACCCTGCCCGCGCCGCACGACGATGTTGAAGCGACCGTATTCGGGATCCTTGTCGGGATAGTCGTCACGGAAGTGCCCTCCCCTGCTCTCCTTTCTCTCCAGCGCCGACCGCGCAATCGCTTCGGAAACGGTGAGCAGGTTCGGCAGGTCGAGCGCGGTGTGCCATCCCGGATTGTACTCCCGGTTACCGGTGACCGAAACCCTCGCCGCGCGCGCCGTCAGCGCAGCGAGCCCGTCGAGTGCGCGCGTTATCTCGTCCTCGCGGCGCACGATGCCGACAAGATCCTGCATCATCGTCTGCAGGTCGTGCTGAACCTTGTACGCGCCCTCCGCCTCACCGCCCCCGGCGGTGTCGCGCGCGAACGGTTCCAACGCCCGACGCGTTATCGAAGCGGCTTCAGCCTCGTCGATTCTCGGCGACGACTGCCGGCCGGCGAACTCGGCGGCGTATTGACCGGCGCGCTTGCCGAACACGAGGAGGTCGGAGAGCGAGTTACCACCGAGCCGGTTGGCGCCGTGAAGGCCGGCGGCGACTTCACCGGCGGCGAACAGTCCGGGCAGCGTCGACATCTGCGTGTCGCCATCGCCGCGAATGCCGCCCATCACATAGTGCGTTGTCGGTCCAACTTCCATCGGCTCTCGGGTGATGTCGATGTCGGCGAGCTGCTTGAACTGGTGGTACATGCTGGGAAGCTTCTTCCTGATGTGCGCCTCAGCGCCCGGGAGTTTCGCCTTGATCCAGGATATGTCGAGGTAAACCCCGCCGTGCGGACTGCCGCGCCCCTCCCGCACTTCGCGCATGATGCACCGGGCAACGTGGTCGCGCGTGAGCAGCTCGGGAGGACGCCGCGCGCTCTTGTCGCCCTGCGTGTAACGCCAGCCCTCCTCCTCGTTGTCGGCCGTCTGGCCGCGGTAGTTCTCCGGGATGTCGTCGAACATGAATCGCTTTCCTTCGCGATTGACGAGAATGCCGCCTTCGCCGCGCACGCCTTCAGTGACGAGAATACCGCGCACGCTCGGCGGCCACACCATCCCGGTCGGATGGAACTGCACGAATTCCATGTCCTGGAGGGCGGCGCCGGCCTGATAGGCGAGAGCCTGTCCGTCGCCAGTGTACTCCCAGCTGTTGCTCGTCACGTTGTACGCGCGGCCGATTCCCCCTGTCGCGAGAACGACGGCCTTCGCGCCGAACAGCCTGAAGCGGCCGCGCTCACGGTCGTAGGCGAGCACGCCGCTGACCCGGTTGCCGTCGCGGAGAATCGAGATCACGGTGCACTCCATGTGCACATCGATGGGCTGATGGACCGCATAGTCCTGGAGCGTGCGGATCATCTCGAGACCGGTGCGGTCCCCAACGTGCGCGAGGCGCGGATACTTGTGACCGCCGAAGTTGCGCTGGAGGATGCGTCCGTCATCGGTGCGGTCGAAGACGGCCCCCCACGCCTCCAGCTCATTCACGCGCTCGGGCGCCTCGCGTGCATGGATTTCCGCCATGCGCCAGTTGTTGAGGTACTGTCCGCCACGCATCGTGTCGGCGAAGTGCACGCGCCAGCTGTCGCGGTCGTCGACGTTGGCGAGCGCGGCAGCAACACCTCCCTCCGCCATCACTGTGTGCGCCTTGCCGAGCAGCGACTTGCAAATCAACCCGACGGACGCGCCAGCACTGGCCACCTCGATCGCCGCGCGCAGCCCCGCGCCGCCGGCGCCGATCACGAGCACGTCGTGCTCGTGAGTCTGGAATTCACCCACTAGAACAGCCTCAGGTCTTGCCAGATCCCCATCGACAGCATTCTCACGTACACGTCCGAGAACGCGACCCAGAAGAGACTGAGCCACGCCCAGCGCATGTGGCCCCGGTTCAGGCAGCTGACGCAGTCGTAAGTCTTTTTCCGCACTGGAGCGCCGGAAAGACGGTCGAGGTAGCCGCCGACAAGGTGGCGCAGCGAATGGCAGCCGAGCGTATAGCCGCCGAGCAGGATGACGTTGACCGTAAGAACGATCGTGCCAATGCCAACCCCGAAGCTGCGCGTGCCTGTTGCGGCATCGGTAAACCACATCGCCTTGTAAGCATCAATCGCGAGTATGACGAGGAACACAAGCGCGGCGTAGAGGAAGTAGCGGTGCACGTTCTGGATGATGAGCGGAAACGAGCGCTCGCCCCAATAGCTCTTGCGCGGCTCACCGACCGCGCAGTTGGGCGGATCTGCCCAGAACGCCTTGTAGTAAGCGCCGCGGTAGTAGTAGCAGGTGAACCGAAACCCTGCTGGAAACGGCAGGATGAGCAGCGCCGGCGAGAACGGAAGGAAGTCTGGCACCCACGACGGCCGGCCACCCTTTATCCATGCGTGCGGCGAGTCGGCGAAGAGGAGCGGCGAGTAAAAGGGGGAGAGGTACTCGCCGAATTCGTAGTGCGCGTTCTGCGCCGCCGCCCACGTCGCGTAGACAAGGAAGCTGCCGAGAATGATGAAGACGACGAGCGGCTGCACCCACCATGCATCCGGCCGCATCGTCTGTCCAAACCCGCGCCGCGTGAGCGGTACCACTTCAACTGCCATGACTTTGGCTCCCCGATTGCCTGTTTTCCCTTCCGGGCAAAGTTACGTTTGTGAAAAACAGCGGGATAGAGGGTGGGGAGGGTCACTGGCGCCTGCCGCGCGCTCTCGTTTACACTGTGAAGACGTCAACCACATCCCTCCGATCGCGCAAATGATCAAGACCTCTGTGTTCAGTCGCCCTGTTTTGCTCCTCGCATTTGGTTTTGCGCTTCTCCCTGATGCGGCGTTGTCCGCCCAGGCTACGGAGCCCGTGGACACGCGCGCCGTCAACATGATCATCGAGGAGGGCACCAGGCGCTCCCAGGTGATGGATATCTCGAGCTGGCTATCCGACGTTCACGGCGCGCGACTGACTGGCTCGCCAAGCACGAAAACGGCGGCCGATTGGGCAGTGCAGAGGCTGTCGCAGTACGGACTGACGAATGTGAAGCTCGAAGCGTGGGGCCCGTTCGGACGGGGTTGGAGGAACGAGGCCCTGACCGTGCGCCAGCTCGCACCGCAGCCATTCCCGATCATCGCCACCGTGTCGGCATGGACTCCGGGCACCAATGGGGTCGTGACGGCGGAGGTGGTACATGCGCCGCTCGGGACGGCAGAAGATCTCGAGAAATACCGTGGCAGGCTGCGCGGAAAGATCGTGTTCACTTCGCCATGGCGTGACGTTGCCGCGCAGTTCAAGCCGCTGGCCACGCGGTACTCCGATTCGGTGCTCGAATCGCTGAGCCGCAGGCCCAATCCTCGTCTCGACACGACGCGGCGCGTATCGCGCTACGACACTCCGGAGTTCCGCGCCTCGCAGGCCTTCGGCGCGACGCGGTCGAAGTTTCTGCTCGATGAGGGCGCAGTCGCCAACGTCTCCATCGGCCGCGGCGACGGCGGCACCATTTTCGGCGGGGGAGGAGCGGGCTCGCGCGATTCCACCGCGCCGGCCGTCGTTCCCGCACTGACCTTTGCCACCGAGCACTACGGTCGCATTCTGCGCACGATCGCAAAGGGCATTCCGGTCACGCTGGAGCTGAACGTACAGAATTCGTTCTACCCCAACGACGGCAACTCCTTCAACATCGTCGGTGAGATCGCGGGAACGAGCAAGCGCGACGAAGTCGTGATGCTTGGCGCGCACTTCGATTCATGGCACTATGCCACGGGCGCGACGGACAATACCGCCGGCAGCGCTGTCATGATGGAGGCGGTGCGCATACTCAGGGCGCTCAACCTGCCGATGAAGCGAACCGTGCGCATCGGGCTTTGGACCGGCGAAGAGCAGGGACTGCTGGGATCGCGCGCCTATGTGAAGGCTCACTTCGGGGATAGCAGCGTCGCTGGTCGTCGGCCGGAATGGAACAGGCTGGCCGGGTACTTCAACCTCGACAACGGGACGGGGGCGATCCGCGGCGTCTACCTGCAGGGCAACGAGCTGATGCACCCGATTTTCTCGGCGTGGATGTCGCCCTTCCGGTCGATGGGAATGACGACGCTCAGTCTCGCAAACACCGGGGGCACCGATCACCAGGCGTTCGACGGGGTTGGCCTGCCCGGATTTCAGTTCATTCAGGATGAGGTCGAGTACGGCACTCGCACGCACCACTCGAACATGGATACGTACGAGCGGCTGCAGGCGGACGACATGATGAAGAATGCAGTAATTGTCGCGACTTTTGTGTACCACGCGGCGAATAGGGAGCAGTTGCTGCCGAGGAAGCCACGGAACTAAGGGAACTGCAACCGAGAAATACACAGATGCCCGCGGCGAGAAGCATAGAAGCTGAGTTGCTGGTGTGAAACATTCAGTTGAGCAAGCGGCTTTTCCGCGGATCAGGGCTGTTTCAATCCTGAGCTGAGAATCCAGAGAACTTCTTCTCGGCTTCTCGCCGTGACGTAGAACGTTCGCAGCCCCATCATTAGTCTGGCAGCTGGCATCTACGCTTCTGGGCGCGCGCATCTGTATTTCAGGTGCAGTTGCCTGAATAAAAAAGTCCGGCGCCTCTCAGCGCCGGACTTCTTCATTTGCGGTTCTTTTGCAACAGTTATGGCTTGTCGCCGCGGTTTCCCTTCTTGCCCCTCTTTCCGTCGCGGTCCTTTCGCCCGCCCATTCCCTTCCCACCTTCCCAGCGGTGGCCGGCTGCCTCAACCTTGGCGCGCTGCTCGGGGGTCAGGACTGCCCTGATCTCGGCATGCACCTGGTCACGCAGCGTCTTGCCGCCTGCCATGACCTGCTCCAGCTGGGCGCGGTTGGCGCGGACGCCGGCGGTGTCGCCACGCTGGCGTGCTTCACGTGCGGCCTGAGCGAACGGCTTGGCGCGCGCGTGGAGCGCCTTCATCTGCGGGCGATACTTCTCGTGAATTGCCTTTATCTGGGCCTTCTGGGTCTCGCTGAGGTTCAGGT
>DATLXE010000373.1:0-7979 GCA_035575795.1 Gemmatimonadaceae bacterium
GGATTCGTCTTCGTGTCGCAGGATGGCGGTCGCGAGCGCGTGTTCATGACCGGCGTCGAGAAAACCCATGCGCAGGCGGCAGCGGTGGATGTCATTCTGCGATTCTGGAAGAACGCCAAAGACTCCATGATCCGGCTCACCGGCATGGAGCGAGGGGCCGCGCTCGGCAACCGGATTCCCGGTGTCGTGGTGGACCCGCCGTGAAACACAGTACCCGCTGTCCGAAGCAGGAAAACGTTCGCTTACCCCACCTCCGATCGAGGAAGAGTATGTGTAGATCATCGTTAAGAAAATGTGTCGCATTCGTAGCGCTGCTCGCAGCGACGAGTGCCATTCCGTCCTCCGCTCGCGCACAGACCGTCACGATTCGTGGCACGGTTGTCGTCGCGGGCTCGGGCGAGCCGGTAGCGGGGGCAAGGGTCACTGTCGAGGGCAGCGACGCGAGAACCGCCACGAACGAGCGCGGTGAGTTCGTGTTGAATCTGCCGAGCGCGTCGGGCACGGTGAGTGCCCAGCGACTCGGCTTTGCCCCCGCACAGGAGGCGATCAACGGCCGCACGTCGCTGACCATCTCGCTCACTCGTACGGCCGTCCAGCTCACCGAGGTCGTGACGATCGGTTACGGCGAGCAGAAGCGGTCAGACGTTACGGGCGCGGTGACATCGGTGCCGGTGGAGCGGCTCCGGGAGAAGCCGAACGTCAATATTCTCCAGTCGCTCGAGGGATCCGTGCCAGGCATCGCGGTTACCACCACTGGCGCCGGCGCGGAGCCGACACTGTCCACGCAAGTTCGCGGGCGCAGCTCGATCACGGCGAGCGTGAGACCGCTGATCGTGATCGACGGTATCCCCTACGACGGCAGTCTTTCCGCGATCAACCAGAGCGATGTCGAGTCGATCAGTGTGCTCAAGGACGCGTCGGCGACGGCGATCTACGGATCGCGGGGATCCAATGGCGTGCTCATTGTCTCAACCAAACGTGGCCGCGTCGGCAAGCCGGCGTTCTCCTACTCGGGATACACTGGCACTCAGGGATTCACGAACCTGCCGCGGCTGATGAACGGCGAGGAGTTCGCCGAGTTCAAGTGTCAGCGTCTGAGAGGCGGAGTCAACTGCGCCACCGCGCTCACTCCATCGGAGCTCAGGTTACTCAACGAGGGACAGTCCACGGACTGGCTCGCACTCGCCACTCGCGCTGGGCGGCAGCAGCAACACCAGGGCTCGGTCTCAGGTGGCACTGAGGACACGAAATATTATCTGTCCGGCGCCATGCTCGATGTCGGCGGTATCGCCGTCAACGATGAATTCAAGCGCTATACCGGACGCCTGAACCTCGACCAGAAGCTGTCCTCGCGCGTCACGCTGGGCACCAACACGCAATACTCGTGGTCGGATCGCAGCGGAGTACCGGCGGATTTCAGCGAGGCGTTCCTCTTCAATCCACTGACCAGTCCCTACCAGCCGAACGGAGACCTGACGGTGTATCCGTGGCCCGATGACCTCTTCTTCGGCAACCCGCTCCAGGGTCTGCTCGCGGAGCACGAGGACATCGCGAAGAGACTCTTCACGAGCAATTATCTCCAGGCCGAGCTTCCCATTCGCGGTTTGTCGTACCGACTCAACGCAGGCATGGACATCGCGAACCGTGACGTTGGCCAGTACCACGGCCGCAATACCCGCACCGGCCTCAATCTGGGCGGCCGTGCAATCATCCGGAACGAGGAGCGAAACGACTGGACGGTCGAGAACATCCTTCGCTTCAACCGAAGCTTCGGTGCGCATGGCCTGGACCTCACCGCACTTGCCAGCACTGCTCAGACCAATCTGCGTGGCGACAGTCTGACGGCGAACGGCTTCCCCAACGACGTTCTCTCCTACTATCAGGCGAACGTGGCCGCCCTCGTCCAGTCGCAGCGCAGCTCTGTGAAGTCGGTGCTCGTCTCGAGCATGGGGCGAATCAACTACAACTATGCTGACAGGTATCTCGCCACGCTGACGTCGCGCCGCGATGGATTCTCGGGGTTCGGCCGCAACAACAAGTACGGCGTGTTTCCTTCGCTCGCGCTGGCCTGGAACGTTTCGAACGAGTCGTTCTGGCCGGCACGCAAGATTCTCCCCGTTCTCAAGCTGCGCTACTCGGCGGGAAAGAATGGAAACCAGGCCGTTACTCCCTACCAGACGCTTTCGCAGCTCGACGACCGGTCCTATCTGAATGGCGCGACGACCTCCCCCGGGTATCTGCCCACGACGCTGGGCAATCCAGACCTCAAGTGGGAGACTACGGTAGCGTCGAACTTCGGCATCGATTTCGTGTTCGGGCAGGGCCGCGCCACGGGATCGCTCGACAGCTACGTCCGAAGCACGCGCGACCTGCTCCTGCGGCGATCGATCTCTTCGGTCTCCGGATTCTCGTCCATTCTGCAGAACATCGGCAAGACGCAAAACCGGGGCACCGAGCTCCAGCTCTCGACGCTCAACCTGACGCGGAACGCATTCACGTGGCGCACCGACCTCGTATACTCGCGCAACCGGAACCAGATCGTCGAGCTCTATGGTGACGGGAAGGACGATCTCGTCAACGAATGGTTCCTCGGGCAGCCGATCTCGGTGAACTACGGGTACCAGTTCGGCGGCATCTGGCAGCTGACGGATGACATCAAGAGCTCGCCGCAGCCGACCGCCAAGCCCGGCGACGTCCGCGTCGTCGACGTCAATGGCGACGGAAAGATCGATCCGAGCGACCGCACGCTCATCGGCCGCCTCGAGCCCCGTTACACGGCCGGCCTGAGTAACACGTTCACGATCGGACCGGTCACGCTCAGCGGATACCTGACCTCCGTGCAGGGAGTGACGCGGGTCAATCCGCTGCGCGGCAGCACGCAGGTGCAGGCCGAGGTACGCAGGAACATCCCGAAGTACGAGTACTGGACGCCGACCAACCCGATCAATACCTACCCGTCGAACATCAATGAAACCCAGGGCGGCGGCAGCAATCCGCTCGGCGTCGAATTCTACGAGGATGCCAGCTTTGTGCGACTGAAGGACCTTTCGGTGGCATATGGGCTTCCGTCAGCGTTCGCGTCGCGGCTGGGTGCGCAGACGCTGCGGGTCTACCTGAACGGCAGGAATCTCTGGACCAGCACGAAATGGACGGGTCTCGACCCGGAGCTCTCCGGTCAGCGCGCGATTCCGCTCGAACGGAGCGTGATCGGCGGACTCGAGATGCGCTTCTAACGCCACGATCGCAAACATCATTCACGGGACAACAAGATGAACATGCCTACCACGCGGCATCGTCTCGCCGCGATCGCCTTCCTTGGCGCCACGACGCTGTTTCCTGCCGCCTGCAGCGAGGGTCTTACCGAGGTGCCCGACGCGATTCTCGTCGCGGACAATCTCTACGGCGACCTCGCGGGCTTCGAGGCAGGACTGAACGGGCTGTATTACAACGTTCGCCGCGAGCGCTACGGTCGCAACAACGACAACAACGCAATCATGACCACGACCATGACCGGCGGCGTCGACAACGCCTTCGGCATGTACCTGGCGCCGGACACGGAGAACATCATCCATTTCTGGGGCGTGTTCAACACGCCGCTCGATAACCAGCTCCGAACGGTGTGGGCCTGGCTGTACCAGACGATCAACGCCGCCAACACGATCGTCGATCGCGCGGAAAATCCTGGCATACGCTGGACTGACGCGGACAAGAGCCGCGTGCTCGCCGAAGCCCGCCTCATTCGCGCCTGGGCCTACCGGCACCTGACTTACATGTGGGGTGACGTTCCCCTCAACCTGAAGGAAACCACGGAAGCCAAAACGGACTGGGATCGTACTCCGAGAGCCGAAGTCCGAAAGCAGATGGAGCAGGACCTTCTGTTCGCGCAGGCGAACCTGCCCGCAACGTCCGCGAATCCGGGCAAACTGGTAAAGGCGGTAGCGCAGCACTACCTCGCGGAGCTCTACCTCGCCATGGGCGAGCCAGCGAAGGCAGAGGCAGCTGCAGAGGCGGTGACCAGCAGCGGCCTCTACAAGCTGGTGACGGCACGGTACGGAGTCGACGCGGGCAGGGAGGGGGAGCCCTTCCTCGACCAGTTCAAGGATGGCAACGTCAACAGGAACCAGGGCAACACGGAAGTTCTCTGGGCGCTGCAGATCCAGCAGAATGTCGTTGGTGGTGGTGGTAATATCATGCGACGCACATGGGTGACGCGTTACAATAACCAGCCTGGGCTCGCCATCGCACATGAATACGGCGGACGCGGCATTGGACGGCTCGGCATCACGCGCGCCGCGATCAATCTGTACCAGCCAACCGACGATCGCGGGCTCAAATTCGCCATCCGACGCTTCTACATCATCAACGGCACCCCACCAGCTGGGAGAAAGCTGGGCGATACGATTTTTACCAGCACCGGACCCAACCCCACCAGCGACACGCAGCGACGGATCTGGCCCAGCACGAAAAAATGGGACTGGACGGATCCGACGAACCCGCTGCTGGATCCGCAGTACGGCGACCAGCCGTACCTGCGACTCGCGGAAACGTACCTGCTACTCGCCGAGGCAAAGCTGGCGGTCGGCAAGACAGGTGAGGCCGCCGCCGCGATAAATGTCGTGCGTGTTCGCTCCGATGCGACGCCGATCACCGCGGCGCAGGTGACGCTCCCGTTCATACTCGACGAGCGCTCGCGCGAGCTCGTGAGCGAGGAACACCGCCGGTACACGCTCCTCCGCACGGGAACCTGGCTTTCGCGCACAAAAGCGATGAACACGCTCGCGGGGCCGTTCATTGCGGAGCGCGACACGCTCTTTCCCATTCCGCAGTCCGTTATCGATGCGAACAGCGGGAAGGTAATGCCACAGAACCCGGGGTTCTGATCGCTTAAGCCGAAACATTCATATGATCGGGATCGCGGGGCGAGCAGCACCGCTCGTCCTCTCCGCTCTACTGGCGGCCGTGTGTGCGCCGATTGCTTCGGCCCAGACGGCCGCCGTGCAGCCGCGCGCCGCAATTCTGCTCAACGACGGGTGGGTTTTCCGTCCGGACGGCCTGAGCTTCGCCGAGCGCGCTTCCACTGCTGACAGCGCATGGCAGCGCGTGTCCATCCCTCACACATGGAACGCGGCGGACCCTTTCGACGACGTCCAGGGATATCGGCGCGGCGTCGCCTGGTATCGGAGGCAGCTCGTCGTTCCGGACTCGTTGAAGGGGCGGCGGCTCTTCCTGCACTTCGAGGGCGTCAATCAGGTGGCGCGTGTTTACGTGAATGGCGCCTTCGCCGGTGAGCACAAGGGCGGCTATTCCGCGTTCACGATCGACATCAGCAACCATGTCTTGGCCAGCCGTCCCAATAACCTGCTCGCGGTCCAGGTCGACAACTCGCACGACCCGTTCATCGCGCCGCTGTCGATCGGGTTCGCACTGTACGGCGGGATCTATCGTGACGTCTGGCTGATCGCGACGGCACCGGTGCACTTCAGCCTTGCCGACAACGGCTCGCACGGTGTGTCGATCTCGACCCCCGAAGTTACGGAAGCAAAGGGGGTCGTGAAGGTGGACGCGCGCGTCGCAAACTCCGCATCCACCGCTGAGGGGTTGACCGTACGCAGCATACTGGTGGACGCCGGCGGCGCCGAGGTGGCGCGCGCCTCGTCCTCACTCTCGGTCTCCGCGGGAAGTGATGTCATGCTCACCCAGCTTCTGCCGGCTGTGGCGAAGCCGAGACTCTGGTCCCCGTCGGATCCGTACCTGTACTCCCTCCGCACTGAAATTCTCGCCGCGAACGGCACCCGCCTCGACGCGATGAGAAGCAGTGTCGGCTTTCGCTGGTTCCGGTTCGCGCCGGACAGCGGCTTTTTCCTGAACGGCAGCCGTCTGCGGCTCCGGGGAACCAACCGGCACCAGGACCGGGCGGGGATGGGTTCCGCGCTCTCCGACTCCCTGCACGTCGCCGACATGCGCTGGATAAAGGATATGGGCGCCAACTTCGTGCGACTCGCCCACTATCCGCAGGATCCCGCCCTCCTCGACGCCGCGGACCGCCTCGGACTCCTCGTCTGGGAGGAGATTCCGGTAGTCAACTACATCACGCCTGCTCCGGCGTTCGAGGAAAACACGCGCACGATGCTCCGCGAGATGATCCGGCAGCATCGCAATCATCCGTCAGTGATTCTGTGGGGCACGATGAACGAGGTTTTCCTCTGGAGCCCGCAGGGGGCGCGAATCGGACGTCAACCCGACAGCGCGTATATGCGTCGCGTGCGCGACTTCGCTCGTGGCATCGACAGTCTCGCGCGCAGCGAAGATCCATCGCGTCCCACCGCGATGGCAATTCACGGCAGTGGAGATTACGACGTCTCCGGGGTCGCGGACATCCCACAGGTCCTCGGCCTCAACATCTACAGCGGATGGTACAGCGGAGTGTTCGACGAGCTCGGCAGGGGTCTCGACCGCCGTCACCTGTCGAAACCGCGGCAGGTGATCTTCATCAGCGAATACGGCGCCGAGGATGACGAGAGGGTCAACTCACTGGAGCCGTCGCGCTTTGATTTCAGCGGCACGTGGATGCGCATGTTCCACGAATCGTACCTGCGCCAGATGAACGCGCGTCCATGGCTCGGTGGCACGGCGATCTGGAGTCAATTCGACTTCTCGCAGCCGGAAACCGGTGGCAGCATCCCCTACATGAACCAGAAGGGAATGCTGACGTTCGACCGGCGACCGAAGGATTTCTACTATCTCTACAAGGCGAACTGGAATCCGTCGCCGATGGTGTACATCGCGAGCCGCGGCTGGACAAGACGAGCGGGTGACAAGACGGTGCAGCCCGTGAGTGTGTACTCGAACCTGCCGGCCGTTGAGCTGTTAGTGAATGGGCGTTCGCTGGGAAGCAAGGTGCCCGACGACGTACGGCATGCCGCGTGGGACGTCCCCTTCGTCAACGGCGCCAACGTACTCGAGGCGCGCGGGGCCGCTCAACGACGCACCGTCACCGATCGCCTCGTGGTGACTTTCGCGCATCGGCCCGCCAGTCTTGCCGACCCATCCGTGCCCTTTCGCGAGCTCGCGGTGAACGTGGGTGGAAAAGCGCAGTTCGCCGGTCGCGACGGCACCGTCTGGGATGGCGACAAGCCGTTCGCGACGGGCAGCTTCGGGCATGTCGGCGGCGAGGCCAAAATGTTCGACAAGGACCTCGCCATCCTGAACTCGCCGGACACGCCGCTCTTTTTCACCTACCAGTCAGGCATCGAGCGCTACACCGCCGACGTACCGGATGGTAACTACGAGGTGGAGCTGCTGTTCGCCGAGCCTGCCGCCAGCGCCGGTGATCGTGTCTTCGATGTGAACGTGAACGGAGTCGTCGCGCATCGCGGCCTCGACCTCGCGTCCCGGTTCGGCGTGGGACGGGCAGTCACGCTCAAAACAGCCGCGACCGCGAATGGGGGATCAGGAATAACCGTCGCGTTCGTCGCGATCAAGGGGAAGCCGATTCTGAACGCCATCCGCATCCGGAGGATGTAGTGGGACTTTCTGCGGCTCTTTTCGCCCTTGCCGTTGGCGTTGCGCCAGTGGACTCGGCGAGGGTTCACGTACTTACCGACACGACGAGCGTTACGGTTCGCATCGCGGTGCCGGCAGGTCGCGATGCGGGTGCGCTCGTGGATGCCACCATCACCTCGGCGGCGGACGAGAGTACCCTCTGGAAAGGGCAGCTCGGCCGCCTCGCCGCGGATGGGAGCGGAGGCGCCGCGCTTACGCGCAAAGTGTCGGGTCTCGACGCGCGTCGTTGGAGCCCGGACTCTCCATCGCTGTATCATCTCACCGTGCGTTACGCCCGCGGCGACACGAGCATCTCCGAGCGCGTCCGCTTCGGCTTCCGCAGCGTCAGCGCTGACAGCGGTCGCATTCTGCTCAATGGCAAGCCCATCTTCCTGCGTGGCAACGCCATCAACCCGCCGGACCGCAACATTCCGGAC
>DATLXE010000374.1:0-3401 GCA_035575795.1 Gemmatimonadaceae bacterium
GCCCTGAAACGGGCCGGCAGTGCCATCGTGGATGCCGAGTTCGTGCTCTCTCGGGACGACGCGTACCGCGTGCGTCTCCTGGACGTGGATGGCCTCACCGCCGACAGCGACAGCGAGTACTTCATCAGGCTGATGGATGACAGGCCGCCCGACGTCCGCATCCTGCGCCCCTCGTCCGACCAGGGGATCACGCCGCTCGAGGAGGTGACGATCGAAGCCCGCGCAGACGATGACTACGGGATCTCGTCGTTCGAGCTCGTCTACGCCGTGGGCGGCGGCCGCGAGCGGGTCGTGCCGTTCGCGCGTACGTCGGGCACGCCGATCCAGAGGCTGGGATCACACCTGCTCGCGGCGGAGGAGCTCAACGTTCGTCCGGGGGATGTCATCACGTATTACGCGCGGGCGCGGGACGTGGGACGCGGCAAGCGTTCGAGCGAAACCCGGAGCGACCTGTTTTTCCTCGAAGTGAAGGCATTCACGGAGGAGTTCGTCGCTGCACAGAGCCAGGCCGGCGCCGGTCAGTCCGGCGATCCGCAGATCGACAGCCTGATTGCCGCACAGAAGGAGATCATCAGCGCGACATGGAACCTCGAGCGTCGTTCGCAGGGGGGGCGGTCCGCGGCCGACATCGGCACCATTGCCAAGGCGCAGGCCGAGCTCAAGGCCAGGTTGGAACGGCTGGGCGCGGGCGGGCGCGGCCGCCGTGGCCGCGACCCGCTCCTTCCGAATAGGGGACAGCCACCAATTGCCCGGTCGGGTCAATTGGTGGCTGTCCCCTATTCGCAGGCGCAGCAGGGGAGGCCCACCGCCAGCGCCGCGATGGCGGCCGCCGTCGAGGCCATGGCCCGCGCCATCGAACAGCTCGGCACGCGGAAGACGCGCGAAGCGATCCCGCACGAGATGGCCGCACTCAACGGGCTGCTGCAGATGCAGGCAGACGTCCAGCGCCGGCAGGTCTCGCGGCAGGCCAACGGGGCGGGTAACGGCGGGAGCAATCGATCGGGACAGGACCTGTCGGCGTTGTTCGACAAGGAACTGCAGCGCCAGCAGCGGACCAATTACGAACAGCGCTCGCAGGTCGAAGAACGCCCGGATCAGCGGCAATCGAACGACGAGGCGCTCGACCGGATCAAGGACCTCGCGCGACGGCAGGAAGAGATCAACCAGAAACAACGCGAGCTGGCGCAGGCGACTGCTGACGAGCGCAAGCGTGAGCTCGAAAAACTGAGCCGGGACCAGGAGCAGCTCAGGCAACAGGCAGCGGGTGTGGCGCGCGAGGCGGCAGAGCAGATGCGCACGGCCGCGAGCAGCATGCGGCGCGACGAGGCGACCGCCGCCGGACAGAGTGGACAGAAGGCGGCGGAACAACTCCGGCGCATGGAACGAGAGATGCGCGGCGGCTCCGCCGACTCGCGGCGGCGCGCGGCGGGAGAGCTGCAGGCCGAGGCGCAGCAGGTCGCACAGGAACAGCGACGGATTGCCGCCGAAGAGGCACGCCTCGACAGGGGAGGGGAAGCCAATGCGGAGGCACGCCGGCGGCTGGCGTCCGAGAAGAAACGGCTCGCAGACCGTGCGGAGGCGCTCGAGCGCGCCACGCGTGGACTCGACGCGGCCGGCCCGTCGCCTGGTGGCCGTGCGTCCACGGAGGCGCACAAGTTGTCGAAACAGCTCGATGGCACCAGGGACCTGCGGGCCCGTCTCGACCAGCTCGAAGCCGCAATGCGGCAGGCGCAAGGCAGGAACGACGGCTCGCTCGAGAAATTACAACAGCAGTACGGCCGGGAGATAAGCCGCGGGCGCGAGGCCATGGGCGGCAGGGGCGCCGGCGAGGCTCGGAACGGCCTGGGCGACTCTACGCCCGAACAGCAGGAATTCAGCCGCTCCGCTCCCGGCACCGAAGCGTTCAAACAGGATCGAAGCAGCTGGGAGTCGCTGCGCAAAGACCTGAACCGGGCGATGGCAGCACACGACGCCGCCGTGTCCCGGCGCCTCGCCCGAACGCTGGGGGACGCGCGCCTGAGCGGTGGGGGCAGCGACCGGGTGCCTGAGGACTATCGCCGGTTCATCGCGAAGTATTACGAATCGATCGCGAAAGCGAAGAAATAGCCGTGTCCTTCGCGAACCCGCTGCCATGGTGGATTCTGGTCGGCCTCCTCGTGGGCGCCGCGTTCGTCGCCTGGCACGCGTATCGTCGCTTTGCCTCATCCGTGGCGCAGCGCCGCGTGCTTGCGGCGCTGCGTTTCATCACGCTGCTCATGCTGGTCGTCGTGCTGATGCGGCCGGTGGCGCGCGGCAGCGAGGTGGATGCCCGCGACGCCGTCGTTCCGGTCCTGGTTGATGTCTCCCGCAGCATGGGCATCGAAGACGCAGACGGTCAGCGTCGCGTGGACTGGGCGCGCGCCTTTGTTGCCAGCGAGCTCGGGCCTGCGCTGCAGGGGCAGTTTCAGACAGAGCTCCTCTCCTTCGGAGAAGCGCTGGCGCCGGTGACCATCGACGCGCTGGGCGCCGCTGCGCGGCGGAGCGATCTTGCGGGAGCGCTCCGGGCGACACGAGAGCGTTACCGGGGTCGTGCCGTGGCCGGGATCGTCCTGGTGTCCGACGGGGGGGACACGGGGGGCACCGTGGAAGCGTTCGGGGCAGGCGACGCCCCCGCACCGGTCTATGCGTTTGGTGTCGGCTCGTCAACGATCGAGCGCGACCGCGAAGTGCTGAGCGTGACGGCCGCCGAAGCGGTCATGGACGATGCGCGGGTGGACCTTGCTGTGTCCGCGATCAACCACTCGGCGAGCGGAGAGCCGATGGAATTGCGTCTCCTGGAGAATGGACGGTCACTCGACGTCCGACAGGTCCGCGCGCCGTCAGGTGGCGGGCCGGTGAGAGCGGTGTTCCAGGTGTCGCCGCCTGGCGGCGCCGGCACGATCTACACGGTCGAAATCCCGGTAGACTCGCGCGAGCTCGTTCCCGAGAACAACAGCCGGAGTCTTCTCGTGCAGCCCCCGCCGCGTGCACGGCGCGTGCTTCTCGTCGAGGGGGCTCCGGGATTCGAACACAGTTTTCTCAAGCGGGCCCTTGCGGCCGACCGCGGGCTCGAGCTCGACTCGGTCGTTCGCAAGGGCGTCAACGAAGCAGGGGCCGACACCTTCTATATCCAGGCCGCGCGGTCCAGGAGCGGTGCGCTCACGGGAGGATTTCCGCCCGATGCGGCGAGCCTGTTCGCCTACGATGCGATCGTCTTCGGCAACGTCGAGGGAGATCAGCTGACCACCGCACAACTCGAGACCGCGCGTGACTTCGTCGCGCGCCGGGGCGGCGGATTGCTGGTGCTGGGGGCGCAGTCATTTCTTCGCGGTGGGCTCGTCGGCACGCCGGTGGAGGACGCCTTGCCCGTGGCACTCGACCAA
>DATLXE010000375.1:0-2965 GCA_035575795.1 Gemmatimonadaceae bacterium
GCGCGCGCGGTCCCCAGGTGCGTGCGCCGCGGCGCTGACATCCTGGAGCTCGACGCGTGACGTGCCGCCGGCCGCCCCCACCGACCAGAGCGCCTCGCGCTCGGCGGCGCGGGACATGTAAAAGATGCGGCTCCCATCTGCGGCCCAGAACGGATCCCGGCAGTCGCTCATCGCTTGCGTGATCTGCGCCGAGCGTGAGGAATCGAGGCTGCGAGTCATGATCTGGATGACGCCGTCGCGGTTGGCCACGTAGGCGATCGTGCGACCGTCGGGGGACCACGATGCCGACCCTTCGTAGGCGACGTCTGTCGCGAAGGGCAGGAACCGGTAGTTCGCGAGATCGGCGCCTGCCGGCCCACTCCGCAGGGCCGTCACGAGTAACGCGGCCGCCGCGAGCAGCGTCCCCAGGATGAGCGCAGCGCCCAGCGGACGAAACAGGCGGCGCAGCCGGCCAGGCCGAGGGCCTTCTTTCGGAGCAATGATCGGGGCGCGATCACGGAGTGCGCGCAAATCGTGGTGCAGGTCCGCCGTCGCGGCATACCGCTCGCCGGGGTCCTTGGCCAGACAGCGCTCGACGACCCACTGCAACGTCAGCGGCATGCGTGGATTCAGCTCAATGAGCGGCTGAGGCTCGTCGTGAATGATCGCCGTCAGCGTTTCAATCATCGTCGGGCGCTCGAACGGGCGCTGTCCGGTCGCCATCTCGTACAGAAGGGCACCGAAAGAAAACAAATCCGAGCGGAAATCCAAGGCACCGCCTCGCGCCTGCTCGGGGCTCATGTAACGGGGCGTTCCCTTGATCATGTGCGCGGCCGTCAGCGTCCGGGCTTCGTCGTCCTGCGGCGAAGCGGGCTTCGCCAGGCCGAAGTCGACGATCTTGAGGCGTCCGGTGCGCGTGACCATCAGGTTCTCGGGCTTCAGGTCACGGTGGACGAGATGCGCCTGGTGCGCTGCGGCAAGGCCGTCGGCCACCTGGATGGCAAGGTCGAGCAGGCGAGGCAACGTCAATGCGCCGGCATCCAGCATCTGGCGCAGGGTCACACCGTCGATGAGCTCCGTCGCGATGTAGGCGGGGTGCGCATCGGTCGCGACGTCATACACCGCCAGGATGTTGGGATGGTTCAGGGCCCCGGACGCGCGAGCTTCTTCGAGAAAACGCTGGAGGCGCCCGGGATGGTCTTCGGTTGACGCATGGAGGACCTTGAGCGCGACCTCGCGGCGGAGACGTGGGTCTCGCGCGCGATAAACCGTCCCCATGCCGCCGCGGCCGAGTTCGTCGAGGATCTCGTATGGCCCGATCATCGCCGGGGGGGCCGGGTCGCGCAGCGGCGACGAGAGCGGGTCCGTCAAATGGCTACCTGATCACGTGTTCTGAGGGGAGGATGGATTATGCCACGCTCCACCGGCATCACAACATCTGCCTCACACACGGAGCAGAGTCAGGTCTCTTTGATCAGGACCACGTCATCAGTTCGCCGCCATTTCCTTCACGAGAAAATCGTCAGGCGCTCACTGTCGCCTCAGCGAGACGCTACCGATGACGGAATTGCGTGAGCAGTCCGATTCGATTGTGCCGTATTGCGCGGTCATCACCCCGCCGGACACGGTGCCCTTCACCCCGAGCGGGCAGGTGTCATAGTCATACTCGCTCTCGTGCCACGTCATCGTGATCGAGCCATCGGCCGCGTAGGTGCCCGTCATCACGCCTGTGTCGGGGCCTTCGCTGCCTGGGCCGAACCATCGCCCCGACAGCGTGGTGCCCGTTTGCACCACGGTGAGCGTCGCGGGGTACCCCGAGAACGTCGATTTGGGAGTCATCGTTCCTACCCATATACCTTCTACACTCGCGGGCGGATTTTGAGCGGGACCGGGGGCTGCCGGCGTCGGCACAGTCGGAGTCGTGCCGTTACACGCGGCGACCACCGGGAGCACGAGGAGCATCAGCCAGCGCCTCATCCGCCTGGCTCCGTTGTGACTGAGGTTCGTTGGCGTGGCGTCGACTGCGAGTATCGTGTTCATAGGGTCTCCTCACACGCTCCGGGTTCTGTCTGCCGCAAGGGCTACTGCGCTCCCTGTCGCGTCAGCGTGAGGCTACCGATGGCGAAGTTGCTTGAGCATTCGGTGCCGTACTGCGCGGTCATCACCCCGTCGGACACGGTGCCATTCACCGCGTGCGGGCAGTTGTAGTAATTTTCGCTCTCCCACTTCATCGTGATCGAGCCATCGGCCGCGTAGGTGCCCGTCATCACGCCTGTGTCGGGTGTGTCGGGGCCGTCCACGCTTGTGCCGGACCATCGCCCCGACAGCGTGGTGCCCGCTTGCACCACCGTGAGCGTCGCGGGATACTTCTTGTACGACAATTTGTCCGTCATCGTTCCCGCCCATGTGCCTCCTACACTCGCAGGCGGATTTTGAGCGGGACCGGGGGCTGCCGGCATCGTCAGCACAACTGGCGTCGGCACAGTCGGAGTCGTACCGTTACACGCGGCGACCACCGGGAGCACGAGGAGCATCAGCCATCGCCTCATCCTGGCTCCGTTGTGACTGAGGTTCGTTGGCGTGGCGACGACTGCGAGTATCGTGTGCACAGGGTCTCCTCACAAGCTCCGGGTTAGGTCTGCCGCAAGGGCGGTTCATCCGCGCTATCGGATGCGGAGGCCATCATGAATGCCACTCTGTCGGCAGTCTTGGGGAAGTTCTCCGAAGGTCATGAGAATGTCGTGACCGGCACGTGCGGGGGGTCGCGCCGGGCGCGGTCGTCACGGCGAGGACAGCGGCTGATGGAGACGCTGGCGGCGCTGGTGAGACGGACGGCGCTGTCGGAATGGGTGAGCCACCGCGCCCAGCGGTGATCAGCACAACCTATTTCTTTACTGTGGCCGTACCTTCCACCGTGCCCTGCCGTCCATCCTCGTCGATAAAGCCAACGGTAACCGCTAGGGGCACACCGGTGATGTCGGTACGG
>DATLXE010000376.1:0-2730 GCA_035575795.1 Gemmatimonadaceae bacterium
TTAACGGCGCCCGTCAGCCGTTCTCCGAACGCCGAAGTCTCTTCCGCGACCGAATCGTCCTTGTATTTCTTGTCATCAGCCATCTGTCACCTCTTAAGCACTCTCCAGGTCCGTCGGTATGCCCGTCGGGCGGAGACCTGCCGACCGGCCAATAAAGAGCAAAGGTGGTGCCACCACGCTCATTCATGAATCCAGTAATCATCGATGCTCCGCTCCTGGCTTGATCAACCGCTGTGACGAGGCCCAGACCTACGAGGCGCGGGCCGCTCCGACGCGGTGAGCGGCGACCCTTGACCGGAAGGGGACAGCCACCTTTTCCCGGAGCACATGCAGGAAAAGGAGGCCGTCCCCTTCCGGCCGCGGCCCATCGATGATTTCGCTGGATTTCTTCGTTTGACGATGGCATCGTCGTCGTCAGAGGTCGGGCCGAGAAGGGTAGTCGCATGGAGATCGATGACGTGCCTGTCGGCTTGCAGGCCCGCCTGGGCCCGGAAGCCACCGGCGGGTTGCTCCAGTTGCTGGAGCGTTCGCACGGTCACCGGGTTCCTGACGGTCATGCTGCGCCTGCTGCGGTAGCGATCGACACCTTCCAGCGAGAGGCGGGCCGTTCTGCCAGCGGTCCGGGGAGCCCGGATCCCCACTCGGGGTCGATTACTCAACCCCCGTCCGCACAAACATACGACCGATGGGGAAGATTCGATCCCACCAGGCGATCGGTTATCGGTGTCAACTGTGATCTGCGTGAACTGGGAGGAATTCCGCCCTTTGACGCCGATCGGTTATGACATGCGCGCCATCTCGCTTCGCGAGTGGCCACGCCCACCCGGCGTCGGGGAAGCGCCGCGCCCGCGTCCCGTCCTTGCCTCGCGCCGCCGCGGCGTCAGACGGATCACACCGCGGTAAGGTCGCCGATCGTACCGCCTCAGGACCACGCAGTCCCGAACTGAGTGCAGCGATGTTTTAGATTCACTGCGAGACGACGGCCACAGCATTCACTGAGCCCCGGCGCCCTTGGTCATCGAGAAAGTCGATCCTGACGAAAACCTGCGTAGCGTTGACCTTGCTGCTGATCTCGAATTCGGGGCCGGCGGTATCTTCGCCGATGAGATGAGAAACGCCGCCCGCGGGCACCATTTTCGATACGTTCCAAGGCGGCACCCGCCCGTCAGGGACGGCGTTCAAATCAAACAACAACGCCGTGATCAGCGCGGCGCTGTTGCCGCTGGTCTCGGCCACGCGAAGGGCAGGAACGTAGCAAAACCACGTGCCACAGCGGCGACTGGTCACGGTAAATACTTCAACCGTGAGCACCGCGACGGACGGCCCCAGAGGAGCAGGGAGATTGGACGGTGCCTGGGAAGGCGGGCGGGGGGCCGGTCCTGTAGGAGCTTGCGCCCCGCCGCAGGCTGCGGCCATGACGACAAGAAACGCAACTGCGTACTTCATAACCGACCCTCTTTCTCGTTATCCGCATCCGCCGCCAGGGTCAGCTGGCGGGCTGCCCTCAACAGGGACGTGCTGGTGCTCACCGCGTTTTGCGAATTCCTGGATTCGCGGTCGCGGCGTTCGTCGTACTTGCGCATGGCTTCTTCCAGCCTCTGCTTGAGATTGGAATGATGCAGGATCGGCCAAATCACCGCGTCACCTCCACTGTGCGTGTGAGCTCGCCGGCCGTCCCATCGTCGCCGGTGAACTGCACCCTCACCGACACGGTCGGCACGTAGCGGGACGTGGGAACGTCGGGAGCGCAATATCCCATCGCGTCCATGTCCCACGTGAGTCCAGGGGGAACGCGCAGGCTGACCGCGCATCCCAAGTCACTGTCGCCGCTGGCCGTCGTGAGCGTAACGCCGTTGATCGTCGCGCCCCCCTGGCCGCTGGTTTCCGTCACCTGCAGTTTCACCGCGTAGAAGTATCTCGTCGCACCTGCGGAGGCGTGCACTGCAAAAGTGGAGATCACGAGGCTCGCAGGGAGGCTCGGAGGCGGGATCACCGGGAGTGCCGGCGCAGTAGGCGTAGGGATGGGTCCATTACAGCTTGCCGCTGCCATGGCGGCGATGATGAGTAGTGTGCGCATCATTTCTCCTGTGTGTGCTTTTGTGCGGGGCACGGGCTGGTCAGTCCGGTGGTCAAATCTCCGCGTCGGCGCGTGCCGGCATCATGAGGCGTCTTGCCTGGCAGGTCTTGGGGAAGTTCTCCGAAACTTGTGAATGTCTTGTGAAGCCGCTCGCGCATGTCTCTTGCCTTGTAGGCCGGCGAAGGGCCAGCTTCGCGCTCAAGCCTGACATCAACCTCACGGCGCCCCGACGGTCACGACATTCTCATGATCTTCGGAGAACTTCCCCAAGACTGCCGACAGAGGGGCATTCATCATGTTCTCCGCATGCGCCGGGTGACAGTGTCGGGCGGCGAGGATTCCGCTGCTCTCGAAAGGGGTGCTCTGTGAAACGTGTCCTTGCGATGTTCGTTCTCGGCGTGTTCATCTCGGCGTGCGGCGGCGGACCGACCGTGCCGACCGTGGGTCCTACGCTGGCTGCTCCTGCGCCGGCTGCTCCTGCGCCGGCACCACTGGGTCCATCAGTGGCAACACTCGCCGTCTCGTCATTCGAGGTCACGTTGGACGACTACTTCAACGGCGTTTACTGGTATCGCCCCACAATGGTGCTTGCCGAGACGAGTGGAAAGAGCGCCGCGACACTGCAATCCATTTCGTTCTCGATACCCAATAGA
>DATLXE010000377.1:0-3228 GCA_035575795.1 Gemmatimonadaceae bacterium
GGTTATTTCTGGATCCTCGGCCGCGTGGACGATGTCCTGAACGTCGCCGGACACCGCATTGGCACCATGGAAGTCGAATCGGCGCTCGTCGAGCATCCGGCAGTTGCCGAAGCGGCGGTTGTCGGCAAGGCCCACGACATCAAGGGCCAGGCGATCGCCGCATTCGTGACGCTACGCGACAAAAGCAAGGAGAGCCCCGAGCTGCGGGAGGAGCTCCGCGCATTCGTGGCCAAGAAAATTGGCGCGCTGGCACGGCCGGACGACATTTTCTTCTCGGCGGACCTTCCCAAGACCCGCTCAGGCAAGATCATGCGCCGGCTCCTGCGCGACATCGCCGAGGGTCGCGCGCTCGGCGACACCAGCACGCTCGCCGACCCTAACGTCGTTGCGAGCCTCAAGGTGCAGTACGAGGACAAGGAGGGGTGACAAGGCTTCCGAATCCTATCCGCGGGCCGGTGGGAGTGGTACGTTCCCTGCCTAGAATCCAGTCGTGAACTTCGCTAAAAAACATCCCGGAAGGCCTGATGCTTCGTAACCTGTTTCCTGAGTCTATTTTCGGCCGCAAGCTCAATCCCAACGCCGAGCGCCGGCTGCGCCTGTCGCAGGCCCGCGCCGAGGAAACGATCATTCGCGGCCATGTTGACAACGCGCTGATGTTCGTGGATACGCTGGCCGAAGACCTGTCGTTCGACCGCGCAATCGATACCTATATCAGGGTGATGGGCATTCCCGAGCCGCTTGCGAGCACCGTTGCAACCCGCGCGCTCGTATCGCTGGGGCGCGACCTCGTTCCGTTCCGCCGCCGTGCAATCCAGGAAGGCCAGGAGAATCCGGACACCAAGCCGCGCCTGAGACTGGACGACCAGGCCGCCCGCGCGCGCGACGTTACCCGCTAGCCTGGCGCTCTCGCAGGTCGAGCACGCTCACGATCAGGATCGCCGTCACGATCAGCGCTGACGCGACGCACCAGATGCAGATCGCGTCGATGACGAACAGCTCGAGATAGGTCAGCCAGGCCGAAAAGATCACCCCAAACACTGCCTGTGCGACAAGCGCGACCGAGATTGCGACGTTCTCTTCCAGCCGAGCGCTCGTCCCCACCATCGCGATGGCGAACATTTCGACGTAGAACAGCACTCCCCAAGCGGCGACGGGAATGCCGGCGAGGGTCGACCACTTGCTCGTGTTGACGGTCTCGCAGGACCCGATGCTGCAGGTCAGCTCGCCGATGATCCCCAGCTTATAGAGCGTCAGGTACAGTCCAACAAAAATCCCGGCCAGCGCGAGCGCGGCCACGATCATCCGCTTTGTCACCGGGCGGCGGCGGGGGGCGTTCCTGAGGCAGGGGTTGGTGTCGTGGCAGCGGCCGTCCGCGCCGTTGAATCGACGATCGCCTTCAGCTCGTCATAGTTGAGCGCGCCAGTGTACATGCGGTTGCCGATGATGAACGTCGGCGTCGTGTTCACCTTCCGCCTCATGCCGTCGGCAAGGTTCGCGTTGATCCGCTTCTGATGCCTGCTTTCGTCGTAGCAGGGCTCCCAGCGCGACATGTCGAGCCCGATCTCCCTGGCATAGCGCGCGAAGAACGCCTTGGGACTGTCGGTCGCCTGGGTATTCCACTCGTTCTGGCCGGCGAAAATGCGGTCGTGCATCGCCCAGAACTTTCCCTGCTCGTCCGCGCACGCCGCAGCGTTGGAGGCGGGAACGGTGTTGCGGTGCTGCGGCAGCGGGTAGTCGTAATAGGTGATACTGGCCAGTCCAGTGTCGATGATCCGCTTGCGCACATCCGGCTCGGTGATCGTGGCGAACGAAGCGCAGCCCGGGCACTCGAAATCGGCAAACTCGAGGATCTTGACGGGGGCGTCGGCCTTGCCCATCAGGTAGCCCTGCGACTGGCCGGCGTTGGCGGTGTCGACGGCGGCCGCGGCCACGTCGATGCCGCCCGGCGTTGGTTTTCTCGACACGGCGTAGAGCGAAGCCAACCCTACCAGGGCGATCGTGGCCAGCACGATGTAGAAGATTTTTGGCCGGTTTGATGCATTGCGGGCTTCCCTCACCGTATTGCGGCGGGGTACGTTCCTGTCCTTCTGTTTGTTGCCTGGAGAAGCCATTACGCCTGGAAGTTGAGTGCGGGGTGGGTCGTTGGTGAAGCGAAAGCTACCGGAGAGGTATTGAGATGCAAGCTGATGTCCTGCGGGTTCCAGTTGGTTCGGGCGCGATGCACGTGGAGAGATTCGGGCACGGCGGTACCGCCGTAATCCTCCTCCACGGCTTCGGCACGTGCACGTTCCTCTGGCGCGCAATCGCACCGGCCATCACCGCCGCGGGCCACACCGCTTACGCGATCGACCTGTTCGGGCACGGCCAGTCTGACCGCCCCGTCGATGCCGACTTCGGGATCGCCGCGCAGGCCGAGTATCTCGATGCGGCGATGACCGCGCTGCGTGTCTCCCGCGGCGTCATTGTCGGCATCGACCTCGGCGGAGACGTCGCGATGAAGCTGGCCGCGACGCGCGCTGACCGGGTCGAGAAGCTGGTGCTCATCAACACGCCCGCCTTCGATGAGCTGCCGGCGCGCGACATCACCCAGATGCAGCGCCGGACAGCGCGATTCGCGTTCAGCCTGACGCGCGGCATCATGGGTGCTGCCCCGCTGCTCGAGCACGTACTCCTCGGCAGCGTCGCCGATCCCGAGCGCATGCCGATGAAGCTGATCGCCCGCTACCTCGCGCCCTTTGTCGGCAAGGATGGCGCAAACCACCTGCTCAACCTTGCCAGCTCCATCCGGCGTGCCGACCTCGACGAGGAAGACATGGCCGAGATTCACGCCCCGACGCTCATCATCTGGGGGGAACAGGACAAGTGGTGCGATGCGAAGCTCCCCGACCGAATCGCCAACGCCATCCCCGATGCACGCCTCGTCCGGCTCGGCGGCGTCGCAAGGCTGATTCCCGAAGAAAACCCCGAGCATCTCGCTGAAGTGCTGCTGGATTTCATCAAGCGGAGAGCTGCGGCCTGAACCTTTCCGCTATGAGTCGGTGTCTAATCAAGTTAGATTAGAGGGTCACGACTTATTGACGTTTACTTCAGCCGAATTGATGAATACGCAGACAACCAGATTCAGGAAGGAACCGGTCCGCACGGCAACGCCGTTCGCGGAAGCCCGGGATGAGCTTTTCCAGCACATTATGCGCTGTGGCGTGGTCGGGTCGGTACCCGAAGACCAGA
>DATLXE010000378.1:0-2371 GCA_035575795.1 Gemmatimonadaceae bacterium
CTGCCGTCGCGGTGGAAGCCGACTGGCCAGACGCGTATCGCGTGAACCGCTACGTTCGCGGCGAGGGAGAGGACGCCGACGCCAACGCGGCACTGGGCGGATTCAAGAGGTTTCCCACCTGGATGTGGCGCAACACCGACGTTCTCGAATTCGTGGAGTGGCTGAGGTCGAACAACAGCGGCCGGCCCGAAGCAGCGAAAGCGGGATTCTTCGGGCTCGACCTTTACAGTCTGTTCAACTCGATGGAGGCAGTGGTCGATTACCTGGAGGCGATCGATCCCGATGCGGCGAGGCGGGCGCGCGATCGCTATGGCTGCTTCGGGCACTTCAGCGGGGATAGCCAGGCCTATGGCTACGTCGCCAGCTTCGATCTGGCGCACTCGTGCGAGGACGAAGCCGCCAATCAGCTCGTCGAGATGCAGCGCCGCGGCCTCGAGTATCTCAACAAGGGCGGCGCGGACGATTATTTCGCGGCGGAGCAGAACGCGCGACTGGTCATCAACGCCGAGGAATACTACCGGTCCATGTTTCGTGGTGCGCGATCGTCCTGGAATCTCCGTGACTCACACATGGCGGAGACCGTGGATGAGCTCATTGGGTATCTCAAGCGACAGGGCCGGAAGCCGAAGATCGTGATCTGGGCGCACAATTCCCACCTTGGCGACGCGCGCGCAACGGAGATGGGCAAGCGCGGCGAGCTGAATCTCGGGCAGCTGCTGCGTGAGAAGTACGGACCGGAAACAGTTCTCATTGGATTCACGACGTACGCCGGTACCGTAACCGCTGCATCGGAATGGGATGACCCAGGCGAGCAGAAGCGCGTGCGCCCCGCACTCATCGAGAGCTATGAAAGTGAGTTTCACGACTTGGAGCTCCCTGGATTCTTCCTCAATCTCCGGAATTGCGCCGATTCGGAAATCTTTTCCCGATCGCGCCTCGAGCGCGCGATCGGTGTCATCTACCGGCCCGAGACGGAACGCCTGAGCCACTATTTTCACGCCGACATGCCGGCGCAGTTCGACGGCGTCTTTCATTTCGATGTCACCCGCGCCGTTCATCCTCTCGAGAAACCGTTGCGATGGGAGTCGGGCGAGCCGCCGGAGACATATCCAAGCGGAATGTAGGGAATGGAAAGCCGGATATCAGGCATCTTCGGGCAGCACGATGCAAAGACACTCGCGCAGCTAGAGGATGTAGCGGGCAGAGCTGAAAAGGCAGCGCTGATGGCGGACGGACACGTCGGGTACGTAATGCCGATCGGCGGCGTCGCCGCTTATGACAACAGGGCTTCGGTCGTTGGCGTCGGGTTCGACATTGCGTGCGGCAATTGCGCCATCGCCACCGACATTCACCTGGACGACTTCTCCCGCCGCGACCTTGGCGCAATCGCGAATGAAATCCAGCAAACGATCAGCTTCGGGATCGGCAGGACCAACGACGCGCGCGACTCCCCGGCTGATCATCCGCTGTTCGAGTCTGCCGAGTGGTCGGCGCTGCCGCGTGATGCGAACGGTGCCGCACTCATGAAGAAGGCGCGGGCGCAGCTCGGCACGGTCGGCAGCGGAAACCACTACGTCGATGTCTTCGCCGACGAGACCGGCATGGTCTGGGTCGGAGTTCATTTCGGGTCGCGCGGGCTCGGGCACACCATTGCGTCGGGGTTCCTGGCGCTGTCTCAGGGAAAGGAGTGGGGAAAGCGCGTGCCGGAGAACGAGGTGCTCCTCGACCTCTCGACTCCGCTCGGCGACGCGTACTGGGCGCTGATGACGCTCGCCGGGGAGTACGCATACGCCGGACGCGAATGGGTCGCGGGCAAGGTCGTCAGGATGCTTGGCGGACGGCAGCTTGACATCGTTCACAACCACCACAACTTCGCCTGGCGGGAGAAGCACTACGGCGCCGATTACATCGTCGTGAGAAAGGGCGCGACGCCCGCGTTTCCCGGACAGCGCGGCTTCGTCGGCGGCAGCATGGGCGACGATTCCGTCATTCTCGAAGGCGCGCGCGGAGCCGGCGAGCTCGGCTCTCCGCTCCAGCAGGCCGCACTCTTCTCGACAGTGCACGGCGCCGGGCGTGTGATGTCCCGCACTGAAGCGGCGGGCAAGCGTAGCTGGAAGACCAAGGCGATCAAGTCTCCGGGTAAAATTTCGTGGGAGATGCTGCGCGAGTGGATCGACGCGCGCGGCGTGGTACTGCGCGGCGGCGGGCTCGACGAGAGCCCCCATGCCTACCGCCGCCTGCCCGACGTGCTCGCGGCACAGGGCGAGACGATCAGGGTACTTCATACTCTTCGTCCGCTCATCGTCGTGATGGCGGGCGAGAACGAATTTGATCCCTACAAGGACTGACACATGCCGGCGTCGATCGAAGT
>DATLXE010000379.1:0-11259 GCA_035575795.1 Gemmatimonadaceae bacterium
GGGTTAATTTTGTCCCATGCCTCCGCAATTCATCTATGTAATGAAGGATCTGCGCAAAGTCGTCCCGCCCTCCCGGGAGATACTGCGCGGTATCTGGCTCTCCTTCTATCCCGGCGCAAAGATCGGCGTCCTCGGCGCCAACGGCGCGGGAAAATCGTCACTGCTCCGCATCATGGCCGGCGTCGACCAGGATTTTCAGGGCGAGGCGTGGCCCCACGAGGGAACACGCATCGGCTACCTGTCGCAGGAGCCCCAGCTTGATGCGTCGAAGAACGTGCGGGAGAACGTCGAGGAAGCGGTGAAGACGACACGAGGCCTGCTCAGGAAGTTCGAGGAGATCTCGATGAAGTTCGCCGAGCCGATGACGGACGACGAGATGACCAGGCTGCTCGAGCAGCAGTCGAAAGTTCAGGAGAAGATCGACGCCGCCAACGCGTGGGATCTCGATCGTAAGGTCGAAGTGGCGATGGATGCGTTGCGTCTTCCACCTGCCGACGCGGAAGTGACGAAGCTGTCGGGCGGCGAGAAGCGTCGTGTTGCGCTCTGCCGGACGCTCCTCGAGGAGCCGGACATGCTGCTGCTCGATGAGCCGACAAACCACCTCGATGCCGAGTCTGTGGCGTGGCTGGAACGATACCTCGCTGAATTCCCCGGGACGGTCGTAGCCGTCACGCACGACCGGTACTTCCTCGACAACGTCGCGGGATGGATTCTCGAGCTGGACCGCGGCGCCGGCATCCCCTACGAAGGCAACTACAGCGCGTGGCTCGACCAGAAGCGCACGCGCCTCGCGACCGAGGAGAAGCAGGCTTCGGCGCGCCAGCGTTCGCTGGAGCGGGAGCTGGAATGGGTGAGAATGTCGCCGCGCGCGCGTCAGTCGAAGAGCAAGGCCCGCATCCAGAAGTACGAGGAGCTGGCGACGGCGGCCGAGGACGAGAAGGTGCTGCAGAACGAGATCGTCATCCCACCGCCGGCCCGGCTCGGCAACGATGTCGTGATCGCAAAGGGTTTGAAGAAAGCGTTCGGCGACACTGTGCTCTTCGACAACCTGTCGTTCTCGCTGCCGCGCGGCGGAATCGTGGGCATCATCGGCGCCAACGGAGCGGGAAAGACGACGCTGTTCCGCATGATCGCGGGCAAGGAGAAGGTTGACGGCGGGTCACTGACGATCGGTGAAACGGTGCAGATGGCCTACATGGATCAGGCGCGCGAGCTCAACGAGGGGAACACCGTCTACAAGGAAGTGAGCGAGGGTAACGACGTGATCATGGTCGGCAAGCGCGAGATGCAGGCGCGCGCGTACCTGGCGCAGTTCAACTTCAAGGGCGCCGACCAGCAGAAGAAGGTGAAGGACCTGTCCGGCGGCGAAAGAAACCGGCTGCACCTCTCGAAGCTGCTCAAGTCAGGCGGCAACCTGCTGCTGCTCGATGAGCCGACGAACGACCTCGATGTCGACACGCTGCGCGCGCTCGAGGAGGCGCTGGTGGGTTTTCCCGGCTGCGCGGTAGTGATCTCGCACGACCGATGGTTCCTCGACCGCATCGCCACTCATATTCTCGCCTTCGAGGGGAACAGCGAGACGGTGTGGTTCGAGGGGAGCTACCGCGACTACGCCGAGGATTTCAGGAAGCGGAAGGGTGCTGATGCGGATAGGCCGCACCGGATCGCTTATCGGAAGCTGGTGCGGTCGTAGGGGGAGCCGAAAAGCCGACAGCGTAAAAGCTGGCAGCGGATAACGTGTTCAGTTGCTTCCCGTTATTCGCACCCTGCCTGAAACGAGCGCCAGGCGCCCAACGTATTGCTCGGACGGAGGTGCGCATGAGGTTCAAATCCGACATGCTACGCGGCACTATTCTCGGACTGCTGATCCTCGGCATCGGCAGCCGCGCGCTCATGCGCGTCGCTGCGCACATTGAAGGAAGACTGCCCGCATTCACCGTGGAAGGGACGATCACGGTGGTCGCTCTCGGGACAGTGTCCGGCGCCTTCGCCGGACTGGTCTATTATCTCACCGGTCGTTTCATGCGTAGCTCCTGGGCGCGTACGGCGGCATTCTTTACCGTATGCCTGCTGATTTCGTGGCGCGGAGTGCACGGCGTGATGCCGGTCTCCCAGGCGATGTTCATGGCTCTCTCGTTCTTCTATCTGGTTGTCGTTGACGTACTCGGACGCCGCGCGCGCTGCGCCTCCCATGCCCGCCGCCACTCCATCAATCCCGCCACCGCGAGCCCGAGAAGCACCACGTAGAGCGCCGCGGAGAGCGTGAGGTTCTTGCGCCAGAACAGCACGACGTAACCGATGTTAACCGCGATCCACAGCCACCAGTTCTCGACCACCTTCCGCGCGAGGAGCAGATTCGCGGTCAGGCTCGTCGCCGACAGAGTGGCGTCGGCGTAGGGCGCGGCTGCATTCGTCCAGCGTGCGAGGCCGAACCCGACCAGCACCGCGGCTGCCGCTGTGATCGCCGCGACACCCGCTCTCTTTGCCCAGGTCAGCGTTACCACCGGGGTCGTGTCATTTCCCCTCGCACCGCCCTGCGACCAGTACCACCAGCCGTAGATATTCTGCACGACGAAGATCGGCTGCAGCGCGGCATCGGCGTAAAGCCGCGCCCGGGCGAAGACGAAGAGGTAGGCGAGCACGCCGACTATCGCGACCGGCCAGCAAAGAATGTTCTGCCGGATCGTGAGCACGATGCCGAACAGTGTCATCGCGACCGCCAGAATCTCGACCGGGTTCATGGTGGTCGAAAATAAAGCATCGCGCCCGGTAACTACGTCGAGGGCGGAGCGGGCGGCGGTCCGCCCCACGCCCTCACGATCGCCGCACCCATATTGGCAAGAGTGAGCTGCGGCTCCGAGTCGAGTATCCAGCGCTGGTCCTTGTTTTCGCGACTCATGACGCAGGCGACGATGCGGTTGCGCAGGTAGAACAGCGAGCATTCCGTACGCACCGCGTCGGTGGCGCCAGTCTTGTGGGCGGCGCGCACGCCGCCGGCGTAGCGCTGCAGCAACACGTCGTCGTTGTTGTGGGCAAGCATGTTGAGCATCGCCGAGTCAGCCTTCGGATTGACTGCCCTTCCGAGAGCCAGCAATTCGAACAGGCGCGCCATCTCGTTCGGCGTCGTTACGCCGAGACCGTATTTGACGGAGCTATCCATCGCCACGCTCGAGTTGCGCAGAAAACTCTTCGAATGCACGCGCGTGGCGCTCAGGCCGAGCGAATCCATCTTTGCCCAGACGCGGCGAATGATGATGCGGTCGAGCAGCAGGTTCGTTGCGGTGTTGTCGCTGATCGTCGTCATCAGCCACGCCGCGTCGTGCACCGTCAGCACCGTGCCGTTGTGCAGGTACTGGACGATGCCCGAGCCGGCCACCTGGTCGATCTTGAGCACGGTGAGCGGATCGTCTAATGAGATCATCCCCTTCGCGACGAGATCGTAGACCGTGACGAGGATTGGCACCTTGATCAGGCTCGCGGTCGAGAATTTCTCGTCACCGCGCCGACTCAGGCGGGCGCCCGTTTCCATGTCGATGATGCTGTATCCAACCACGCCCTGGTGCGCGCCGGCGATGGAGTCGAGCGTCCGGCGGAGCGTTGCGGTGTCGGCGCGGACGATGTCAGGGCGCGGACTGGCGGCGGTTCCCTGGGCGGCAACAGTGCAGCCGAGCGCAGATGCGGCGATCGTCAGGGCAAGGAGCGGGCGGATGGAAGGGCAGTTCATGGATGGGCCGGAGTGGGAGATCCAAAGTTGCAGCCCGTCGTGGAGCCAGTCGAGTCCGGACGTTCCGTAGTAGTGGCGCAATTCTTACACTGTAGGCTGCCGACCAGCAAAGCCGGCAGGTGGCCGGCTGCGCGTTACCCATCCCTCCGCATGCCGTTCGATCTTACAACTTTCGGTCTTGGAGACATGTTGAAATGCAGTCTCCAGCTCCGCGAGGCCACTTCGGGCGCCCCGACTCTGGAGGCATCCGCCCAGCGGCTGTGCCGTTTCTTCTACGACGAGATGACGAAGCCGGCGGGTGGAAAAGCGTGTGCGCTGGTGAGGTGCTACAAGACCCATGATTTCGGCGGGCTCGACCCCGAGCTGCAGAAGTTCGCGAAAGGAGTGCTCGGCGTGGTGCCGCCGGCCAGTACGATGAAGGTCCTGACGCTGATGGCTACCGTCGGGGAGACGGCCAGCTGGAACTCGCGGCATCTCTCGCAGGGACACAAGGCGATCCCACTGCCAAGTCCGGAGATTGTCGAGAAGGCGCCGATGATCGCCCAGCTGATCAAGGAGTTCGGGCTCGAACTACGCCACGTCCTCAAGCCATCCGCTGACCTGCTCAGCGAGCTGGCGGGGAAACGTTACGGCGTTTTTCACGTTGCCGAGGCGAAGGACAGCCCGTACATCCCCGCTCAGAAAGATTTCGTCGATCGCCACGGCATTCGATCCGTGCTCGGGTGTGGCGGTATGTTGGCCAGCGGCGACCTGTTTGCGGTCATACTGTTTACCAATGTCCACGTGCCGCCTGCATCGGCGGAGCGCTTCAGGACCCTGGCGCTCGATGTGAAAAGCGGCTTCTCGCGCTTTACCACCGCCAGCATTTTCAACCAGACGAAGATCTCGGCCAAGACCCGCACCGAAGCGGTATAGCCGGCCTCGACTCAGTGGAGACACAATGCTGAACGCATCCAACATACGACTCGCACCAATGATTCTGGCCGCCGTGGTGCTCGCCGCGTGCGACGCAGGGAACAATTCCCCCCGTGACACGACGGCCGCCCGGTCGCCCGGCTCCGAAGCCGCTGGCGGGTCAGCGGCGGCTCCGTCGGGCGCAATGAGTGACGCGAACATCTTCGCCGTGCTGGATGCGGCGAATGTCACCGACAGCGCTGGCGGAGCGATCGCGTCGACCAAGGGGACCGCGTCGCAGGTGCGCGAGTTCGGCAAGATGATGATGCGCGATCACCACGCGATGCGGGAGCAGGGCGAACGGCTCGCTAAAAAGCTGAGCATCGTGCCGACGCCACCTCCCGGCGACGCCACGCAGGCGGACGGGCAGAAGACGCTCGCACTTTTCAACACGACGGCGAAGGGAAAGGATTTCGACCGCGCCTACATCGACCATCAGGTCAACGACCACAAGAAGGTGCTCGACTTCGCGACCCGCGCGATGGTTGCGGCACAGAGCACCGAGTTGAAAAACATGCTCCAGAAGGCAGCGCCGATCGTGCTGGCGCACCTCGACAAGGTGCAGGCGATTCAGCAATCGATGAAATAGTGCTGAAAGGCGTAATCTTCGACATCGACGGCACGCTCGTCGACAGCAACGACGCGCACGCGAATGCATGGGTAGACACGTTCGCTGAGGGCGGCTATCAGGTGGCGTTCGACGTGGTGAGAACCATGATCGGGATGGGGGGCGACAAGCTGATGCCGGCCTGCATCGGCATCGAGGAAGACAGCAAGGAAGGGAAGAAGCTGTCGGAGCGGCGTGGAGAACTGTTCAAGACCGACTACCTGCCCAGGCTCAAGCCGCTCGCGGGATCACGAGCCCTTCTGCAGCGGATCCGGAAGGACGGATTGAAGACGGTCGTCGCCACGTCGGCGAGCGACGAGGACCTGAAGGGATTGTTGAAAGCTGCGAAGGTACTGGATCTCATGCAGGACGCGGCAACGTCGAGCGATGCGGAAAATTCAAAGCCCGATCCGGGTATCGTGGTTGCCGCGATCAGGAAGATTGGACTCCCTCGCGAGTCGCTGGTAATGATCGGCGACACTCCCTACGATATCGAGGCAGCCCAGCGCGCCGGTGTTCGGATAATCGCGTTCAGGTCGGGTGGCTGGACCGATAGCGAGCTGTCCGGCTCGGCCGCGATATACGATGGGCCGGCTGACCTGGAGAACCGTTACGAGTCGTCGATACTGGCCAAGCGTCGGGATTGATCGCGGAGGGTCGCCGCTTCCGCCCTGAAAAGGGGAATACTATATAGATAGCGTCGACCCATTTCCAACAGCCGCCCATCATGCGATTCCGTCCCAGCACCGCTGCCTTCGCGGCTCTTGCCGCTGCATTTCCAGTTACTGCCCAGAGCATCGGCGCCCAACGACCGTCCCCACCACGTTCGGCGCCCGTCGCCTTCGATGCCGATTCGGCGCGACTAGCGGAGCTGCCGTGGAGAACCATCGGGCCGGCCGTGACCAGCGGCCGCGTAGTCGACTTTGCAGTGCCTGAAGGACCGCGCGATCGCATTGGCGACAGAATGGGCGACCTGTTCTATGTCGCGTCCGCTTCAGGCGGAGTCTGGAAGACGGTGAACGCCGGGACCACCTACGAACCCATCTTCGACAAGCAGGGGGCTGCTTCCATCGGCGATATCGCCGTAGCGCCGACCAATCCCGACATCCTCTGGGTCGGCACCGGCGAAGCGAACAACCAGCGCAGCTCCTCGTGGGGCGACGGTGTTTACAAATCGGAGAACGGCGGCCGCACCTGGACGCACATGGGACTTCGCCGCTCCCAGCACATCGGGCGCATCATCGTTCATCCCGCCAATCCGCAGGTCGTCTTCGTCGCATCACCGGGCCCGCTCTGGGGACCGGGCGGAGACCGCGGCCTTTTCAAGACCACCAACGGCGGACTCACCTGGAGAAACGTCAAGAACATTGACCAGCACACGGGCTTCACCGATGTGATCTTCGACCCGCGCGACCCGAATGTGATCTACGCCGCGTCATACCAGCGCGAGCGGCGGCCCTACACCTTCGTCGGTGGCGGACCCGGCAGCGGCATCTGGAAGAGCAACGATGGCGGCGAGAGCTGGACCCGACTCACCGAGGGATTGCCCAAAGTTGACGTCGGACGCATCGGACTCGACGTCAGCCGCTCGAGCCCGAACGTCGTCTACGCGACGATCGAAACCAAGGTCACCACCGCCGCTGCCGCCACCGGACTCACCGAAGGCAGCATCTATCGCTCCGAAGATTACGGCGCGAGCTGGCAGCGCATGGGTGCGGGCAGCTCCTTCGCCTGGTACATGGGCCAGATCCGCGTCGATCCCACCAACGCTGACCGCATCTACTTCCTCGGCGTCCCGCTCCAGACATCGTCCGACGGCGGCAGGACGTTCCGCACCATCGCCACCGAATCGCACGTCGATCATCACGGGATGTGGATCAACCCGAACAACCCCGACCACTTCATCCTCGGGAACGACGGCGGCGTGTACATCACTCACGACCGCGGACGCACCGTCGATTTCTCCCCGAATCTTCCCGTCGCGCAGTACTATGCCATCGGCGCCGACCTGCGCGAGCCTTACTACTACGTTTACGGCGGACTGCAGGACAACAACAGCTGGGCGGGTCCGAGCCAGACACGTAACGTCAACGGCATCACCAACTCCGATTGGTTCGCCACCACCGGCGGCGACGGCTTTTACGCAGTGATCGATCCCACTGACCCGAATGTCGTCTACGGAGAGTCGCAGGGTGGAGACATCGTCCGCTACGATGTACGTACTGGCGAGCGAAAGACGATCAAGCCGCAGCCGAAGTTCGGCGGCAAGCGCTACCGCTGGAACTGGAGCGCGCCGATCGTGATCTCGAACTACGATCACAAGACGCTGTACTTCGGAGCCAACCACCTCTTCAAGAGCACCACGCGCGGCGATAGCTGGGTCACGCTCGGCCCCGACCTCACCCGGCAGCGCAATCGCGACAGCCTGCCCGTGATGGGGAAGAAGTGGCCGCGTGATGCGGTCGCGCGCCATTCGGGAACCGCCGAGTACGGAAACATCAGCACGATCGACGAATCGGCAATGCGGCGCGGGCTTATCTATGTCGGCACCGACGACGGCGTCATCTCGGTTACGCGCGATGACGGTGCAACGTGGCAGCGCATGCAGCGATTCCCCGGCGTGCCCGACGAGACGTACATCAGCAGGGTTGTCGCGTCGCGCGCCGCGGAGGGGACCGTTTACGCAACGCTCGACAACCACCGCAACAACGACTTCAAGCCGTACGTGCTGAAGAGCACCAACTACGGCTCGAGCTGGACCTCGATCGCATCGAACCTGCCCGCCGGCGGCTCGGTGCAGGTGATACGCGAACACCCGCGTAATCCGAACCTCCTCTTCGTCGGCACAGAGTTCGGCGCGTTCTACTCGGCTAACGGCGGCCGCGCATGGACGCAGCTCAAGTACAATTTGCCGACTGTCGCGGTGCACGACATCGTCATCCATCCGCGCGAAAACGATCTCATCATCGGCACTCACGGCCGCGGCATTTACATCATCGACGACATCACGCCGCTCGAGCGTCTTGCCGAAGCGACGGCAAGCGCGGCCTATCTGTTCCCCGTAAAGGCCGCCACTCAGTACAACCCCAACGCGTCGATACCCGGAGGACTGCGCGGCGCCGGTGCGCTCGGCGACAAGCAGTACGCCGCACCCAACCCGGCGTTCGGCACCGCGGTCACGTACTTTCTGCGCGACTCCCTGCCGCGCGGCGGCGATGTGACGCTGGCAATTCACGACGCCGCCGGGAACCGCGTGCGCGAGCTCACGGCGAACAAGAAGCCCGGGATGCATCGCGTGACGTGGGACCTGCGCACCGCTCCGCCCTACACGCCCGCGCGTCCGGCCGGCCAGGCACTGGTTGGACAGGGCGGTGGCCGCGGCGCCGAGCTCACCGGCCCATTCGTTCTCCCGGGCCGCTACACCGCGCGACTGACGGTGAAAGGCGCTGGCGGCGCGTCATCGGTAAAGGAAGTGCCGGTCGAGGTGCGCGCCGATCCGCTCGTGCAGCTGAGCGCCGCCGAGTACCGCGCCTTGTACGAGATGCGTGCGGGAGTAGTCCGGATGCAGGCGACCGTTCAGGCAGCGGTACGGACGGCCGAGCAGCTGCGGGACCAGGCCGTTGATGCAAAGGGCGCGATCAGGAGCGGAAGTGGCCCGGACACACTGACGAAGCAGACCGAGGCGATCGAGAAGGAAGTGAACGATGTGCTGCGCAAGATACGTGGTGCGCCGGCAACCGAGGCCTCGGCCGACGACAGACAGCTCGAGGAGCCATCCATTCAGGAACGCGTGAACAGCGTCGCTTCGCAGATCGGCAACGTCACATCGCCGGCGACGCAATTGCAGCGAGAGACGCTCGAGCTGGCGATGGCGGACCTGCGCCGCGAGACCGCGCGCCTCAATGCGCTGCTGGCAGGCCGAGTGCCCGCGCTCAATTCCGGCCTCGACGCAGCGGGAATTCCGTGGACGGTCGGCCGACCGATCAACATCACGCGCTGAGAGTTGGCATGACCGCCGCCGCATGACGGATCTTCTGCGCCGGATGTTCGACCACGTCGCGTGGGCCGACCGGGACGTCCTTGCGAATCTGCGTGCGGCGCGTGGCGTCGATGCGAAGGCGCTCGAGCTGTTATCACACGTTCTTGCGGCCGAGCACGTGTGGCTTTCCCGGATTGCCGGAAGGACCGCTTCCGTTTCGGTCTGGCCGGCGCTGTCGTTCGACGTGTGTGAGCGACTGGCGGACGAGAACGCGCTCGAGTTCACCGCGCTCCTGAGTAGAATGGGCGCAGATATGCTCGAGCGGCCCGTCACCTACCGGAACAGTGCCGGCGACCAATTCACATCGACAGTTCGGGACATTCTCACTCACGTCGCGCTTCACGGGAGCTATCACCGCGGCCAGATCGCGGCGCTGGTGCGAGCCGCCGGGACGAAGCCTGCTTTGACCGACTTCATCGCATTCGCACGCGGAGCGCCCGCCGCCACGCGGCAGCCGTAGAGACACGTGCGCTACCTGATCCTGGCGAAAGCGGTCGCCGCGATTCACCTTCTTTTTTCGGTATTCGCCGTCGCGGGCGCCTTCGTCGTTCCGTTTTTTCCTCACCTTCTCTGGCCGCACCTCGTCGCAGTCGTGTGGTCGGTCGGGACACTCGCGTTCGACTGGGGGTGCCCGTTGACACCCTGGGAGAAGCGGCTGACTGAGCGCTCGGGAAGGGATGCGTACACTGAGGGCTTCCTCCAACACTACATTTTCCGCACGCAGCATTCGCCGTCCGACTCACGCCGCATGCATGTATACCTGGCGATCGCGCTGCTGGTGTTCAACGTTGCCGTTTACGCGATCCGCTTTTTCCGGTCGGGTACACAGGGATAGCCGATGCGAACACTCTGGAACGAAGCAGACAGGCGCGAGTTGATCGCGCGGATCGACGAACTTTCGCCTCAGGCGAAGGCGCGATGGGGGAAGATGACCGCACCGCAAATGCTCGTGCACATTGCGGACGCATTTCGCATGTCGCTCGGCGACATTCACATACGGTTTAGAAAAACGCCATTGCGATTCGCTGCCGTCAAGCTGTTCGTCATATACGTGCTGCCCTTCATTCCCAGGAATGCACCGACGGCTCCCGAGCTCCAGAAAAGCGAACCGGGGGGGTGGCGTGAGGATGTTGCACAGGTCAGAGCGCTGATGGACAGGTTGGTTGCGATGCGAAACCGCCCTGCGTTTGAGTGGCCACCCCATCCAACATTCGGTCCTCTTTCGGAGCGCGACTGGGGAGTCCTCAACTACAAGCACCTGGATCACCACCTCAAACAATTCGGTGGGTAGCCTAAGCGGAGAGCTGTACGACGGCAATTCGGACATCCCACGGCGAGGGTTAGATTGCCGTAGATGAGTCTGCTCTTCGGCTACCTCAGGAATTATCGGCGCCTCATTCTCCTGGCTCTCGTGCTGGCGGCGACGAACCAGGTTTTTTCGCTGCTCGATCCGCTGATCTTCCGGCACGTGATCGACGACTACGCGACGCGGTTCCGGGACTACACGACAAGGCAATTCTTCACCGGAGCCGGAAAGCTGCTCGCGATGGCGGTCGGTGTCGCTTTCGTTTCGCGCGTCGCCAAGAATTTCCAGGACTACTTCGTCAACGTCATTACCCAGCGGGTTGGCGCCGAGATGTACTCCGACGGCATCCGTCATTCGCTGGAGCTTCCGTACTCCGTTTTCGAGGACCAGCGAAGCGGCGAGACGCTCGGCAAGCTGCAGAAGGTTCGCTCCGACGTCGAGAAGTTCATCTCGATGTCGATCAATCTTCTGTTCACGACACTCGTTGGCGTAGTGTTCGTGATCGTCTATTCGCTGACAGTGCACTGGATCATCGTGCCTGCGTTCCTGCTCACCGTCCCACTGCTCGGCCTGCTGAGCTGGGCGCTCAGCGGGAGGATCAAGACGATCCAGAAAGTGATCGTCGCCGA
>DATLXE010000380.1:0-2610 GCA_035575795.1 Gemmatimonadaceae bacterium
CCACTCCCACGCGGGCCAGAAGACCGACGCGACGAGCGACTTCGCCCCGCCCGGGGGAATGTTGATCAGGAGGTTCTGAATCTCGCCACGCGAGACGGCTTCGAGGTGTGCCGCCATCGCTTCGATATGCCAATTGCTCTGGAAGGCAATCGACGGCTCGACCACGTCCCAGGCTTGGTCGATGAACGCCATGAGCGAGGACTCCGCGGCGACGACGGTCTGGTCGCGGAGCGTGAGGGCGTCTGTGCCGGATGGCTGTGGGGGTTCCAGCAATCGCAGCAAGCGATCGATGCACTGATCGTACGCGTTGGCAGGACCTTCGGCGACGGCAAGACTCATCGCACGTGCCTCCGGCGCCGTGGTGATCGCAGACGCGCGTGCGATACAAACATGCTCACATCACGGAAATATGGGCCGAACACGCGCGCACAATCCGAAAGGGGCTATCTAGATGCCCCCTTCGAAGGCCCTGGCCTCCGGCGGGATGTCTATTTCCGGCACGCTAGCGGTGTTGACCAAGGACTGGAACGACGACCAGCGCTGCCCGCACGTGCACGTATGGCGGCGCCAGATCACGCCGCTCTGCCGTCGACGCGTCTTCATGATGCGCGTGGACCCCTGGCAGCCCGCGCGCGGACAGGTCTCTGGATCGCGAAGCCTGGTCATCGTTCCCCCGTACGGCTTGGTATCTCCGCGACCGTCTGCGTGGGCGGCAGCGGCCGCAAGAGTTTCTGCAAGCCCATGAAGACCGACGCCTGCTCCTTCGGATCGCGCACGGCATCGCGCACGACCTGCGCCACCAGTTGCACGATCCCCATCCCCTGCCGCAGGCTCAGCGTCTCCTGGGCGTCTTTCCGCCGGCGGGACTCGGTCTCCACGATCTTGCGTTTCTGGTCCATGACGACGAGCAGCGCGTCCCACGTGACCGCGGCCGCCGCGCCCTCGGCGAGGATCGCGTCGAGGTCCTGCAGCGCCAGGCGCGCGGTCCCCAGCTGCCCCTTCTTCGCGCCGGCGTCCTTGAACGCGTCGAACTTCGCCCGGGCGGCGGCCCAGAGCTTCGCGTTGCCCGTCTCGTCACTGCGAGACCCCTGTCCCGGCCGACGCTTTGCGCAGGACGAGTTCTTTCATCGCGGCGGCCGCACTCACCCACTGATCGATCTCCTCCGCCACGGCGCGCGCATCGTCGAGACTCAGGTTTCCGTCCTCGAGACGGGAGCCCAAGGTGCGCGGCACATCCGCCATTTCGGCGGCCGCCTTGGCGAAGGCCTCGTAGACATCGCCGAAGCCGCGCTCGTTCGTCGGTCGCACGAAGAACACCAGGGCGCCGCGACTGCGCGCCAGCGCGTCCAGGAGCCCGTCGCTCGCGATCGTCCGCATGAAGCGGGGCGCTTCAGAGAGGTAGAGATGGGAGCGCCCTTCGGCGATCGCATAGAGTCGCGACAGGGCGATCCCCGTGTCGGCGGCCACGGCCTTGATCGGAATGCCGCGCGCCTGGGCCGCGTCCAGCTCCCGCATCACCGTGTCATCGAGATCCGTCGGCTTCGTAAGGTTCGCTAAAATTTCGGGGGTGTGATTCGTACTCACCGGCCACCTACAGTCGGGGCGTGATGAGTCACCGATACGGATTGCACCGAGCGCACCTGACGTCGAGCCGCGAGCTGCGCGCCGAGGCACCCGAGGAAGCGGCCGGAGCCATTCGGATGGGTGAAATGGGCCGCGACCGGCAACTGACAGGCGATGCAGCCGAACTCGCGATCGCGCTGGCGGACCTGATCCAGGCCGTGCTCCGCGCGGATCGGCTGCTCGATCTCAGACGCGCGCGACTGGACGCCTTTGTGCGGGCTCATGAGGCGATGGCCCGCGATGAAATCAGGTAACGGCGCACCGTGTAGCCGAGAGCCTCGGCGAGCTTCTTGGCGGTCTTGGCGGTCTGCGCCTCTCGGCGCAGGAAACGGCTTACGGTCATGTCTGACACCCCGGCGACACGGGCCAAGTCGGTCGGCAGCCAACCTCGCAAAGCCATGTCGTCTCGAAACCGCGCCACGTCGTAACCAGGTCCGTCCTTCATTGCAAGACGGAGAATACACGCATGTCCTGCATCGTGCAACACTTTTTTTAACGTCGTTTCACAATGCGTGACCGGGAGGGTCTAGGATGGCCGGGAGTGGCGAAACGACCTGTTTTCTTCCCTGATTTGGGCGATTACTTTCGAGCCTTGCGGCTGGCGAAGGGCTTGGGTTTCAACCAGGCCGTGGAACACGCACACCAACGGGGAATGGCGGGGCTCACCAAACAGGTGCTTTTTGGACTGGAACACGGGCAGACGAAGGACCCGGAGCCGGACGCGCTTCGCGCGGTAGCAGACCTCTACGGCGTGCCCTATCGCGATGTTGTAGCGCGAGTTTCTGGCGCGAAATACAGGTGTGACCTGATCGGTCACGCAGGCGAAGGAACATCGAACCTCACCAAAGGAGGTGCTGATGTCCCAGCGTCAGATCAGGCTCATATCCGGGGCCTCGAAGCCGAACTCAGAGACCGAGACCGCAGGCATACGGCTGCAATCCGTGCGATGCGAGATGTTACGCGTCGACTCGCCAACGCCCTCGCGCG
>DATLXE010000381.1:0-54937 GCA_035575795.1 Gemmatimonadaceae bacterium
GGAGTCCGAGCGTATTCTTCGCGCTCAGCCATTTCTTGCGGACGCCAACATCATTCCGGTCGCCGATGGAACCGGCGGCGTCGTCCTCAACGTCATGACCGTGGACGAAGTTTCCCTGATCCTTGGCGGCGCACTCTCATCCCGGACTCCCACCATCCGTTCGGTCCGGCTGGGCCAGGCAAACCTGATGGGCGAGGGGATGTATGTGGCCGGGCAGTGGAAGGACAGCCGGTTTTTCCGCGACGTCGTCTCCGCTCGCTTCGTCGATTATCAGTTTCTCGGGAGGCCCTATCAGCTCGCCGTAGAGGGGGGGCGTCGCGAGATCGGGAGTGACTGGGCGACCGAGCTCAGCCACCCGTTCCTCACCGATCTGCAGCGCCTCTCATGGCGTACCACCGCCGGCTCGTCCGAGGGATATTTCCATTTCCGGCGTCCCGAGGCCCGCCCGGCGGCGCTCTATGTAGAGCGCACTTACGGGGACATCGGTGGCGTCGTCAGGGTTGGCCCGCCTTTGGGCAAGATTGCGCTCGTCGGCGGGTCGATGTCGTACGAGGATGAGAACCCGGGGAGGAGACCTGTCGTCATAATCGATTCCCTCATTCTTCCCGATTCCAGCACGGCACTGATCGACAGGTATTCTGCCAACAGGACGACACGTCTCAACGGATTGTGGGGCGTGCGCAACATCGACTTCATTCGCGCGACGGGCTTTGACGCGCTCGAGGGCGCCCAGGATCTCCGCACGGGCGTCCAGGTCGCGACCCTGATCGGGAAGGGCGTGAAGTTCCTCGGCGGCAGGGAAGACGATTGGTTTGCGTCCACCGAAGTGTATGGCGGGTTCGGGTCTCCGCGCTCATTCGCCGCGCTTGACATGAGCGGCGAAGGCCGGCGCGACCAGGACGGCAAGTGGGACGGAATGCTCGCCCACGGCCGGGGCGCGATTTACATCAAGCCCTTTGAGCGCCACAAGCACACGGTGATAACGGACCTTGCGTGGAGTGGCGGGTGGAAGCAACGGGTGCCTTTCCAGCTCACGTTTGCCGACCGCGACGGCGGCGTGCGCGGGTTTCGCAAAGCCGATGTCGGCGGTGCCCGGCGGCTCGTTGGCCGGTTCGAGGATCGCTATGTGATCGGGAAGTTCAGGAAGCTCGCCAGCATCGGAGTGGCGGGCTTCGGCGAAGCGGGGAAGATCTGGGCGGGAGACAGCCCGTTCGGCGTGGACACGAAAGTCCACTCCTCGGTCGGCGTCAGCTTCCTCGCCGCGGCGCCTCCGCAGTCGCGCCGCCTGTGGCGCGTGGACTTCGCCTATCCGGTGAGCGGCGATCGCTCGGGGTGGGAGGTCCGTCTCACTTCGAGAGACCTGACGCGGGTGTTCCGCCCCGAACCGCGGGACATCTTCAGCAGCCGCGAGAGGTCAGTGCCGTCGAGCGTGTTCAACTGGCCGTAAGGATCTAACTGCAACGGAGAAAGGAAAAGCTACCGGCGACTTGCTGGTAGCTGACACCGCCGCCAGCTGGACCGAATGGTGGTGCGGGGGGGCTATCGGTTTCCCGGCAAGAACACCCAGCGCCCGGTGACGTTCGCAGTGACAGTTATGTCCCGCGGAGAGATGTTGGCCGTTGGCGGAGGCAAGTTTCCCGGGAAGATCGCGCTGCGGCCACTGAAATCCGCCTGTCCCGAAAAGCCGGCTTCTCCGGGGCCCATGCTGATCAACTCTCCCAGCCGGCCCCCTGCGGCTGTCGCCATCACCTCCGCGTCTGCCCTGGCTCCGCTCACAGCAGACGCAAGGGCGGCTCTACGGGCGGCAGCGGTGGCCGGGGCGGAGAACTGGATCGAGGAAATTTCAGTTGCCCCACCCGCGAGCGCCGCGTCGATGATCTTTCCCAGATCGTCAAGCTTGCGAATTTCAACGCGGATCGTGTTCCTCGCCAGTATCCCTTCCGTCCTCTGTGGTCCGGGATTGTAAACATTGCCCTGGCCGATATTGTAGCCGAGCACGACGATGTCCCCGGTAGCTATTCCGGCGGCGCGGATCGCGGTTACCGCTGTGACTATCGTCGCGGTATTCGTCCGCGCGGCCTCCGCGGCGGTGGGCGCCTTGGTGGTTACGCTCATGGTGACCGATGCCAGCGTGGGACTGACCCGCATTTCCCCACGACCCGACGCCGCGATTTCGGGCCGGCGCTCTGTCGGGATTTGGGCAAGACTGATGGAAGCCGGTAACAATAAACCGCCAATGCACGCAATCAACGAACGGGACATCTAGCGATTGCCTGGAACGAGCTCCCACCGTCCGGTAACCGTGGCGAGGATTGTGAGGTCGCGCGGAGAAATACTCGTCGGGGAAGGGGCATTGCCCCCCGCCAAGGCTTCCGCGCGCATGGCGTAGTCCCTCTGCAGAGCGAAGTTGTCTCCAGTGGTGATGCTGATGATGCGCCCCAGCCTGCCGCCCGCGGCAGCAGCCATTGCTTCCGCATCCGCCCTTGCTTCGCTTACCGCGGAAGCCAGTGCCGATCGCCGTGCCTCAGCCGTCGTCGGGGCACCGAACTGTACTGAAGACACTTCGCTCGCTCCGCCGGCGAGTGCGGCATCGATGATCCGACCAAGATCGTCCAGCTTGCGCACTTCAAGACGAACCGAGTTTCGCGCGATAAAACCCGAGGGCTGCCTGCCCCCCGACGTGAACTCCCAGTTCTGGCCAACGTTGTAGCCCATCGTCACGATATCACCCGCTGCGACTCCGGCTGCTCGAATGGCGCTGATCGTGGTCGCAAGCTTCGAGGCATTCGCCGCAGCCGCTGCGGCTGCCGTCGATGCCCGTGTCGTTACGCTGATCACGACCGAGGCCGTCGCCGGCGCAACGCGCACTCCGCCACGGCCACTTGCGACGACTTCGGGCGCACCCGCGGAAGCTTGCGCGCCCGCCGCACCACCCATCGCCGCGCAAGCAATGGTCGCCAGCAGTAGTGTCCTCATTGTGCGTTCTCCGCTGTTAGTGCGCCTTGGCTGGTACTTCCCGCATCATCTTCCTGATCGGGATGACCAGCAGCGCCAGCACCACCGCGGCGACAACGAGTGACATCGTCGTCCGCTGGAACAGCACCGGCATCTGGTCGAGCTTCTCGGGATCGACGTGACCGCCGACCAGTCCGCCAATCAGGCTGCCCAGTCCTGACGCGGTGAACCAAATCCCCATCATCTGCCCGACGTACTGGCGTGGGGCGAGCTTGGTCATCGACGACAGACCAACGGGCGACAGGCAGAGCTCGCCGACAGTCTGGAAGAAGTAGCTGCCGACGAGCCACCACGGCGAGACGAGCGTGCCGGCGCCACCTGAGACGACGGCGCGGGCGGCGTAGATCATCAGGAAGAAGCCGATGGCCGCCGTTCCGAGTCCAAGCGAGAACTTGCCCGGGCTCGAGAAATCGCGATTGCGGCGGCCGAGTGCGACCCAGATGCCGGCGAAAACGGGAGCGAGCAGGATGACGAAGAACGAGTTGACCGACTGGAACCACGTTGCCGGTACCTCGAACCCAGCGATGTTGCGATCGGTAAAGTCACGCGCGAAAAGATTGAGCGATGTCGGTGCCTGCTCGAACGCGCCCCAGAACACGACCGCGAAAATGAACAGCACGAAGATGACGGCGATTCGCTTCTTCTCGTCCGGGGACAGACCACCCGCGGCAAAGACATAGAGGAAGAACAAAACGACCATCGCCAGCGTCACGTACACCATGTACTGGCCGATCGCCTGCGGATTGAGCGTGAGGCTGCCCATCGCGGTAAGCAGGAAGATGAGGGCGATGATGGCGAGCCCGATACTGAGAGTGATCTTCACGGTTCGTTCGCGGCGCGCCTGCGCCACGGGATCGGACAGCCGCGTAGGCGCCGTGCCGAGACCCTGAAGAGTGCTGGCACGTCGCATCGAGAACACCACGAGTCCGATCAGCATTCCGACGCCGGCGGCGCCGAAGCCCCAGTGCCAGCCGACTTTCTCGCCCAGCGCGCCGGTAATCAGCTGCCCCGCGAACGCGCCGATGTTGATGCCCATGTAGAAGATCGAGAAGCCGGCGTCACGTCGTGAGCCGCCCTCCGGATACAGGTCTCCGACGATCGCGGAGATGTTCGGCTTGAGAAGGCCGGTGCCCATGACGATGAGCACGAGTCCCATGAAGAAGGGGACCTTGCCACCGCCCGGACCTGCCAGGCCGGAGAGGCCGATGGACAAATGCCCAGCGGTAATGAAGCAGGCGCCGATAAAGATTGCGCGCTGGAGTCCGAGCAGCCGGTCGGCGACCCAGCCTCCGGGCAGCGACGCGAGATAAACGCTGAACCCGTAGATGCCGACGATCGCCGACGCCTGGCCGCGGTCGAACCCGAATCCCCCCTCGGAGAGCGCGGCGGCCATGAACAGGACCAGCAACGGACGGAGTCCGTAGTAGGAGAACCGCTCCCACATCTCGGTAAAGAAGAGAGTGGAAAGCCCAACCGGATGCCCGAAGAATGTCCTGCCACCCCCCAAGCCCTGCAGTCCAGGAGGAGGTTCGTCGTGGGTTACCGTCGCCGCTGACGGCTGCTCAAAAACGTTTTTGTCTCTGGCCATGGTCTCGGGTGTTGGAGCGTTAGTGAACAGCTGCGATGGGAAGATATCTCTCGGGAGGGTGGACGCCACCAGCCTGCTGCTGCTGCTCCCATGAAACGATGGACGGCGGCTGCTTGATGCAGGCCGCCAGGTGCCCCGCCGCCTTCTCCTCGAGCGGCGGAACGATCCGCGAGCATGCCTCGTCCTTGGCCGGGTGATGGCACCGCGGATGAAACACGCACCCTGATGGCGGATTAGCGGGTGACGGCACGTCACCCTGCAGAATGATGCGCTCCTTCCGCGCGGCAGGATCCGCGACGGGCACCGCCGAGAGAAGTGCCTGCGTGTACGGCATCATCGGCTCGCGATACAGATCTTCGGAAGTCGCAAGCTCGACGATTTTGCCCAGGTACATAACCGCGACGCGGTTTGCGATGTGTTCGACCACCGACAGATCGTGCGCGATGAACATGTAGGTAAGGTTTCGCTCCCGCTGTAAGTCCTGGAGCAGGTTGATCACCTGCGCCTGCACCGAGACATCCAGCGCCGACACCGGCTCGTCGCAGATGATCAGCTTCGGCTCGACCGACAGTGCGCGGGCAACGCCGATGCGCTGCCGCTGGCCGCCCGAGAACTCGTGCGGATAGCGGGTCGCGTATTCCTTGCGCAGTCCGACTTCCTCGAGCAGCTGCTTGACCCGCGCATCGGCGGCCGCGCCCTCTGCCAGCTTGTGGATGATCAGCCCTTCACGGATGATCGCGCCGATCGTCATGCGCGGGTTGAGCGACGACACCGGATCCTGGAAGATGATCTGCATCTCGCGCCTGATCGCGCGGAGTCCGCGCGTGTCGAGCGCGCACACGTCACGGCCCTCGAACTTGATCGAACCGGACGTCGGCTCGATCAATCGCAGAATCGCCCGGCCCGCTGTCGTCTTGCCGCAGCCCGATTCGCCGACGATCCCGAGAGTCTCGCCGCGCGCGACATCGAACGACACATCGTTGACTGCCTGCACGGCCCCGACCTGACGACCGAAGACTCCCTTCTTGATCGGAAACGACTTCTTGAGGTTGCGGACGGAGAGAAGGGGTGCGGATGTGTCGATCACGCTGCGGCTCCCTCCTGAACGACGAGCGGCGGATGCGGGTGATTGCGCCGCTCCGGCTCGATTGCGAGATGGCAGCGCGAGACGTGCCCTGTGCCGATCTGGTAAAGCGGCGGGTGCTCCTTTTCGCACAGGTCCCACGAGTACGGGCAGCGTTCGCGGAAGCGGCACCCGACAGGCCAGGCCGTCGGCGCGGGCACCGTCCCGGGAATGACGTTGAGCCGTTCCTGGTCGCGTCCGATGTGGGGCATCGCGAACATCAGTCCTTCCGTGTACGGATGGTGGGGCTTGGCGAACAGCTCGTCCACGGCCGCCTGTTCGACGATCTCTCCCGCGTACATCACGATCACCCTCGACGTCGTCTCAGCGATCACGCCCAGGTCGTGGGTGATCATGAGAATCGATGTGCCGAACTGCTTCTGCAGGCCGACGAGAAGGTCGAGTATCTGCGCCTGGATGGTGACGTCCAGCGCGGTCGTAGGCTCGTCGGCGATCACCAGCGCGGGCTTCATCATGAGCGCCATCGCAATGAGAACGCGCTGGCGCATTCCGCCCGACAGCTGGTGCGGGTACTGCTTTGCCCTGTCACCGGGAGCGGGAATGCCGGTCAGCGACAAAGCCTCCACCGCCCGGTTCCACGCTTCCTTCCGGCTCACTCCGGCGTGAATTCGCGCCACCTCTGCGACCTGGTCCCCGACCGTGAACACGGGGTTGAGCGCGGACATCGGCTCCTGAAAGATCATCGAGATGCGATTCCCGCGCACGTTCCGAATCTCGTCGTCGCCGAGGGTAACGAGGTCCTTTCCCTCGAAGGCGATGACGCTGCCTGGCTCGATTCGTCCGGGCGGCTGGATGAGGCGGAGGATCGAGAGAGCGGTGACGGACTTTCCGCATCCCGATTCGCCGACGATTCCGACCGTCTCGCCTGCTCCGACATCGAACGATACGCCGTCGACCGAGCGCGCGGTCGCGCTGCCCATGTGGAAATAGGTGCGCAGGTCGCGAATGGACAGCAGCGGTTCGGTCGTCGTCTTAACGTCGGTCATAGGCATCGCGCAGGGATTCGCCGACAATGTTTAGCATCATCACCGTGAGCACCATCAGCAGGCCAGGGAATAGCGACATCCACCACAGGGCAGCAAGCTGGTCGGATCCATCCTGGATGATGTTGCCCCAGCTTGCCTCCGGCTGCGCCACGCCGATTCCCAGGTACGACAGTCCCACTTCGAGCACGATAACGTGCGCAACTCCGAGCGTTGCGGCAACGGCGATCGGCGAGGCGAGATTCGGTAACAGATGGCGCGCGAGAATTCTTCGCCTGCTTGCGCCGAGCGCGCGCGCAGAGGTGATGAATTCCGCTTCCTTCAACGCAAGAACCTGACCCCTGACGATGCGGCTCAGCCCGAACCACCCCGTCATTCCGAGGAAAAGGACGAGCGCGCCGACCGAGAGCCGCGTCCACGCCGCAAGTATGGCGATGAGAAGCAGCAGCCGCGGGATGGCGAGCAGCGCGTCGAGGATGCGCATCATCAAAGCGTCGACGAACCCGCCCGCGTAGCCGGCGACGGCGCCATATGCCACGCCGAGTGTGAGGCTCACCAGCGTCGCAAGAAAGCCGATCGTGAGCGACAGCCGCGCGCCGTAGATAACGCGGCTGAGGACATCCCGGCTGTACGGATCGGTGCCGAAGGGGTGTGCGGCGGAAGGAGGCAGGTTCTTCGCGCCGACGATATCAGGCTGCGCGGCGGGGTCGTAGGGCGCGACGACCGGCGCAAAGAGCGCGACGACCGCAATTGCGACGAGGACGGCGAGCGCAATGCGCGCCGCCCCGCTAAGTGCCGCGAATCCGCGGATCGGCGTAGGCATACAACAGGTCTGCGACGAGGCTTCCCGCGGTCACCATGATGCTGCCGACGATCACCGCACCGATGACGAGCGGGTAGTCGCGGCTGCCGATGGCGCTCACAAGAGTGAGCCCCATTCCCGGCCAGGCAAAAACTTTTTCGATGAAAACCGCGCCAGTCAGGAGGGCGGGGAAGGCAAGGCCGATCAGGCTGATGATCGGCAGAACCGCATTTCGGAGTGCGTGTCGGCGGAGTATCGCCCTCTCGGTGAGTCCCTTGAGCCGCGCTGTGCGGATGTAGTCGGCGGGTAGAACATCGAGCAGGGCAGCGCGCTGGAAACGCGCGACACCGGCGGCCGCGAGAAGGGTCAGCGTGAACGCGGGCAGGGCAAGGTGCCTGAGCCGGTCGGCAACCCGGCTGCCAAAGTTCATCGAGTCGTGCATCACCGCGTCGACTGCTCCGCCGACCGGGAAAATCGGCAGCCAATAGGTGAAGGCGAGGAGTGCCAGGATCGCGAACCAGAAATCCGGCATCGAGGACAGCACCAGCGACAAGCCATCGAGCAGTCGGTCGATTACGGATCCGCGACGTGCCACCTGGACAAGCGCGACGAGAATTCCAAGTGCGAAGCTGCCGATGAGAGCGACGCCCATCAGCAACAGCGTATTCGGTAGTGCGGAGGCGAGGACTGCGCGCACAGGACGCTCGTGCGAGAACGACCAGCCGAGATCGGCGCGCGCCAGGTGCGCCGCGTATCGCGCGAACTGCTCAGCAAGGGGCCGGTCGAGCCCGTACTGGCGCCGCAGGTTATCCCGCAGCTCCTCGGTGACGTTGGGATTCTCCAGCGCGGCGCTGAACGGGTCGCCGGGCGCGAGATGAATGAGCACGAAGCTGATCGCCGCCACGAATGCAACGATCACCGCCGCCTGCGCTACACGTTGTGCGAGAAACCGGATCACCCGCTACGGAGTCTTCTGCGAATCGGGCCTTGCTGCCGGGACGGCGGCCGCTGGCCCGGCGTTGTCGCGCGGAATGCGTTCGTTCTCCGGAATCCACCATTCGGCCAGGTGACTCCACCACGCATCAGCGCGCATTGGCGCGGTGCGAAGCCGCTTGTGGTAGCCGATCGTCGCCTTTGGCTCCGCCAGCCAGATTGCGGGGGCATCCTGAATGATGGTGTCGTATGCGCGCGCGAACAGGGCCTTCTTCTTCGCGAAGTCGAGCTCGATCAGCGCGCTGTCCATCGACGCATCGAAGGCAGCGCTCTCGTAGGACGGGTAGTTGCTTCCACTCGCGGCGCGGACACCAGCGGTGCCCCAGCTCTGGCGCGCTCCGCCCGGGCTCGCCTGGGTGTGCCACCCGCCCATCATCATGTCGAACGTGCGCTTGCGCGTGCGCTCCGCGTACGTGGGGAATTCGACCTGCTCAACCTCGACGCGCGCGCCTGCCTGCCGGAGCTGTTCCTGAATGAGCACTGCCATCTGCACGCGTGCCTTGCTCGAGCCCGGTACCAGAAGCGAGAAGCGAAGAGGCCTGCCGCCTTTCTCCCGTACTCCGTCGTCATTGGCGTCGCGCCAACCGAGCGAGTCCAGCTTCGCTCGCGCGCCCGCAAGGTCGAACGGAATCTGCGGCTGCGCCGGGTCAGTGGTCGCAAACGCCCGCACCATCGGGCCCTGGGCTGTTTGGGCCAGCGTGTCGTAGACGCTCCTCACGATCGCGGCGCGGTCGACAGCCATTGTCAGTGCGCGTCTCAGGTCGCGGCTTGCAAAAATCGGATGCGGACGTGACTTGTTCGCCTTGTCGCGCAGGTTGAATGCAGCGAACAGGTAGTCGACGCTTGGGAAGGTTGCGACGCGAAGGGCCGGGTTCTTTGCGATGTCAGTCATGTGCTCGGGGCGCAGCGCCTCGAAAATGTCCGCCTCGCCCGAGAGAAAGCGGGTAACGGCGGTGTTGAAGTCGGGCGAGATGCTCCAGATAATGCGGCTCAGCTTCGGCGAGCCGCGGTAGTTAGCGGTATCGGCAACGATCTCGACCGCCGTCCTCGGCGTCCAGCGCTGGAAACGGAACCTGCCCGATCCGATGGGTTTCTTTCCGATCTCCGAGGGTCTCCACCCGGAGAGGGGCGTGCCCTTCCACACGTGCTCGGGCATGATGAGCATCGTGTAGGCGGCGTCGTAGAACTGCTGTGCTGAACGCTTCTCGTACCAGAAGACAGCGGTGGAGGAATCGCGCACCGTCACGGAGTCGATGTTTCCGAGCAGCGCGCGGGCAGGCGAGCCGAGAGCCGAATCGGTGTAGGCGGCGTGCGTGAACTTTACGTCGCTGGCTCGCACGGGCCTGCCGTCGTGCCACTTTGCGCGCGGATGGATGTGAAACGCGATGCTCAGCGAATCGGCTCCCCAGCTCCACTGATCGGCGAGTGCGGGGCGGAATCCCCTGTCCCCGACAATGGTGAGCGAGTCGCCGATGTCGGCAAGATGGTCGTAGACGAGGTCCGTGATCTGTGACCCCTGGATCGACGAAACCAGCGCCGGGATGAGCACATCGGGGTCGCCCGGCGTCGAGATGACGAGCGTTCCACCGGCGTTCCTCGGCGTGGAGACGGACTCCGAGCCGGCGCAGGCCACAATGCCTGCAAGCGCGATCAGGGAAACGAATCTCAGCAGCGCCATGTCCAGCTCTCGTCAAGAAAATGGGGAAGGTGCTTTGTCACGTCGGGCCGGATCTCGTCCTCATCCAGCAAAGCGGCGTCAGCATCTTCGATGCTCTTCACCGCATCGAACATCGCCTCCGCGACTTCCGCGACGGCGGGTGAACGTCCCATAAGACGCGCGAGAGTCGCCGGCGGCGACATTTCGCCCTGCACTTCGGTCGTCGCGGCCAGTGAAGCGAGCGACGACTGGTCGTCTTCCACGAGAATCGAGCCGTGCTGAAGCAGTGCGTTTTTGTCGCGCCACTGCGCGCTCCCGACCAGCTTTCTCCCGTTCGCGACGAGCTCGCCTTCGGATGGGACCGCGAAACAGGGAATGGCACTCGGCCGATGCGCATGGCTGCCGGCTGCCGGCGCTAACAATGCCGTAACGCCGAGCCGTGACAGTGCATTGACGAGAAGTGAGTTGATTCTCGCGTAGGCATTGTTTAGCGATCCCGCGCCGGCGATGGGCGACGTGACACTGTATGTGATCTCGCGGTCGTGCAGAATCGCCCTGCCGCCCGTCGGTCGCCGTACCACGCCCATGCCGGCGGCGAGAATCCGTCCCCGGTCGTAGCGGCCGACGGCGGGTTGGTGGCGTCCGAAAGAAAGTGTTGGCTCGCGCCAGGAGTAAACGCTGAGCACGGTCTCGCCAGTGCGCGCCGCCCGCTCGAGCAAAGCAGAATCGCGGGCCATGTTCTCGGCGCCGGAGCGCGGCGGCACGACCAACATGCGCCAGCTGCTGAAGCTTCGCGGTACCTGCATAGGGTGTTAAATTGGACTCTTATGAGCAAGACAATCAAGCACGCGAAGACCGTCATCTCGCCGCCCGAATCCTTTGTGCCGCGGCACGTAGGTCCTGACGAGTCGGACGTCGCCGAAATGCTGAAGACGGTCGGCTATTCGTCGCTTGATGCGCTCATCGACGCCACGATACCGGAGGGGATCAGATTTCGCCGCGGCCTGGACCTCCCAACCGGGGTAACGGAGCCCGCGGTGCTGGCGCAGTTCCGCGCACTTGCCGCGAGGAACCAGGTGTTCCGCTCCTTCATCGGTATGGGCTACTCAGACTGCGTCACGCCGCCGGTCATCCAGCGCAACATCATCGAGAATCCCGGCTGGTACACGGCATACACTCCCTATCAGGCCGAGATTGCGCAGGGACGCCTGGAGGCGCTGCTCAACTTTCAGACGGTCGTGAAAGACCTGACAGGAGTCGAGATCGCCAACGCATCGCTGCTCGATGAAGGGACCGCGGCTGCCGAAGCGATGACAATGAGCTACGCGATCAAGGGGAAGCCCGGCAAGGAAGTTTTCCTCGTCGCCGCCGAGTGTCATCCCCAGACGATCGATGTCGTGCAGACGCGCGCCGCTGCGCGCGGCATCGAAGTGCGCGTGTCCAGCCACCGCGAATTCCAGCCCGGCGCCGACGTGTTCGGCATGCTCGTCCAGTATCCGACCAGCGACGGCGCGGTAGTCGATTACGCGGAGACGTGCGAGAAAGCTCACGCCGCCGGTGCACTTGTGACGGTGGCCGCCGACCTGCTCAGCCTTGTGCTGCTGGTGCCGCCGGGTGAATGGGGGGCCGACATCGTCGTCGGCAACACTCAGCGCTTTGGCGTCCCACTCGGGTATGGCGGGCCGCACGCGGCGTTTTTTGCGACGAAGGAAGAGTTCAAGCGACAGCTGCCGGGGAGAATCATCGGCGTCTCGCGCGATGCCGATGGAAAACCCGCGCTCAGGATGGCGCTGCAGACGCGTGAGCAGCACATCCGGCGCGAGAAGGCGACGAGCAACGTGTGTACGGCGCAGGTTCTCCTCGCGGTGGTCGCCGGCATGTATGCCGTCTACCACGGTCCGCGTGGTCTCGAGCGAATCGCGCGGCGCGTCCACGGATTCGCGGCGGCGCTCGCCGAGGGGCTGCGCCGGCTCGGTTTCGAGATCGCGCACGACGACTATTTCGACACCATAAGGGTGGAGCTTGGCGCACGCAGCGCCGCGGAGATCACCGCCGCCGCCGCCCGCCGCCGCATCAACCTGCGCGTGCTCAGCGACACGAGCGTCGCGATCGCCCTTGACGAGACGGTGGGCGAGGACGACCTGCGGAACCTGTTCGCCGCCTTCAATGGCGGCGACGATGCGGACTTTCAGGTGGGAGAGGTGATCGCGGCAAGCGACTCACGTTACGACGAGAGGTTCGCTCGCACTTCGCCATTTCTCACTCATCCGGTTTTCAGCACGCACCACTCCGAAACGGAGATGCTGCGGTACATGAACCGGCTTCAGTCGCGGGATCTGTCCCTCGTGCACTCGATGATTCCGCTCGGGTCATGCACGATGAAGCTGAACGCGACCGCCGAAATGATGCCGATCACGTGGCCCGGCTTTGCGAAGATTCATCCCTTCGCGCCAGTGGAGCAGACCGAGGGTTACCAGCAGCTGTTCACCGAGCTCGAGGCGGCGCTCGCCGAGATTACCGGGTTCGCGGCGGTGTCCCTGCAACCGAATGCTGGCTCGCAGGGTGAGTATGCTGGCCTCCTCGCCATTCGCGCCTATCATCTGGCGCGTGGTGACTCGCACCGCGCTATCTGCCTCACGCCGCAGTCGGCCCACGGAACGAACCCGGCGAGCGCGGCGATGGCGGGCATGAAGGTCGTCATCGTGAGGACGGACGCGCGCGGAAACATCGATGTCGCGGACCTGCGCGCCAAGGCGGAATCACACCGCGACGACCTCGCCGCACTGATGGTGACGTATCCGTCCACGCACGGAGTGTTCGAGGAATCGATCAGCGAGATCTGCGGAATCGTGCACGAGAACGGCGGCCAGGTGTACATGGACGGCGCGAACATGAACGCGATGGTGGGACTGTGCCGCCCCGGCGACATCGGGGCCGACGTGTGTCATCTGAACCTGCACAAGACGTTCTGCATCCCTCACGGCGGTGGTGGGCCGGGTATGGGGCCGATCGGAGTTGCCGCGCACCTGACGCCGTTCCTGCCCGGACACGCTGTCGTTGGCCAGGAGGGAAGAGAAAAAGTTGGAGCTGTCTCCGCCGCGCCATGGGGCAGCGCCAGCATCCTGCCCATCTCGCACACGTACATCAGGCTGATGGGAGGCGACGGGCTGGAGTATGCGACGCGCATCGCGATCCTGAATGCAAACTACATCGCACGGCGTCTCGAACCGCACTTCCCGGTGCTGTACAAGGGATCAAACGGCACTGTCGCGCACGAATGCATCATCGACACGCGCGTCGTGAGACAGGCGAGCGGAGTAGAGGTCGAGGACATTGCCAAGCGCCTGATGGACTACGGGTTTCACGCGCCGACGGTGTCCTTTCCCGTGGCGGGAACCCTCATGATCGAGCCGACGGAAAGCGAGCCGAAGGAGGAGCTCGACCGGTTCTGTGACGCGATGATCGCGATCCGCGAGGAGATTCGCGAGATCGAGACGGGCGACGCAGACAGGGTGGACAACGTGCTCAAGAACGCGCCGCATACGCTCGACCGGGTTACCGCGACCGAATGGACGCATCCCTACAGCCGCGAAAAGGCGGCGTTTCCCGCTTCGTGGAGCCGCGACTTCAAATTCTGGCCGGCGGTGGCGCGCGTCGAAAGCGCTTATGGCGATCGCAACCTGATTTGTTCGTGCCTGCCGACCGACGCTTACGCCGAGGCAGGGGCCACCGTCACCTAGCTACTGGCCGATGTGCTTCCCGTACGCCGCGGGGTTCATCAGGCCGTCCATCTCAGTCGCGCTGCTCAGGCGTACTCTGATCATCCAGCCGGCGCCATAAGGGTCACTGTTGACCAGCGCAGGCTCCTTGTCGAGTCGCTGATTCACCTCGACGATCTCTCCGCCAAGGGGAGCGAACAGCTCCGACACTGCCTTCACGGCCTCGATCGTCCCGAACACATCGTGCTTTCCATACTTCGCGCCGACGCTCGGCAGCTCGATGAAGACGATGTCACCCAGCTCTCCCTGCGCGTAATCGGTGATGCCGACCTCGACCACCCCGTCCTCTTTCGACTTGCGGACGTACTCGTGCTCTTCGGTATAAAAAAGGTCGCCGGGAATGTTCGCCACTTTCTGCTCCGCTGGGGTGTGTCAACGCGCGCGAAGTCTATCGGCGGGCGAAACGAGTGTCAAGAAACGCTGACTGTGCTCGTCGCGCCGGAGGCGGTTCTTTTCAGTGAGGCCCAGAGCTCCTCGACATCGCTCTCGAGGTCGGATATCGACCCGGTGTTCTCGATGACGAAGTCAGCGCGCGCGCGCTTGAGCTCGGCAGGCATCTGCGCCGCGATCATGTTCATCGCCTCGGTTTCATCGATGCCGCGCGTTGCCACCATCCGCTCGAGCCGAACGGGGCGCGGGGCATCGACGAGCACGATGCAGTCGAAGTCGTCCACGAGCGAGCGCTCGAAGAGGAGGGGGATCACGCAAACGACGAACTCATCCCCGCGCGCCCTTGCCGCCTCGATCTCGCGGTCGCGGAGCCGCGTCACCTCAGGATGAACGATGCTGTTGAGCACAGCGAGCTCGCCCTGGTCGCCGAAGACGATGCGCCGGAGCGCTGGGCGGTCGAGCTTTCCATCGTCCGATATGACGTCGTCGCCCCACTCTTTTTTTATCTCGCCGAGCGCATGCGTGCCGGGCTCAACGGCCTCCCGGGCCAGCAGATCGGCATCGATCAGCTTAGCGCCGCGCCGGGCGAGCATCCGGGCGACTTCCGATTTCCCACTGGCGATGTTTCCGGTCAGTCCGATGAGCAGCATCAGGTGGGCTTCCCTGGGGTCCTGAGTAACGAGCGAGGCGGTACGGCTAAGGTATGTCTGTTTCGTACCCCTGTCACGAGAAAAGTGCGCGAGACGGCAAATTCCCGCCTCAGGCGTTTACAGCAGAGGTACCTGAGCCGCGTCTCCGGTAGGCACCGCGTGACACATCCGGCACCTTGCTTCGTATGACTCCGTTCCGCCCACCATTATCTGGGGCGAGTTGTAAGGCGCCGGACGTCCGCCGATGAGTCGCTGGTTTCTGCTCGCCGGCCCCCCGCACAGGACACAGATAGCGTGGAGCTTGTCCACCACTTCGGCGATTGCCATGAGGTTCGGCATCGGGCCGAACGGCTCGCCGCGGAAGTCGGTATCCGTTCCAGCCAGAATTACGCGGCGGCCGCGAGCGGCAAGCGAGTCTACCAGCCCGATGATGCCCTGATCGAGGAACTGCGCTTCATCGATCGCAACGACGTGTGCCATCGGATCGATCTGTTGCGAAATCTGCGCGGCAGAATCGGCCGGAACGGCTTCGACCGTCCGGCCGTCGTGGCTGGAAACTGAATAAATCCCGGCGTAGCGCTCGTCCAGGTGCGACTTGAACACCTGCACACGCTTGCGCGCGATCATCGCGCGGCGCACGCGGCGAATGAGCTCCTCGCTCTTTCCGCTGAACATTACCCCGGCGATCACCTCGATCCAGCCACCGGTCTGGTGGAACGGCCCGCTCACGAGCGGTCGCGATTCCTGCCCGAAGGGCCTCCGCGTGCTGAGCGTCCGGGAGGCCCGGACGATGGCCCGCGACTCGAGCGTTCAGGTGGCCCGCCGCGTCGGGGCGGCCGTTCTCCTCGCCCGGAAGAGGGCCGCTCTCCGCGCCCGGCGGACGGCCTATCGCCTCTGCCTGAAGGACGGTCGCCTCGGCCAGCACTTGCCCGATCGCGTTCCTCGCGGTCACGCTCGCCGCGCGCCACTACCCGGCGGCCGCGAATCATCGAGCCATTTACCCGCGCGATTGTCGAGGCCGCGTCGCCGGCGGCGACTTCAACCAGGGTGTGGCTCTCGCGCACGTCGACCTTGCCAATCCTGTCAGCGGGGATTCCGCCTTCACCGGCGATAGCACCGACGATGTCGCCCGCCTTCACGCCATCGCGCGTGCCGACAGTCATGAATAGGCGCGTCATCTCGCCAGCGCCGCCCGCGGGACTTGCCGTCCGTTCCGGCCGGGCGGGAGTGTCGGCCGGTGCGGCGCCCTCCGAGAGCCGTCTCTGCGCCCGCTCCCGGTCCAGAATGTGGAGCGCGGCGGCGGCGAGTTCTGCCGCGTCGTACTCCTCGAGCAAGGGCTCGAGCGAGATGATCTCACGCGGAGGAACTCCGCGCGCGAGCACGGCGCGCAGCTCGTGCCGCACTGCTTCCTCCCGGTCCCGTGCGCGCCGCTCGGGCCCGGCAAGATTGAGCGGCTTCAACCGACCGCCCGCCACCTCACGAAGTGAGGCGATTTCGCCGGGCTGGGCGATGATCACGACCTGGACCGGCTTTGCCGACGCCACGCGCCGCAGCTCCGCCGAAGTTACGGGAGGCTGATAGAAAATCACGGCGTGGGCAGCGCTGGCGGGCGCGCCCTTCACCATCCTGATGCTGCCATCGTCATCCTTGTATCCGAGGGTGCGGAGGACCTGGCTCACATCAACCTCCGCGGGATCGTCACGTGCGACGATAGCGGCCGACGGAGGATCGAGCTGGTCGAGCAGGCGCCTCAGCGCGGCCGGACGGGAGCTGGCCGCCACGGTCACGTATTGAATGAACGGCATCTCGAATGGCGTTTCACCTTCCACGGGAGCGGCGACCGCCTCGACCGGTTGTTCGGCGATGGCGACACGACGAGCGCGTCGCGCGTATCGCTCGATGAAGCTCTCCACCGACGGGGTCACCTTGCGCGTGACGATCGTCCGTGCCGCGTCGCCCAGCTCGCCGAGGAGTGTCTCGAGGGCGGCCACTGGTTCCGCGCCTGATTCGAGAATGTCGTCCACCCACGCGATCACCACGCCGCGCACTGACTCAGCCTTCAGGCGCGAGCCCTGCACGAGCGCCGAAAGTTCGGCCGGAGTTCCGGCAACGGCGAGAACGGGTCTGGACTGCAGAAGACGGCCGGCCCGGGATGCGCTCGTAACGGGCACTACCTCGATTCCCGCCGCGCCCGAAAGCCTGAGAATCGTCTCCGAAACGATCAGCGCTGTTTCCGCGTCGCGCGTGACAACGACCACCTGCGTTCCGCCAGCGGCCGGATCGACCCGCTCCAGCACAGGCGTGAGAAATTCCGCAATCGAGGCGGTCGTGTGAGGAAGGGTGTAAACGAGATTCTGACCCTTTCCGGCCTGTCCGGAGGCGCGTTCCGCACCTTCTTCAACTTCCTGCATCCCGCTCCCCGTTTCGCAAGCGTGGCGCTGATTCAGCCACGCCGATAATGTTATAGTCTTCGCCGCAACACGGCTCGCCGCTTCGTGAACCAAGTATAGCAGCTTAGGGTTCGAGGCGCCCCGCCGCACGGCCTCGCACTCTCATCCGCCCCCCATGATAACTGCAATCGTCTTGATCAAGGCCGAGCCTCAGCGAATCGCCGCGTGCGCGACGAAGCTCGCCGGGATCGAGGGAGTGTCGCAGGTCTATTCAGTGTCGGGCGAGTGGGACCTCGTCGCGATGATCGAGGTCGCGGTGCATGAGGATGTCGCGCGCATCGTCACCGAGCACATAACCGTGGTGCCGGGCCTGAGATCGACCCACACGCTCACGTCGTTCCGCGCCTACTCGAAAAAAGATCTCGAGCAGGCGTGGGACATCGGCATCGAATGACGCGATGCTGGTGAGCACTGCCGGTCCGGACGCGGCGAGCAGGACCGCGCTCCGACTGCTGATCGACCGCCTGCCTGGCGTGTCCGCGATCGAGGGTGCGCAGGCGATGTCGGAAGTGTCGCCGCTCGCCGAGGCTCCGTCGCTGCAGACGGCGGAGCTCGTGGAGCGAGGGCCGTTGCGCGCCATCAGCGTGATTTCCGGGACGCCGGGCGGGCCGTCGGGTTTCGGTGCGTTTCTCGACGGTGCGCAGCGGGTCCAGGTGATCGGCAGGAAGAACGGACTTCCGCTCGTGCTCGGAACCGTCGCTGCTGCCGTGCGTGTGCGCATCAATCGCCGGCTGATCACGTGGGGCGGCGAGTCTCCTAAAGTCGAGAAGCGGATATACGTGCCGGTGAGATACCTGGGACAGCCCACCAACCTTAAAAACGCCGATTTCGACATCGTCGACACGAGCGCTCCCGACTCCGCGGGCGAGTTTCCGATCATGCACCCGTCGCTCCTGCTCGAGCGCGCCGTGCAACGCGTGCACACCCACCGCGACCAGCTCGAGAGTCGTCTTGCTGAAGCGTGGTGCGCCGCATCGGATGCGCCGATTTTCATCGACGGCGGCATCAGCGCCAGCGCGCCGGTGGCGTCGTGCCCACTCGCGGTCGGCGTGATCAAGAGTCACCGCACCCTGTATGTGGAAGGCGCCGCCCTCGGCGTCGTCCTGGATTTGAAAAAAGGCGAGCGCTCGTCGGTATTTCGCGTTTCGCCGAGGGGCAGGAAGACGGTGATGAGCTGGTACCTGCGCGTGCGGGACGCCGCGGGGCGCGACGCACTCTGGGGTCTCGTACGAATCGAGATTGCCGAGACGGACGACTCGTCGGATCGGGCAGACGAGATTTCGCGGTGGGTAATGGCGGAGATGTCGCCGCTCTCGCTGCCTGACGGCCGCTGGGACCGCATGGCCTACGGCGTCCGCGACTGTGAGGAGTTCCTCAGGGCGATCTCGTGAGGGAGGCGCTTGGCAGAGTCGTCGCGACCGAGCGCCGCCCAAACACGCCGCACGAGTTTCACTTCTGGACGGCGATCGAATCGCCGGTCGGCATCGGCACGATCGTGCGCGTCGATGGAACGCACCCGATCGACGGTCAGATTCCGCACATCTACGGAATCGTAGTCGAGGGTTTCAGCTACACCGATCTCCAGTCGCCGATGCACGACGTGCTGGGACACGATGGATCTCCAACTCAGGCAGGGTTCGCGACGACCGAACGAGCGGAGATCCGTCTTTACACGGCGGCGGTGCTGCGTCAGCTGCCGGAGGAGCCGCTCCAACCGGTCCCGATGGGCCAGGTATTTCTCGCCGAGGAGGCCGACGTACAGGTCGCACTGCGCATGGATGGCTACCTGCGCGAAGGCGCGAACACAGGCATTCCGGTCGGTGTTTATCGAGCCGGCGGCACCGATGCCGTCATCTACCTCGACGCCGATTTTCTGCTCGGACCCGAAGCGGCGCACCTCAACATCACCGGCGTCTCCGGTCTCGCGACGAAGACCAGCGCCGTCGAGTGGCTGCTCTCATCGCTCTTCGCGCACTTTCCGGAGGAGAAGGGATCGATCGCCGCGGTTTGCCTGAACGTGAAGGGCCCCGACCTCTGCTATCTCGATCAGCCAGGCAAGCTGGAAGAGAGCGATCGAAGGCTTTACGAGAAACTCGAAGTCCCGGCGCGACCGTTCGAGAAGGTCGAGTATTTCGCTCCCTTCACCGCGAAGGGCCTGACGCTCAACACCTTTCGCAACAACGAGCAGCTGCTCGACAACGTGACGCCGCTCACGTGGGGCCTGCGCGAGGTGCTGCAGTTCGCCGAAGTCCTGCTCAACAAGGACGACGTCGATGCGAAGGCGGACGCGGTGATCGATTTCATCAAGGAGAATGTCGTCGACAAGGAGTTTTCCGACAGCATTCTCCAGAAAACGCACCGTGTCCAGTCGTTCGCGGACCTGGACGCCTGGTTCAGGGATGTGCTGCGCGGGCTCGAGCAGAAGGACGACCAGAGCTGGCGCACGCATCACGTCGCTACCATCCGCAAGGTGCGGAACCGCCTCTCCAACATCTCGACACGCTGCGCTGGCCTCGTCACGGATGCCGGGACCGTGAGCGACCTGCCATTCGGGAGCTTTGAGGATCGCACGGTGTATGTAGTGGACGTCGCGAACCTCGAGGAAGACGCGCAGGACCTGATCTTCGCGCGCGTCGTTTCCAAGCTTCGCGAGCACCTCGAGCGCCGCGACCTTGGCGTAAAGCATCTCGTCGTTTTCGTGGACGAGCTCAACAAGTATGCGCCGGCCGACGGGCCCGATACCTACGTCAGGAAAATGCTGCTCGACATCGCTGAGCGCGGCCGCTACCTCGGCCTCGTGCTGTTCAGCGCGCAGCAGTTCCGCTCTCAGGTGCACCGCCGTGTCGTTGGAAATTCCGGCACCGGTTTGTTCGGCAGGATGGATCCCGACGAGCTGTCGACGCCGGGTTACGCGGTGCTGACGCCGGCAACGCGCACCAAGCTCGCGACGCTTGAGAAAGGGCAGCTGATGATTCGACATCCACATTTTACGCAGCCGATCTTCGTCCGTTTTCCGCGCCCCTCAGTCATGCAGGGGCGGGAAGGGTCGGAACGTTATCCGCAGAGCGGCGAGGTGCCGCTCGATGCCGCGGTGCTGCGCAGCCTGCGCGCGCTCGACCCGTCGCTGACGATGGCCTGGGTGCAGGAGATCACGGCTCTTTACAGCGAGCAGGAAGTCCTGCGCGGGAGGAACGCCACTCTGCTCGCGAAGCCGGCCGACGTGCGAGCGTTCTTCGCTTCGCAGTTCCGCAAGATCGTTGCGGCGCAGCCGGTCCCGCGGCAGCGCGCGCCGAATATCCGTACCGTCCCCGACGACGATCCATATGCATTTTAGGAATCTCCGGCACCTGGCGGCGGTCGCCCTCGTTATTGCCTCCGCAGTGCTGGGTACGAACGCCGGGGCCCAGCCAGTCCTGCTACAGCTTCGCCCCCGCATTGGCGATACACTCCGCATGCACATGTCGCAGACGGTCGAAATGACGGGTACAATGCCCGGCACGGCTGGGGACTCGACGAGGTCGATGACGACCACCATCGAGGTGTTCACGCGCGCCATCGCGAAGCAGTGGACCTCGGGCGGAACGCTGATGCACGCGATCACCGACTCCGTCGCCATGACACCGTCGTCCCCTGGATCGCTTGCCGATCTCAAGCGGTACGCAGGTCAGTCGAAAAGCGTCGTGCTTCGCGTTTCGCCGGACGGCGCCGTCGAAATGGTGGACGATGGCGACCCGCACAGCGAGCTGCGCCGGATTTTCGGCGGCATGCCTGCGACGCTGGCGCGACAGGCGGTCGCCATCGGGGAAAAGTGGTCGCGCGAGATGCAGATTCCGCTCACTGGCCAGGCGGGCGCGATGGGGACGGTGCGCGCTACCTTTCAGCTCGACTCTCTGGGGAGGAACGGGGACTTGGCTTACATATCCATGAAGGGAAGCATGTCGCGCGTCAACCTTCCGGGCGTGCCGGGCTCCAGCGCGGGCTACGAGACGTCGGGAACTCTCGCGGGAACGATGCAGGTCGACCGGCGGCTGGGCTGGATAACCGAATCGCGCACCACGATCAACGTCCGCTCGACGATTTCCTCGTTGCCGGACCGCGGACGCAAGGCTGGCGCGCCGATGCTGGTGCGGACGAAAATCACGCAGTGGATCAGGGCGATGCGCGCGCGGTGAGACTCGTCCACCTCGCCGACATACACCTCGGCTTTCGCCAGTACCAGGGGCAGACGCCGACGGGGATCAACCAGCGCGAAGCGGACATCGCCGCAACGCTGAAGAAGGTAGTCGACAAGGTAATCGAGCTCAGGCCGGAGATCGTTCTGGTCGCGGGCGACGTTTTCCACGCTGTCCGACCGACCAATCACGCGATACTTCACGGATACCGCCAGTTGTCGCGCCTGGTCGGAGCACTGCCGGACGCGGCGGTGGTAATGGTTGCCGGCAATCACGACACGCCGCGCACTTCCGAAACCGCCTGCATCCTGAAGCTCTTTTCCCCGCTCGGGATCACCGTCGTCGAGGGAGAGGCGAACCAGCTTCCGTTCGAGCAGCTGGGGCTGATGGTTACCGCGGTACCCAACCTGCCCGGCGGGCGGCCAACGGTCGCTCCGGACGCCGCTTTCAAGCGCAATATCCTGCTCTTTCACGGCGAAGTGGACGGAGTATTTCCGCAGTTCGGACAGAATCAGGAACGGTCGCAGCTGATGCTGTCGCGTGAGGAGCTAACCGCGGGCTGGGACTACGTTGCACTCGGCCACTACCATGTGTTCCGGAAAGTGGAGCCGTATGCGTTCTACCCCGGCTCGATCGACTACACGAGCACGAATCCCTGGGGCGAGCTCGTCGAAGAGAGGGAAACGGGCGTCGCCGGTAAGGGAATCATCGAGTTCGACCTCGATAGCGGAACCCACAGATTCCATCACATACCGGCGGCGCGCGCGCTGGTTGACCTCCCGCCGATCCTCGGCAGCGGAATGTCTGCCGCGGCGCTCGACGAGGCGATTCGTGACGCCTGTGAAGGATGCGAAGGCGGGATCGACGATAAGGTCGTGCGGCTCGTGGTGCGCGAGGTCCCACGCCACGTCGTGCGCGAGCTGGATCACAAGGCGCTTCGCGAATTCAAGCGGCGCGCGCTGCACTTTCACCTCGATCCGCGTCCGGAGACAGTGCGTCGGGAGGCCGGGCAGGGCGCCCCGGGGAAGCGCGCGTCGCTCGCCGATACCGTCCGCGACAAGCTGCGCTCCCGAGTGATTACGGAGAACATCGACCGCGAGGGACTCGTCGCGCTGGGCCTCCACTATCTGCGTGAAGCCGACATGCTTTCCGCGCCCGGCATGGAGGGTGACGCGGCGTGAGACTGAACTCCCTTCGCCTCACCAATTTCCGCCAGCATGCACGGACGGACATCAGCTTCAAGCCTGGTCTGACCGGAATCATCGGACCCAACGGCGCCGGCAAGACCACGATACTCGAGGCGATTGCGTGGGCACTGTATGGCAACCAGGCCGTGCGCGGAACTCGTGAGTCAATACGCTTCATCGGCGCCCCGCCGCGCGCGTCGGTCGAGGTCGAGCTCGAATTTGTGCTCGGGGCGCATTCGTACCGCGTCGTCCGCGGACTGAACTCGGCAGAGGTCTATCTCGACGGCGCAGATGCCCCGATCGCCGATTCGATCTCGTCAGTGACGGATCTGTTGCAGCGCCGCCTCGGCATGTCGCTGACCGAGTTCTACCACACCTATTTCACCGGGCAGAAAGAGCTCGCGGTGATGGCGTCGATGACGCCGACGAAAAGAGGGCAGTTTCTCTCCCGCGTGCTCGGGTACGAAAAGCTTCGCGTGGCGCAGGAACTGGCAAAGGAGACACGCCTGCGCGTCAAGGCGTCGATGGAAGGGATGCAGCGCGGCATGCCGGACCCCGATGCGGTTTCACGCGCTCTCGCCGACGCGGCGGGAAAGAAGGAGGAGGCGGAGGCTCGTTCCCAATTGGCGGCACACCGCGCCGCGGTGCAGCAGCGCGAGATGCTCGCCGTCGGGCCACGGTGGGAGATGGTGCAGCGGCAGCGTGAGCAGTCGGCGCAGCTGCTCACGCAGATTACGGTCGCCGAGGAGAAAGAAGCCGCTCTCTCGCGGCATGCCGCGCGCGTGACCAGGGATCTGGAGGGCATCAAGGTAGCGCATTCACTCCTTGAAGAGGTGCGTATCAGCATCGAGCCGCTGTTCGCGCTCAACGTCGAGCTGCAGGTGCTGAACACGCTGTACAAGGAAGACGGTAGGCGGCGCGCGCTCGTCGAGGGCGAAAATGCCCTGCGTGAAGAGATCGGCCGGCTCGAGGAACGGCACGCGAAGATCGAGCGCGCGCCGGCTCTCGAGGAAGAGGCGACACTCGAACTCGAGAAGAAGCGCGCAGAGCTGGAAGATGCGCAGGGCTTGCTGGAAGCACGACGCACGGAATGGGTGCGCGACCGCCAGGAGGCCCAAACGAAGCGAGAGGCCATGCGCCAGCAGTACACGGACCTCAAGCAGCAGCGGGACCGCGTCGTCTCGCTCGGCGAGGACGGCGAATGCCCGACCTGCAGCCGCGCGCTCGGCGGCAGCCTGCACACGGTGGTCGAGCACCTGGATGGGCTGATCGAAACCGTCAATGTTGACGGCAGCTACTACAGGAACCGCGTCGAGCAGCTCGAACAGATGCCCGAAGACGTGAGGGCACTCGACGGGAAGCGCCGCAGCCTGATGCAGGAAGTCGGGACACTCGAGCGCAGGCTCGCAAAGGTGCAGCTGGCAGTCCAGGAGTTGGCGACCATCGTGCGCGAGATCGCCGTAAAGCAGCAGCGGCAAGTGCAGATGAAGCACGACATCTCCCGCATACCGCCTGGATTCGACCCCGTTCGCTTCGCTGAAGTGAGGGCGGAAGTGGATCGCCTCGCACCAATAGAGGCAGACGCCAATAAGCTGCAGGCCATGCTGGAGCGCGAACCCGAGCTCAGGCTCGAGCAGCAGCAAAATGCGCAGGAGACCATGCGCGTGCAGTCCACGCTCGGCACACTGCGCACGCGTCGCGCGCAGATTGCATTCTCGGAAGACGATTTCGAGGCGCTCAAGGCGACCCACGAGAAGCTGCGCACCGAGCTGCAGGAATCGAAGGTTGGCGCCGCGCGCGCGCAGGAGCAGCTCTCAGGTGCCACTGAAGCGCTGTCTGTCGCCGAGGAAACTGCGCGTGACCTGAAAAAGAAGCAGGAGGAGCTCGACATACTGCAGTCCGGACGGCGGCTGCACGAGGAGCTGGACCGGGCCTTTTCCGACCTGCGCACCGACCTCAACTTCCAGTTGCGTCCCGAGCTTTCGGAGCTGGCAAGCGCGTTTCTGAGCGAGCTCACCGACGCGCGCTACACCGAGCTCGAGCTCGACGACCAGTACAACATCGTGATTCTCGAGGACGCAATCCCGAAGCCGGTGCTGTCGGGCGGCGAGGAAGATCTCGCCAATCTCGTGCTGCGTCTCGCCATCTCACAGATGATTGCCGAGCGCGCCGGCCAGGCGTTCTCGCTGCTGATTCTCGATGAGGTGTTCGGATCCCTCGACGAAGCGCGGCGCTTCAATGTGGTAGAGCTGCTGCGCGGGCTTCAGGACCGATTCGAGCAGGTGATACTCATCACGCACGTGGAGCCGGTGCGTGAGGGCCTCGACCGCGTGCTCAGCGTACGGTACGACGCCGAACGCGGATGCTCCGTCGTCGGCAATGAAACCGGTGCGCGCGAGGACGCGGAGCTGAGCGACCTGATATCGCTGACAGCCGATTCTCGCGCCACTCGGCCGAAACATAGTGGGAAATGGGACGGCGAAACCGCGGCGGGGGCGGCCTGATGGCGTTCGCGCGCAACTGGCGGAACGCATGGGTATCCGAGGCGCCGGAGCGCGCGACGGAGCGCGACATCGCCCCGCTCAACGCCGTGTTCAGCGAATCGTTTACCGAGCGCTACAGAAAGGACGGCATGGTGGGTGTCCGCGTGCCCCACCTGAATCCCGGTGTCTGGAAGTTTGCGATGGCCGATGCCGAAGAAGGGGCGATGGTCTGGCGTAACTCGCGCGACGGAATCGCCGCGTTCAACATGGTCCACCGCTCGGGGATCGAGGGTTGGATGGGACCCCTCGCCGTGCACCCGGATTATCAGGGGCAGGGAATTGGCAAGACGATCGTGAACGCCGGTGTCGATTGGCTCAAGCAGCAGGGCGCTCGCATCATCGGCCTGGAGACGATGCCGCGCACGATGGATAACGTCGGCTTCTATTCGACGCTGGGCTTCATGCCGGGACACCTGACGGTGACGGTGACGCTCGACGCGGCACGCGCCGGGCTCCAGTGTCTTTCGCTTGCGGCGATGAACCCGCACGAGCGCGAGCTCGCGATGCGGCAGTGCCGGATTCTGCTCAACGAGCTGGCACCGGGCTACGACTACACGCGCGAGATGTCGCTGACCGCCCAGCATTCACTCGGCGATACGCTGCTCGTGCGTCACGGGTTCGAGGTGGCGTCGTTCGCCATCTGTCACTCTGTTCCGCTGGTCGAGGGCCGGATCAGGGAGGAGCTGCGCGTGCTGAAAATGGCGGCGCGCGACGAGTCAGAGTTCGATCACTTGCTGACGCAGCTCGCAGCCTACGCCCGTTCGATAAGCGCCCGTCGCGTCGCGATCCGCGTTCAGGCTCAGTATGGCGATGTCTACCGGCGGCTCATTGCCCGCGGTGCGCGCGTACGCTGGACCGACCTGCGCATGGCTGTTCACGGATACGGTGAGACACGGCCAGCCGGCGGCGGCATCGTGCTGTCGAACTGGGAGATCTGAGGCCGCTCCGCCGCGATCAGCCGGACCCGTGTCTCCGCATCATCGACTTGAAAGCGCTGCCGGCAGTGATTCCCTGCAGGTAGTGCAGCTCATCGGCGGCGAATGGTACAGGTACGATCCCGAACACCTCCGTGAGTGCATTCTCCGGCACGGTGTTGTCGAGGCCGAGCAAATCGAGGAGTGAAGAAGTTACGGGGGGATTCGGAAGCAGCTTTTCGGCGAGCGAGATCAAGGGCTTCATTGCCGAAACGGGCACCGAGACGAGTCGGCGCGAGGTCCCCATCGCGGCGAGAATGCGCTCCGTCATCTGGCGCAGTGTAAGGGGGATCGATCCGCCAAGCTGGTAGGTGCGACCGATCGTTTCGCGCTTCTCGAGACAAAGCCTGATCACCCGCGCGACGTCGTCCACCGCGATCGGCTGAAACCGCGCTGTTCCTCCGCCCGGCAGGGGAAATACCCCAGGAGAAAGTCTTATCATCCGGCCGAGCACATTCACGAACGCGTCCTCGGCTCCGAATATCACGGACGGACGCAACACCGTCCACTTGAGCCCGCTGTTCATTACCGCGTCCTGCGCCATTCCCTTGCTACGCAGAAAGGAGTAAGGCGATTTGCTCGCGGCCCCGTTCTGGGACATGAAGATCAGCCGCTCGACATTCTCGAGCCGTGCGGCCTCGATGAGAAGATCGGTGGCCGCGGTATTGGTGTCGTTGTAGTGCTCACCCTTACGCTCGATGGCGATCGCCGCAAGGTGTACGATCGCGCCGCAACCACTGAGCGCGGCGCGGACCTTGGCGGCATCCCTCACGTCGCCCAGGCGAAGGTCGACTGTAACCTGCCCCAGCGCGGTGGCCGCCTTTTCCCGATCGCGCACGAGAGCTCTTACAGTCCACCCGGCTCGTGTCAGCTCACGGCAGGTATGAATGCCAACCAGCCCTGCCGCCCCAGTGACGAGAACAGGTTTTCCCTTGTCCGACAGAACTCCCTGTGGCTGCTCGGCTACCGCCGTCGCCCCGGAAGGGGTTCCATAGGGAAAGGTCCGACCGTCGTCGCGATCCATCAGGGCCCGTCTCCCTTTCGGTCGCGGGTGCCGAGCACCGTGATGCGGTAGATGAGAAGAAAGACGCCGGCGATGAGGAGCAGGTGTACCAATCCCGGGGCATCGCCACTGAACGTGAGCGCGGCCCACCCGATCAGCATCACTATGGCTCCGACTATTCCAATATCCATTTGACCCTGTTTTCGTTGACCTTGATTGTGAAGGCCCGTAAATTTCGCAACACGAAGCGCTGCTGCTTCACGTCATCTGCTGATTCATCGGTGGGGCGGAGAACTCACTTTTTGAGCCAACAAGTCCTTCGGGTGGGTTCAATAAACTTTGCTGACGCCACGCCCCAGTGCGGGGAAGACGGAAGGCAGGGTGAGAACCTCAAAAATTCGACCGGGCTTCAAAAAACCTCTCCGTCCCAGTCTTTCTGAAGCTCCGCCTTACCGGGCGGGGCTTCTTTGTCAGCGGTATCTTACCCAAATAATGCCACAGGTAACAGTCACCCGGCGGATGCGGTTCAACGCCGCACATCGTGTTCACAATCCCGCCCTTTCGGACGCCGAGAACGCCAGCATCTTCGGGAAGTGCAACAACCCGAACTGGCATGGGCACAACTATACGCTCGATGTCTCCGTCGAAGGGGGTGTCGATGCCGGGACCGGATACGTTTGCGATCTTTCGAAACTGAAGGATATCGTCGAGCGCGAGATCATCGATCGCGTTGACCACAGGAATTTCAATCTTGATGTCTCCTTTATGGAAGGGGTCATTCCGACTTCCGAGAACATCATCCTCGCGTTCTGGAAGATCCTGGAGCCCAAGGTGAGACCGGGACGCCTCACCAGGCTGGTGCTGTGGGAAACCGAGAACAACTATGTCGAATACACCGGTAAGTAACCCTTTCGAGGATTCCGTTCGACGCCAGCTCGAGCTGCTTGGCGAAGACCCGGATCGTGAGGGGTTGCAACGCACCCCCGCGCGTGTCGCCGCCGCGATGAAATTCCTGACCCAGGGCTACGGCAGCACCGCCGAGGAAGTTGTTGGAAACGGTGTCTTCGAGGAGACGCACGACAACATGATCATGGTTCGCGACATCGAGGTGTACTCGATGTGCGAGCATCACATGCTGCCCTTCTTCGGCAAGGCCCACGTTGCCTACATCCCCAACGGAAAGATCGTCGGCCTCTCGAAGATTCCCCGTATCGTCGATGTCTATGCTCGCCGGCTGCAGGTTCAGGAGCGCCTTACGGAGCAGATCGCCGTCGGACTGTGCAGCGTGCTCAACCCCATCGGCGTTGGCGTGGTGATCGAGGCTTATCACCTGTGCATGATGATGCGTGGCGTGCAGAAGCAGAACTCCAAGACGATCACGTCGAGCCTGCGCGGCGCGTTCAGGGACGACCACAAGACCCGCGACGAGTTTCTCCGTCTCGCCCACAACGGCTCTCACTAGCGAGTGGCGCTGAAAAGGGGGCTGACGGCGGTTGTAACCGGCGCATCGCGCGGCATCGGCGCCGGAATCGCCTCCGCGCTTGCAGCGGGTGGAGCGCGGGTCGTGATGATCGCGCGCAACGAGGAGGCGCTGCGCGACGCTGCCTCGCGTACTCCGTCGGCGATTCCCCTGGTGTGCGATGTGTCCGACCCTGCCAGCGTAGAACGCGCCGCCGAGAGAATCACGAAGGAAACAGGAGGTGCGCCGGAGATTCTCGTGAACAATGCGGGACTGTTTCGCGTTGCTCCACTCGCGTCGATGGCGCCCGGGCTGTTCACCGAGACGATCAACACGAACCTCGTCGGCCCGTTCCTGTTTGTGAGCGCTTTTCTCGCCGGAATGCAGAAGCGCGGAACTGGCCACGTCGTCACGATCGGCTCGATCGCAGACAGGCAGATCTTCCCCGAGAACGGCGCGTATTCGGCTGCCAAGTTCGGCCTGCGGGCGCTGCACGAGGTACTCCGCGCCGAGTTACGCGGCAGCGGCGTGCGCGCGACGCTCATCTCGCCAAGCGCGGTCGATACGCCCCTCTGGGACGCGATGAGCGGCGGCGAGGCGGACGGAAGATTTCCGCCGCGGTCGGGGATGCTGAACACCGACGCCGTCGTCGGCGCGGTCATGTACGCTCTCTCGCAGCCCGTGACTGTAAACATCGACGAGCTGCGTCTCTCGCGAAGCTGACTCTTGTTCATCGAGCTGCTGGAGCTGCTGCGCTGCACCTCGGATCACGCCGAGAGCTCGCTTGTCGCCGCGTTCAGCAAAGTGACGAACCGTTTCGTCGACGAAGCGACGCTGGGGTGTCCGGTCTGCGCCCGAAAATTTCCCATCACCAATGGCATCGGTCAGTTCGGGGCCGAAACCGCGGTCAAACCGGCAGCGCGAAACTGGCAGCCTTCCGAGCGGGAGGAGCTCGCGACCAGGATTGGCGCCTTCCTCGACGCTACCGAGGCGGGGAGTACGGTATTGCTCGGCGGGGTGTGGGCGGGTGGCGCACAGAAGCTGACCGAGATGGTCGAGCTTCGGGTATTCGCGCTCAATCCGCCGGCCGGCGTAATCGAATCGGCGAATGTGGGGCTGCTCGCGGTTGCGGAAAGTGTTCCGCTCGCTGCTGGCTCCTGCGCTGGCGCGGCGCTGGACGACAAGTTCAGCCCGGGGTTGCTTCCGTCGATCCTGAAAATGGTGCGCGCGGGGGGAAGGATCGTTGGCCCCACTGCCATCCCGCCGCCCCCGACGGTGCTGGTGCTCGCGAAGGATGACAGCTACTGGGTGGCGCAGAAGGCGCCCGAGATCACCCCTCTGCGTAGAGCGAGTCGATGATCGCCTTGTAGTTCTTGTCGATGGTGCGGCGCTTCACCTTGAGCGTCGGTGTGAGCTCGCCCCGCTCGATGGAGAAATCGGTTTCGACCAGTCCGACCTTCTTCGGAACCTCGAAAGGCGCGGCACCGACGAGTTCCTCGTTCACCTCTTTCTCGATCTTTGCCTGAACAGCCGGCATGCGCAGCAGCTGGGCGCGGTCGGTCCAGACCAGGCTGCGCTTTGTCGCCCACTTCTCCAGCTGGTCGAAGTTCGGCACGATGAGAATCGACGGGAACTTCCGCTTGTCGCCGATCATCACGGCCTGGGCGACGTACTTGTTCGTCTTCACTTTGTTCTCAAGCGGCTGCGGCGCGATGTTCTTCCCGCCGGCGGTAACGATGATGTCCTTTTTCCGGTCGGTGATGGCGAGAAAATCATCGCGCAGCTCGCCGATGTCGCCGGTGTGCAGCCAGCCATCGGGATCGATTGTCTCGCGTGTCGCCTCGGCCTTGTTGAAGTATCCCCTCATGACGTGAGGTCCGCGGGTGAGGATCTCGCCATCCGCTGCGATCTTCACCTCGACGCCGGCAATAGGTTTTCCGACCGTGCCAATGCGGAAATTGTCAGGAGTGTTCACCGCGATCACGGGCGAGGTTTCCGTGAGTCCGTAACCCTCGAGTATCACCAGTCCGGCGGCATAGAAAAACTTGTTGATGTCGGGTGCGAGCGGGGCGCCACCGGATACGAAAAACCGAAGCCGTCCGCCTGTGCGCGCCTGCAGCTTGGAGAAGACGAGCTTCTGCGCAATGCCGTATTGCCGTGCGAGCCCGCCCGCCGGCTCGCGTCCGGCCAGCTTCTCCGTCGCCCACCGATCGCCAACTCCCCTCGCCCAGAAAAAAATCTTCCTTTTGAGAAAACCTCCTGTCAGCGCCGTCTCGAGGATCCGCGCGTACATCTTCTCGTAGAGGCGCGGAACCGACAGCACCAGCGTTGGTCTGACCTCCTGCATGTTGACCGGGACCGCATCGATGGATTCCGCGTAGGCGATCGAGGTTCCTGTCGCGAACATCATGTAGTGTCCTGCCATTCTCTCGAATATGTGCGCGAGCGGCAGGAAACTGAGACAGACATCGGTCCCGCTGAACGGGACCGCCTCCATCGCCGCCTTGACGTTGGAATGAATGTTGTCATGACTCAGCATGACGCCCTTCGGCTCGCCGGTCGTGCCTGAAGTGTAAATGAGCGTGGCGAGATCGTCGGGTTTCACCTTGAGCGCCTCGTCCCTGTAGCGGTTCGTCGTCTCGGCGGTCTCACCCTCGGCGCCGCGTTTCTCGAGCGTCGTGAGTGTCATGTCGGCGAGCGCGCCGACTTCATCGAATGCGATGACGGACCTGAGCGTGGGAACCTGGGCGCGGATCTGCTTGATCTTCTCGGCGTGCCCGCGCGTGGAGACGAAGATCGCAGACGCGCCCGCATCTTTCAGGACGTAGGCGATCTGGTCAGCGGGGAGCGTCGGATAGATCGGCACGTCGGTGCAGCCGGCGGTGAGGCACGCAAAGTCGGCGATTGCCCATTCGGGTCTGTTCTCGGAGAGAATTGCGACGCGGTCGCCCCTGCTTACTCCGCTGGCGAGCAATCCGCGCGCGGCGTGCCGCACACGGTCGGCAACCTCGCGGTGCGAAATGGGTTTGTAGGTGCCGCCCAACTTTACCTGCAGCGCGTCCGGCCGGTCGAACTGCGCCACCGCGTCGAAAAAGAGCTGAGTGAGTGTCCCTGGAGCGGGGCGTTTTCCACCGCGTGCCTGCATCACGTCTCCCGTCAGCGTTGTCTAGCTTCGCGGTCTTACCCGGAGCACAAGTCTTACCGGGCTGCCCGAGACCTGCTGCCCCCTGTACTTCACCGTCGCATCGACGAGCACCGAATCGGAAAGCGCGCCAAGAAAGACGGGTCTCACGCGCACCGCACGCCCCGCGATGCCGCTCGCATCTGTAGTATCAACCCGCGATTGCCTGCCGACATCGTTCACGAGCTCGGCAAGCTGGGAACTCTGGCCCGACACGATGGCGAAGCTCACCACGTAGGACGCAACCGCGCTGTCCGGAGGATTGGCTCCGTGCGCGACCTTGACCGTCAATTGCGGCGAGACGTTGAGTGTGCTGTCGACGAGAGAATAACGCAAGCTGTCACGTCCGTTTACGGCGCGCACCGTTTCCGGACGCAACGTCACGACTACCCGCTGTACCGCCTGGAGCGATCCGACGCTCGCGATCACCCGCGCCGGGGTCGCGCGCAGGCTGTCCGCGGTCACGATGCCGGTCAGGCTGTCGACGCGGACTCCGCGATCCCCCGACTGAAAGCGCACATTCGTCGCAGGAATTTCGACGCCCTCGTAGTTGAAAAGGCGCACGACCGGGCGAGCCACGACTCCAGTGGTGTCGCGCAGGGTATCGCCGAGCACGACTGATGGCGAAGCGAGCGAATCGAACTCGATCGAGAGCACTGAGTCCCTGTTGCCGCTGACGTCGCTGCAGGCGACCGCCGTTGCCGCGGCGACGGCGGCCATTGCGCCCCCGAAGAAATGCCTACTGCTCACTGAGACGGTCGGCGAGAAGTGTTGCCAGGTTGACATACGCCTGCGATGCCGGATCGGCCGGGCTCCTAACCACCACTGGCTGTCCGGCAGCGAACGCATCCGCCGTCGCGATCGTGCGCGGGATGACGACATCGAAAACGATGTTGGCGGGCAGATGCTTGCGCACGTAGTCCACTACCCGGTCGCTGGCAGGATTGTTCTCCTCGAACATCGTGAGCAGTATGCCATCCAGCGTCAGTCTCTCGTTGGTGGTGACGATGTCCTGGATTCCGCGCAGAATCTGCGGCGTCGTCTGAAGCGCGAGCGGCTCGCATTGGAGGGGCACGATTACGTGCTCGGAAGCGCCGAGCACCTTGCGTGTGATCGAGCCGAGTCCCGGGGGCGTATCCACGACGACGACCTGGCAGCGCTGCTCCGCCATGCCAAGCAAGTCGTGCAGCACGTCGGTCTCGCCGATGAGCTGCTGGTACGTCGCGTGATCGGCTTCATCGGCAACCGACCCGGCGAGGATCACGCGGAGCCACGGCAACGCGGTGGGCAGGATGATGTCGCGCAGCTCGCGAAGGCCGTTCAGGTAGTCCGCAAAACCATAGGTCGGATGACCGCGCTGCAGTCCGGCGCCGTAGCGCACCGATCCCTGTGGATCGACGTCGATGAGGAGCGTCTTCATACCGCGCCTCGCGAATGCAGCGGCGAGGTTTACAGCGGTTGTGGTCTTGCCGACACCTCCCTTCTGGCTAACGACAGCTAGTACAGCGCCCATTTACTCCAGAATCCCCGGGTACTCATTGGTTTTCAGCAGCTCGCTTGGCGTGGGCGGGCTCGAGCTCTTGAGCTCGCTGATCGTTTTCTGGGCGTGTTTCACCCAGCGCTCCGCCTCGTTGCTCCTGGGCGGATCCATCAGGAATGCTTCGAGATGGAACGCTGCGTCGTTCACCTCGCCCCGCCTGATGAGCAGAAATGCGAGCCCGTAATGTGCACCCGGCAGCCTGGGCTCCACTGAGAGCGCGCGTCGGTAGAAGCGGATCGCCTCGTCGAGCTGTCCAAGCTTCGAGTAGGCGATCGCCATATTCTGCAGGACTTTGTGATTATTGGGCCGCTGGCGGAGGGCAAGCTTGTACGACGTCAGGGCGGCGTCGTAGTCGCCCTGCCGCTCCAGCGCGAGGGCCTCATTCAGGTAGTCGAGATTTTCGGCTGCCTGCTTCGGCTTCCCGCCCGTCAGGCGGTTCCAGAACGACATTTGGTCGAATCTACCGTCTCGTATAGGGTAAGGCTAGCTTGACCGTAACTGCTTTTCCCCAAACAATTTGGAGCAACATGTCACCGCGCAAACATTCGGTTGATGCGAGCAAGGGAGTGCTGGAGATCGAATGGCCGTTCTTTGGCGAGCTATCGCGCGGTCTGGCCCTCAAGGTGTCGCGCGACTACATCCCCGACCTCGTGATCGGCATCGCCAACGCCGGCGTGATACCGGGGGCCGTGGTGGCGGCGATCTTCGGGTGTGAATTCCACTCGCTCATCGTCAGCCGGAGACATCGGACGGCGAGGCCACGCGCCGCGCCAGAGGTCTTTGGAAGCGCACCCGACGTGGTGGAGGGGAGAAGGGTGCTGATCGTGGATGAGACCTGCGACAGCGGGGACACGATCCGGCTCGCGGTCGCCGCAGTCATCGAAGCGGGCTGTCTGGATGTGCGGACGGCGGTGGCAATACGGACCGGGGTGTTCGAGCCGGATTTTCACGCGATCGCAACGGAGAGCACGATCGTGTTGCCGTGGGACAGGGAAGTGCTCGTTGACGGGGAGCTGATGGTGAATCCGCTTTATGCCGATGCGCTGGGCGCGGACAACTAAAGGCAACTGCCCAGTTGCAGTTTGCCAGTACTATAGATCGCCCGCCCCGATCGTCTCCCACTCCTCCCCGCGCGCCACCCGCTCGTACGCATGATCGAGCATCTCCGCGGTCCCGGCGAGAAAGCGGCACCTCCCACCCGCTCCGCTTCCGCACTCGATCTCCATTGCTGCGACCGGATAATCAGTGAGCTGGCCGAGGAAGCCAGCCAGCGTCCCGGTCGTCAGATGACAGCCCGAGCCAGCGCCCGCGCCACTCGACTCCCAGCAATCCTCGATATCGACCACCGCGAGCGCATCATGCAGGGAGCGAATCGACACCTTTCCCCACCCCGCCGCGCGAAAGAATTCCGCTGCACGAGAGGAAAACTGATCGAGCGTCATCTCATCGATTGCGCCCCCGTCATTTTCGGTTACCCACGTCTCGAAGGCGCTGTAAACCGAGTCGGCGCCCGCATAACCGGCGTCGCGCAGCGCTGCTGCCCCATCGCTGGTCGAGGCCAGGCGGTGGCGGAGGTCACGTACGGTTTGGTGGGCGAGCCCGATCAGCTCGGGGGATGAAGAATCGGTTTCAGTCATTCTATTTGATTGACGATTTCACGGCGAAGATGTCGCGTCGGCGCCTGTTCGGCGCAAGAGCTCTGCCTCATCGATCACCGCCACGCCCAGCTTCGTCGCTTTTTCCAGCTTGCTGCCCGCCTCTTCACCGGCAACGAGGAACGTGGTCGATTTCGAGACGGAGCCTGTTACCTTGCCGCCCGCGGCCTCGATGATGCTGGTGGCGCGCGCCCGGCTGAGATTCGGAAGCGTGCCCGTGATCACGGCCGTTTGTCCGCTCAGCGCTCCGCCGGACGCGACCGCGCGCGGCTCCGTGAAATTAAGGCCGTGCCCGCGCAGCTTCTCGACGAGCGCCATCCCCGAGGGATCGGAGAAATAGGCGACCACACCGTTCGCGATGATGTCGCCAATTCCGCGGACGGCGAGAATTTCATCCGCGGTGGCCCTCGTCAGCGAATCCAGCGTGCCAAAATGCTCCGCGAGCAGCTGGGCCGCGATGGAGCCGACGTGCCGGATGCCGAGCGCGTGCAGGAGCTTCGATAACGGCTGCGACCGCGATGCGTCGATCGCCGCGAGGACGGCATCGGTACCCTTGCCAGCGTAGCCGTCGAGCGACAGCAGCTGCTCGCGCCTCAGCGCGTACAGGTCCCCGGGATCGTGAACGAGCTGCTCTTCGACCAGCTGCTGAATTCGCGCGTACGAGAGGCCGCGGACATCCATCCCGCCGCGCGACACGAAGTGCACCAGACCTTCGAGCTGGCGACCGGGACAGGCGATGTTCGGGCAGTAGACCGCCGCCTCGCCTTCCTCACGCGTGGCCGCTGCGCCGCACGACGGACATCTCTTCGGCATCTGCCACGTTTTTTCTGCTCCCGTCCGCCGGTCGGGAAGTGAGGTCATGATCTGCGGGATCACATCCCCCGCGCGCTTCACCTGCACCCAGTCGCCGACGCGCAGATCCTTTGTGCGGATCAGATCCTCGTTGTGCAGCGTCGCGAGCTTCACGATCGTTCCCCCTATTTCAACCGGCTCGAGCACGGCATACGGGTTCAGCGCTCCGGTACGGCCGACGTTTACCTCGATCGCCAGCAGTCTCGTCTCGCCGATGTCGGGAGCGAATTTGCGAGCGATCGCCCAGCGGGGTTCTCGTCCGCCAACGACGCCCAGCTCGTCCTGGAGCCGCAATGAATCAACCTTCACCACGCCACCATCGATTGCGAAGTTGAGCTTGCCGCGTACGTCGTGCTCCACTTCATGCGCCCACTTCTCGACGTCCGCGAGCGTCGGACAGCGGCGGCGGGTCGGAGCGACGGGAACACCCCAGCTCACCAGCGCCTCGAGCAGCTCCGACTGGGTCTCGAACGGAAGCGCGGCCCCATCGGGTACGGCAACCGAATAGCCGTAGAACCGGAGCGGACGGGAGGCCGTTATCGCCGGGTCCAGCTGCCGCAGGCTTCCCGCCGCCGAGTTGCGCGGGTTCGCGAACAGTGGTTCGCCGTCGCGAGCCCGCTGTTCGTTCATCTTCTCGAACCGGTCGAACGGGAAGTAGATCTCACCACGAACTTCCATCACGCCGCCGGGCGCGGACTCGGCGAGACGCAACGGTACGTCGCGAACGGTGCGGAGGTTGATCGTTACGTCCTCACCAATAATGCCGTTGCCGCGCGTCGCGCCCCTGGCCAGAACCCGGTCCCGATACGTCAGCGCGACGGCAATGCCGTCGATCTTGAGCTCGGTCGTATAACCGGAGCGCGCCACGTCGTCCCCCGCCATTCGCACGAGACGCTCTTCCCAGGCGCGCAACTCGTCGTCGTTGAACGCGTTACTGAGCGACAGCATTGGGCGGATGTGCTGGTGCTTGGCGAGCTGGCCCTGGGGCTCAGCTCCTACGCGCCGCGTCGGTGAGTCGGGGCTTTGCAGATGAGGATATGCCGACTCGAGTTCCTGCAGCTCTCGGAACATCCTGTCGTACTCGCCGTCGGCCAGCTTCGGCCGGTCGAGAACGTAATATTCGTACGAAGCGCGGTTAAGCTGGTTGCGCAGCCGTTCCGCGCGGTGGAGTGGTTCCGCGCTTTTCTGCTCCGGCAAGGACTGGTTCGGCGGTCGGCTCTTTGGCATCCAGCTTCGTCGTATCCTGCGTATGTGCGTTGAACTCGTTGCTGTCGAACCGGACCGCCTTGTTGCGCCCGGTCTCCTTCGCGACATAGAGAGCCTCGTCGGCAGCCTTGAGCAGGCCCTCCTGGTCGCGGATGCGCGGGTGCGGTGAACCGGCCACCCCGCAGCTCATCGTCCGTCGCAGAGTTCCGTTCGTGAACGAAAATGTATGTTTCTCCACCTTTTCGCGCAGCCGCTCGGCGAACGTTACGGCGGCGTCGAGAACCGTTCCGGGGAGGATCAGCAGAAACTCCTCGCCGCCGTACCTGCCAACGCGATCAATTTCCCGCGCCTCTGACTTGAGCAGCGCGGCAAACTCCTGCAGGACGGCATCGCCGGCCTGGTGTCCATACTCGTCGTTGACGCTCTTGAATTTGTCGATGTCGCACATGACGAGCGCGATCGGCTCGTGAAGGCGCATGTGGTGCTCCCACATCTCGTGCAGCCGCTCCTCGAGCGAGCGGCGGTTGTCCACCTTCGTCAAGCCGTCGGTGAGCGAGATCTCGCGGAGCTTGTCGTTCGCGTCGGAGAGCTCCCGATCGCGCTTCGAGAGCTCCTGATCGCGCTTCGCCAGCGCCACCTGCAGCGCCTTGATGCGCAGCAAAGAATTCACCCTCGCCTCGAGCTCGGCGAAGTTGATCGGCTTGGTTATGTAATCATCTGCACCGGCATCGAGCCCCTCGACCTTGTTCTCGGTCGAATCGAGCGCCGTCTGCATGATCACTGGAATGAACGGCAGTGCGGGATTGGTCTTGATCCTGCGCACGACCTCGATGCCGTCCAGCTTGGGCATCATCACGTCGAGCAGGATCAGGTCAGGAATGCACTTGTCTACGGCGTCGAGGGCGAGTTGCCCATCCGCCGCCCCATCGACGATGTATCCGCGGGCCTCGAGCCGCGCCCGAAGCAGCTCGATGTTGTCCTCGTGATCGTCAACGACGAGTATTCGATACTGCGGTTTAGGCTCCATTGTTCTTGCCGAGGAAGCGCTGCACCTCGGCCACTACCGCTCTCGGCTCACAGGGCTTGGCCAGATAGCCATCGCAGCCGACTTCCATCGCCTTCTCGCGGTCCGAAGCGAGGGCGTGGGCGGTCAGCGCGATGATTGGTATCTGTTTCGTCGACGGGTCGTGCTTCAGCACCTGCGTAGCTTCCCAGCCATCGATGATCGGGATGGAAATATCCATCAGGATCAGGTCGGGTTTCTCCGCACGAGCTTTCGCAATACCTTCTTCCCCGTTGAGCGCCTCGGATACCTCGTAACCGAAGTGCTTGAGGATGGTCGAATAAACGATTCGATTGTCTTCGTTGTCTTCGACAAGCAACACCATTTTACCAGAACTGCTCATTAGTTATCCTCGCACGCCAATTGCAACTTCTGTCCTATGAAGCAAATCTCTTACCAGCCGCCTGAGCCACCCATGATTACGACCGGTCCGAAGTCGAAAGTGGATGTTTCCGTCCCCCGAGCCCGCCCCGAAGGCCTTCCTTTCGAGAAAGTGCCCGACTGGAACAACATCGGCCTCTTCACAGCGGGGATTCTCGTCGGAGGCGTGCTCGGGGCAACCATTGCCCTGTTGGTGGCCCCGGCGAGCGGTGAAGAGATCCGCGGCCGGATCGCCGGGAAAGTCCGCCGCGACGATGACGATGATGATCTGTGGGACGAGCTCGCCGAAGAACTCGAGCGCGCGGCCGCCAAAAGAGGCGACGCGCCAACGCTAATAGTGGCTGAGAGCTGATCAGCCCTCAGCGACCATTAACAACCGGAATCAGAGAGCCTTCAGCGCGCGCTCGGCCTGTGCCTTGTAGTGGCGGTCGTTGACATCAGAAACGTTCAGTTTGAGCGCGGTCTCGAACTCGGTGCGCGCCTTGGGCTTCTGGTTCGTGTCGCGGTAAATCTCCCCCAGATCGATACGATGAACGATCCGGTCGGGCGCGGCCGCGACCGCCTCTTCCAGGTACCGCTGGGCGTCCTTCCAGCTCGCGGATCCAAAAACCCTTCCCCCAAGAAGATTGCGGGCGAGCAAACGCGTGAAGCCGCTCAGACGCATCACCTCGGCGTTCCAGACACCCATCACGTGGAGACAGCCGGGATGCTTCGGGTTGAGCTTGAGACACTCGAGGGCCTGCGTGCGGACATCCGTGGCGTACTTGATTCTCGCGCGAGGTCCGAGCGTCAAAGCATTCTTGCCAAGCGCGCGAGCGAGGTGAAAATGAGCCTCGGCGTCGTTGGGGTTTGCAGCCACGGCCCGGCGCGCGTAAAGCTCCGCATTCTTGTAGAGGGTCCCGCGCTGTTCGGAGGTCTGGTCGTACGACCCGAGATCGACGGCCGAACGCGAAGCCTTCCAGAGCGCGTCGTAGTTCTTGGGATCGGCCTCGATCGCCGCCTCGTAATGGGAAAGGGCGTTCGTCGGGTTCATTGCCGCGTACTCCCGGTCGCCGAGAGCAGTATGGTTCGGGGCGGCCTGCGCCCCCGCCATTGTGGCGGCAAGCAACGTTGTCGCGGAAAGGATGCTGAAAGCGCGCATGGAAAACTCCAGATTCGATGGGAAACTGACTCGCCCCTGTACCCCAGCTGAGTTTAAATGATCGTACCCCGTCTCATCGAACGCAAACGCGACGGAAAGGCTCTCGAACCGGGCGAGATTCGCGAGCTGGTTCTCGACTACGCGGCCGGGAAGGTGCCCGATTATCAGATGGCGGCGTTTCTGATGGCGGTGTTTTTCCGGAGCCTCGACACGTCCGAGATGACGGCGCTGATGGAGGCGATGCTCGACAGCGGTGAGAGGCTCGATCTCAGTCACCTCGAGCAGCCGCGCATCGACAAGCACTCGACGGGCGGGGTCGGCGACAAGACTTCTCTCATCCTTGCTCCGGTGATCGCCTCACTGGGCGTGGCGGTACCAATGATGTCGGGCCGCGGGCTCGGGCACACCGGCGGCACGCTCGACAAGCTGGAATCGATTCCCGGATTCCGCACCTCCCTCACGCTCGACGAGGCGAGGAGGCAGGTCGAAAAGATCGGCTGCGCGATGCTCGGTCAGACGCGCGAGATCGTGCCGGCCGACAGGAAGCTCTACGCATTGCGCGACGCGACCGCGACAGTGGAGGTGATACCGCTCATCGCCGCGAGCATCATGAGCAAGAAAATCTCGGAGAGCCTCACCGGTCTCGTGCTGGACATCAAGAGCGGATCGGGATCCTTCCTGCCGAAGCTGAAGGATGAAATTTCGCTGGCGCAGGCGATGATCGGACTCGGCGCCGCCTACGGGTGTCCGGTCGTCGCGCTCGTGACCGCGATGGACCGTCCCCTCGGCTTCGCGTGCGGAAACGCGCTGGAAGTGGTGGAGGCGATCGATGTCCTGAATGGTGGCGGCCCTGCCGATCTGCTCGAGGTGACACTGGAGCTTGGAGCTGAGATGCTGGTGCTTGGCTCGAAAGCCAACACACGCGAGGAGGGCCGCGCAATGATGCAGGACGCCATCTCTTCCGGCAGGGCGCTGGCGAAGCTCGAGGAAATAGTCGAGGCGCAGGGAGGCGACGCGCGCGTCGTTCGCGATCCATCGCGGCTCGCCCAGGCACCGATTCGACAAGAGTACCGCGCGCCGCGCGACGGCGTTGTGCAAACGGTGGAGCCGCGGGCCGTTGGTCATGGAGTGATCGAGCTCGGCGGCGGCCGCACGAGCATGGAGGACGATGTGGATGCCGCGGTCGGCTTCGTGATAACGTGCAAGCCGGGCGACGGTGTTAAGAGCGGCACGCTACTCGGCGTTATTCACGCGCGGAACGAGGCAGCGGCCCGGACGGCCGAGCGCCGGCTGGGTGAGGCGATCGTCATCGGAGATGCCGCTGTCCCCACGCTTCCGCTGGTGTCACACCGCATCACTGCTGACGGCGTCGAGACGCTTGAGCGCTAGCGCCGCCCGGAGCGGGGTCGGAAAACCGACAGTAATTGAGTTAACACGCCCTGGGAAGGGTTAACAGGGGGCAAAAGGTTGCCACCGGGCCGCCATCACAGTCCTAATCTCACTGTGGCGCACTGACCTAACCGCGCCCAAAGGGAGCAGTGAATTGGCGAAGTCGGACACCGAAGAGTACGAGGGATCGGCCAGGGAAGCTGGCCTTCGCTACGTCACGGATGCAATCGCCGGGATCACCCGGAAGCGCAACGGGCGGGGCTTTTCGTTCGTAGATCCTCTCGGTCAGACGATCCGCGAGCGGCAGTTGATCAGGCGGTTGCGCGGACTCGTTATTCCGCCAGCGTGGACGAGAGTCTGGATCTGTCCCGATCCCGACGGTCACCTGCAGGTAACCGCGCGCGACCTGCGCGGGCGCAAGCAGTATCGTTACCACCCGGCGTTCCGGGAACAGCGCGACGAAACCAAGTTCGAGCGCATGTTCGAGATGGCCGACGTGCTGTGGAAGATTCGCGAGCGCGTCGAGCACGACATTTCGCTTCCCGGCCTGCCGCGCGAGAAGGTGATGGCGACGGTGGTGTGGCTGCTCGAAAAGACACTTATCCGGATCGGTGCGGACGAGTACACGAAGACCAACAAGTCATTCGGCCTTACCACTCTCCGCCGCCGCCATGTCGCGGTGGACGGGCACGAGATGCGGTTCGAGTTCCGCGGGAAGAGTGGCATCGTTCACTCAGTGGCGGTGACCGATCGCCGCATAGCGCGCATTGTCCAGCACTGCCAGGAGCTGCGCGGACAGGAGCTTTTTCAGTACCTCGACGACAGTGGCGGACGAAAAACAGTCCAGGCCGAGGACATCAACGAGTACCTGCAGGAGATCGCGGGGCGGGATGTCACCGCCAAGGATTTTCGCACCTGGGCGGGGACGATGCTCGCCGCGCAGGAGCTGCGCATGATGGGTCCGGCAAAAACGAAAAAGGAAGCGGAGAAAAACATCATCCGCGCCGTCGACTCCACCGCGGCAAAGCTCGGCAACACCCGCGCGGTGTGCCGGAAGTACTACATCCATCCGGCGATAACGGAAGCGTACCGCGAGGGCCGGGTTCTATCCCCCGAGCCCCAGCACACATGGCACGAGCGTCACCATCACATTCCCGCCCTGCGCCGTCACGAGGAAGAAGTGTTGGCGTTTATCCGGGCGGAGTCAGCCGACCAGGCTACCGGTCGAATACCTGCTCCACGGGCGTGATGCGAATGTTCTCCGGTTTGATACCGAGCTTGCGCCCGCCGATGAACTTGTCTTCGTCGAGCAGCGACTGCGGCTTCTCCCCGTCGTACTTGATCGGCGAGAACGTGTCCGCGAGCAGGGCGTCGCGCAGCCCCTCGGCATCCTTTGTGATCGCGACGACGGAGAGATCGGTCGCCGAAAGGTGACGTCGTATCGCAGCATTGACGTCGTCGCGGGTCAGCTTCGACAGTGCGCTCCGCATGTACGCGGCGTATTCCCCGATGCCGTACCACTTGGAATCCAGCGCGTAGCCTAACTGCGCGTCCTGCGTGGCCGCCATGACGTACACGTTTTTCATCAGGTAGTCGCGGGTGTCGGCAAAATCTTTCTGGGACAGACCGTTCGCGATCAACTTCTCCAGCTCGGTTTGCGCGATGCGGAGCGCCATGTGGGCGTTCTGCGGCTCGACCGGCCTGATCCACACCTCGAAGATCTGCGCGCGACGCGGGATCCCGGCGCTTGGGAAGAACTGGAACATCCCGCGCGGGAACGCCTCGATGTACGCATAGTCGCCGTAATTCATCCCGCGAATCTCGCGGATGCGACTATAAAGATGGGAGTTCGACATGCGGTGCTCGCCGAGCCACGAGCGGGCTACGTTGAGCGCCGCGAAATCGGGATGCGAGCGAGTGACCGCGATCGGTAGGCCGAACGAGATCGCGGTGGAGCGCGTGTCCTTTTTTATGATCTCGATATCGAGTCCCTGCGGCCTGCGACCCGCGATCGCCGGGCGCGCCGGCGCTGGTGAACCGGCCGGCAGGCGAGCCAACATCGCGCTCGCCACCTGCTCGAATCCCTGCGGGACATCACCGGCGATGCCAACCTTGAGATCCGCCAGCGTGTAACGGTCGCGCACGAAAGCCTTCACATCCTCGAGCGTGATGGACTTCACGCCCTCGACGGTGCCGAGTGCCGGGTGGTCGTACGGAGATCCGGCAAAGATGTTCGCCTGAAGGCGTTCCTTGCCCAGCTCTTCCTCGTTGTTGGAGCGCAGGTCCTGCGTAAGTCGCGTGAGCTGCTGATCCTTCAGGCGCTGAAAATCCTCAGGCCGGAAGCCCGGGCTGGCGAGCTGCCCGAGCGCGATGTGCAGGTACTCATGCCAGTTGTCGCGGTGGATGCTGCCGCTGAAAGTCGCGAGCTCCTTATCCACCTGGTTGCCAAAGCTGCCGGCAACCGGGTAAAGCGCCTGCCGAATCTCGCTGATCGTGAGATCGCGGGAGCCTGCTCCGGTGATCATCGCAGCCGATAAAGAAGCGAGGCCTTCCTTTCCCTTGGGATCGGTGGCCGATCCAGCGTTGAATACCAGCTTCATCGCGATCTGCGGGAGCTGCGACTTCTGCCACGTTACATCCAGCTGGGGGAGACTCCTGAGAATGGGCTCCGCGGCCTTCATGTCCGCCGCGATGAGAGCGGCAATCTTCGCCCTCAATGCGCGACGCGGCGCGTCGGCCGCGGCACTCGTTGCCGGCGCACCGGAAAGTGAGCCAATCGCCGGCGATGTCGTGATCGCGGCGGGCAGCGCCCCGTTAGAAAGAGTCGAGACGACGAGATTCGAGTCCCTGAAATACTTCGCCGCGGCAGATCGCAGGTCCTGCGGCGTCAAGGCATCGTAAATCCGATAAACGTTGTTCAGCGTTCCGTACGACCGGCTGTACTTCACGTACTCGGCGAGAGTCGATGCGATGGAGTTCGTGTTGTCGAGCGAGCGCAGGAAGCCGTACCGTGAAGCTGACTTGGTGTCGTCGAGCTGCCACGCCGGAACCAGGTCGCTGCGGGCGCGATTGACCGCGCGCAGGATCTCGTCGCGGATGTAAACGATGTCGGCCGCGTTCTTGAGCCGCGCCGAGACGGTGAACAGCTCGGGATCGATGTTGCTGGAATTGTTGGCGCCGAACGTGTCGAGCTTCTGCTCGGTGACGACGAGCTTGCGATACAGCTCGGAAGTCGGTCCGAAATAGATCGCCGCGACGAGGTCGAGCGCGGCGTTGTCCTTTTCCGTTTCGGAAAATGCCGGGTTGCGGAACGAGACGTTGATGAGCGGATTGGTCGCCGTCGCCCACGGAACGTGCGCGTACTTTGCCGCGGTCGACATGGGCTCGGCGGGAATCGAGGCTTTGTAGCTCCCGCGTTGCCACGCTCCCCAGTGCTTGCGGACGAGCGGAAGAACCTGCGCGGGTGTCACGTCGCCGGCAACGATGACCGTCGTGTGCTCCGGACGGTACCACCGGTCGAAGAACTGCTTCGAATACTCGAACTGGTTGGGCATGTTCTCGATGTCTTCGATGAAGCCCATCGTCGTGTGTCCGTAGGTGTGCGTGCCGAACGCGGTCTTGCGGGTGACTTCATAGAGCTTGAAGCCAGGATTTGCGGCGTTCTTGTTGTACTCGCCAAGAACGGCGCGTGACTCCGTCTTGAACTCCGGCTCGGCGTATTTCAGGTTCTGGAACTGGTCGCCGAACAGTTCGATGATCGCCTCCAGGTCGTCCTTCGCGAACGTCGCGTAGTACATGGTGCGGTCGTCGCTGGTGGAAGCGTTGTTGCGTGCGCCGGCGCGCGTCATGATCTCGTTGAACTTTTCGGGCGAGTACTTGGGCGTGCCGCGAAACATCATGTGCTCGAAGAAATGCGCGAATCCGCTCTTGCCGGCCTCGATCTCGTTACGGGATCCCGTCTGCACCGGGATCTGGATGGAGACGATGTTCGGAAAGCCCGTCGGCACGACGATCACCTTGAGACCGTTGGGCAGCACGGTTTCGCTCGCCTTGAAGGGAAGCACGTCGCGCGACTTTGACGCGGCGGAGCGGGGCGCCTGGGCGGAAGCGGCGAGCGGCAGAAGAAGTCCGACGAAGGCTAGTGCGAGGCGGAGTTTGCGCATGAAAGGTACGATGGTGAGGGAAGCTGAGCGGGGCGTCCGGCTCCAGGTTAACCGGCGGGGAAGTTCACCGCCATATACACCGGCCGCTGGGAGATTCTTCAGGTCTTCTATTTCCGCGGGTCCAGGATTCCCTCAATGCGGTGAACTGAGCCGAGCAGGTGCAGCTTTGTCGGGCGATCGACGGTGCGCGGAACAACGCGGAGGATGTCCGCCCGCAGATCGGAAAGCTCGCCCCTCAGGTGCGACTTTGCGTCGTCGGACAGAGCGACTGGCGGGGGGCCGAACTGCTGTCCCTGCGGTGGACTGACTGCCGCCGCCGGGGGGTTGAGCTTTGCATCGAGGAGCGAAAGGAGGTCGCTCTGCAGCTCGCGTCTGTAGGCATCCGCGTCGGGTCTCGCGCTGGAAAGTTCTGACCAGACGCCTCCGATGACATCGTCGAGCATCGTCGCCAGCGGATATGACTCCGTTGGGCGCAGAGCTTCCTGCTCGAGCAGACGGTTCATCCGTCCATCATCGAGCAGGGTCCTGAGCACCCTCATCTGCGCCCCATTCACGCGTGCGATCATGCCCCCTGCCTCGATGCGGTTGGCAATCTCCGGGCGGATGAGATACGACGGAGTCTGGAAAACCCGCTCATTGATGAACCGAACCGCCTCTGCCTGCCGCCCCCTCGGTAACGGAGCGAAAACGGCGCCCGGCTGACTACCCGACTTATACTGCACGGTGCCGCCACCGACGAGTGTAGCAACGTGATTGGCTTCCGTCGCCCACTGATTCACGGTGCGGTCGTACAGCTCACGAAGCTCGCTGTTGTCCTCACCGGAACGCGTCGCGGCATCGGAGATGTAGCCCACCACCCGCTGAATATTCTTGAATCCGAGGCCGGTCGACCGCACGGGATCGGCGTCACCTACCGCTTCGCTCTGCGTACCGTATGCACCGAACTCGTTGTTGGCCGAGAACCGGTACCAGGGGATGGTGTCCTGCATGCGTGCCCACTGATCGAGGGTAGGACGCTCCTGGTCTGACGTGCGCGCTCCCGGAATGGGACGGTAGCCCCACATGATCGCGAACTTGTCGTATGGCCCAATGCGGGGAAGCAGGTCCTCGAGCGCAATGTTGTCCTCGGGCTGTGCGACGTAGTTGAAGCGCGAGTAATCCATGATGCTCGGGCTGTGTCCCATACGACGTACCCAGCTCGCGCTCCTCACGCTGTCGGCGGGATAAGTGGAGCTCCCGATTTGATCGTGCTGGAGTCCGATCGTGTGTCCGATCTCGTGGGCGACGACGAACTGTAGCAATCGGCCCATCAGGGAATCGGGCATCGGCAGACGACGCGCCCGCGGGTCGAGCGGGGACGCCTGCGTGAAGTACCAGTCGCGCTGCAGCTTCAGGATGTTGTGAAACATTCTTATCGATCCGTTGAGGATCTCCCCCGTCCGCGGATCGTGAACGTGCGGTCCCTGTGCGTTCTCGGTTGTCGAGGGCAGCCAGCGGATGACGGTGTGCCGAATGTCTTCGGGAGACCAGTTGGGATCGTTCGCCGGTGGATCCATGGCGACGATCGCGTCCTTGAAACCAGCGGCCTCGAATGCCGGCTGCCAGTCACGAATCCCCTGCCTGACGTAGGGCTTCCATACCTCGGGCGTTCCCGCATCGACGTAGTAAACGAGTGGCTTCACCGGATAGCACAGATCGCCCGCACGCCGCTCAGAGCATTCGAGCCGATACTTCGTGATGTATTGCCGGGCGGCGGAGCGATGCTCAGACGTACCGAAATCGATCTGACGAATGGAAAAGAATCCGACCCGCTCGTCAAAGCGGCGCGGGACCATCGGATTCACCGGCAGGCGGACGAGGCTCCAGTGGGCGAGAACGCTCTGCGCGATCCGAGGAGCGGCGCTCTGTTGAGAGGGGACGGCGCCACCGCCAGCCGGTGCTGGCGTCCCGGTCTGGGTAGCTTCGACTTCCACATTGTCGGGGAACGCGAGCGCACCCTCGATGTATGACCGGCTTCCATCGATGGTGCCGCGGATCGCGGCGAGCTCTGGCACGGCAGTGGTAAAGAGCCGCGTCACATTGACGACGGCGGCCGAGTCGGGGCCGAAAGATTCGACGTTGAAAACCGCGATGATCGGCGCATAATTGGCTGCCTGCACCGACCGGTACACGGGAAGAGCGGTGTCGGCCGTTATGTCGAACGAGGGTGAGCGCAGCACGATTCTGTTTCCGTTCCGCTCCCAGCGAAGCGTCCGCTCCGCAAAGTTGTCTCCCCCGAACGCGCCGAACTGGCCGGGGGGAAGGTTGGGGCCGGAGGCCGCCGCGCGCGCGTAGCGGCCAACGATCAACATGTCCTTGCCAAGCTCGCGGCGTGGAATCTCGAAGTAGAGCCGGTCGTCAATGCGGTGAACGGCGAACATTCCACGCCGGGTCTGCGCGCGGCGCGTGATCACGCTCGCGTACGGCCTCGGGTTGGCCGCTCGCAATGATGAGGAACCTCCAGCCGAGTCGCCGCGCGCCTGGGCGGTCTCGCCGCTTTCGGGAACAGCGGCAGGGGTCGGTCTCGTAGTCGGCGTGGGCTTCGCGCAGGCAGAGGCGAGGGTGAGCGCCAGCGCGAGTGAGGTTCGGATCGTCATGGTGGGATTCCCCGATCGGGGTGTTAACGGTTCGCAAATCAGCCATCGAATACTGTAAGCGAGTTCGGTGCCGCCACTGTTCGCCCTAAAATCCGCTTCCTCCACCCCCGCCGCTGCCCCCGCCGCTCGAACCGCCCCCGCTTGAGCCGGATGAGCTGGGACTGGATGACATCGCGCTGCCCGCCGCCTCGGACATGCTGCCCATGCGCGAGGAGAAATCAGTCGCGCGGAAGTGTCCCGTTCCTCCTGTGTACCATCCCGGCGGGTCGCGATAGATCCCTTCGAACGCCCTGGCCCACTTGTCCTCGACGCCGAACGCCATTGCGTAGGGCAGGTAGCGTTCGAACATCTCCGGCGACGTGATCATCTTTTTGTAGCGCTCGCTTTCAACCCTGCTCAGAAATTCCTTGAAGCCGAGCGCCGCCTCGCGGGCACGGGCGCCGCCGACGGTGCGCGCCGGCATCACCGACCCGAATGCGACGACGATGATCGAGCCCACCACGCCGGCAATCCCCAGTGCAGCCGGGGATACGGCGTCCCACGCCTGGCCCGCGGAGATGAAGGCCAGGACAACTGCGGGCAGCAGCACAAGTACCGACATCGCGTACCACGTTCCTTTCACCTGGTCGGGACGCTTTCGATAATACCCGCTCCGCACGAGGCTTTCGTAAATCGCGTCGCGCAGCTTCGGCACGGACTTGTAGAACTTGTCGCGCAGGTCGGAGAGCGCGATGGACTCGACCGGCTCGGGCATCGTGTCGACGAAGAGCGCCTTCAGGTATCGCTCTTCGTGCGTGGCGAGTCCTGCCCACTGCTCACGCGGCCGCAACAGGTGGAACACGAACTCGGTATTGGAGACCAGTCCCAGCATCCGCTTCTCCGTCTTCTCCTCGATCCGCACGTAACCGCGCACCGCGAGATCGACCAGCGTGGCCGTGATGTCGCGCATCTCGGCCTCGTGGTCGACGAGCGTTCCCAGCTCGGCCGGCGACATCGATTCGAGCGGCTCGTACTGCACGGCGATCGAATTTTCCTTGGGGTCGCGGCCGCGCTCGTTCCAGGCACGATAGGCAAACGCGAGAATGAGAATTGGTGCGAGGAGCGGCCAGTAGCGCAGCGCTTCAGAGATGCGGCTCTGCGTCTCGCTCGGACGGGACCGGATTGTGCCCGGCGGCCAGCCGACGCCCACCGTCATGCCTTCGAACGGCGCCAGCTCGCCTCGCAGAGTGAACGTGATGACGTTGCCCGCCTTGTCGACGGTGGCATCGCTGGCAGTGGATCGCACCGCACCGGTGTAAACTGCCGTCCGCGTCGGCAGAAGTCCGGGTGGCAGAGTCACGACCGCGCGCGCCCCCTCGATCGGCATGTCCCAGGCATTGCCGGTCACATTCCAATAGAGCTCGTCGAGTTCGCCGGCCGCGCTACCCGCATGGAAGAACCGAATTGCGTTTGCCACGCGGTATCTGATGACGATCTGTCGGTCGGCGTTTACCGCGCCCGGAATCCAGATACGCAGTCGGCGGGTCTTGCTTCCGCCTTCATCATCCACGCGCAGCTGCTCGCCGCCGCCGCCGGTAACGGTGAAATCGCGAAGCTTCAGCTTCTGCGCCCGGCCACGGCCGGTGTTGTGCTGCAGCGAAATGTCGCGCACGACGCCGTTCCACTGGCCGCTGAAGCCAAACGTCAGTCGCTCGGTGACATCGACGTCCCCGTTTGCGTGGACCAAATACGCCGCATCGAACATGCGGATGCGAATCGTCCGGTCCTGCGCCGCGGAATGACGTGCCGCGACTCCGACGGACAGAAGCGCCGCGATAAGGAACGCGGCGCGGCATTTCCGCATCAGCCTCTCAGAAGCTCACCTTGGGCAGCACGCGGTCGCCTTCTTCGGCTTCGAAGAACTCGCGCTGCTGAAAACCCATCGGCCCGGCGACGAAGTTGGATGGCACGGTCTGAATGGCGGTGTTGTAATCGCGGACCACTGCGTTGTAGTAGCGGCGAGCGCTCTGCACGGATTCTTCGATTTCGGCCAGCTGCCCCTGTAGATCACGAAAGCCGCCCGATGCCTGGAGCTCCGGGTACGCCTCGACCGCAACGCTCAATCCCCGCAACGCGCTTGTCAGCTGCGACTCGGCGACCGCGCGCTCCGCTGGTCCGGCGCCCTGGGCAGCAACGACCCGCGTTCGCGCCGCGGTAACCGATTCGAGCGTGCCGCGCTCGTGGGTCGCATACCCCTTCACCGTCTCGACGAGATTCGGCACGAGGTCGGCGCGGCGCTTCAGTTGTACGTCAATGTCCGACCAGGCGTTGTCGCCGGTGACGCGGAGCGACACCAGACGGTTGTAAAGCATGATGACGGCGAGCACAACGGCCGCCAGGACGGCAAGCGTGATGATCATCTTTAGCTGTTCGGTTGGTGGACGCCCGAAGATAACGCTCCAGCCGGCCTCGCGAGGCGCGAAGCGGCGCTGCAGACCGCCTTGAGAATGGAATCGTGGCGGTGCTCTGAGACGGGTCGTTCCGTCATCGGCAACCAAGATGTGACATAATTACCGCCTTCCGGCAACGGAATTGCTCAAGACTTTCGTGCGCTGGCCCATCCCAAACGGAGAACAGGAATGCTTTCACGCCGCTTTGCGACCATCCTCGGTGCGTTTCTGGTCATCGAGGGCATCTGGGGAATGTTCAGCCCGGTCGTATTCGGGATCCTGCCGACGAACATGCTGCGTGCCTCGATACACCTGGTGCTCGGACTGCTGGGGCTTTGGGCGGCTCGAAGTGACCGGGCGCGTACCTACCTCGTGTGGGCCGGGTCGGTCGTGCTCCTGGTGGGTGTACTGCGCTTCATCCCGGTAGCTTCCGACTATATGGCGTCACTGCTCGCCGTGGATACGAATGTTGCAATCCTCAACATCGTGCTTGGATTGGCGGCTCGCTGGATCGCGTTCAGCGACGCGCGGAGACTGCCGGGGCCGGTTGGAGCCTGAAGAACTTCCGTACCGCGCCTGAAAGTCGGCGCGGTACGGATGTGGTCAGATGTCGAGGTTGCTCACGAACTTCGCGTTCTGCTCGATGAACAGCCGGCGAGGTTCGACTTCGTCTCCCATCAACATCTGAAAGGTCTGGTCGGCAAGTAGCGCATCCTCGATCGTTACCTTGAGGATCGTGCGCGTCTCCGGGTCCATCGTCGTGTTCCAGAGCTGAAGCGGGTTCATCTCTCCAAGCCCCTTGTAACGCTGGATGTTGACGGTGCTCTTCCCCTCGCCGTTCCCCAGACGAGCGACGTAATCGTCGCGCTCTTTTTCGTCGTAGGCGTAGTACTCTTCCTTGCCCTTCGCGACGCGGTAGAGCGGCGGCTGCGCGATGTAGACGTAGCCCGCCTCGATAAGCTCCGGCATCTGCCGGAAGAAAAAGGTCAGCAGCAGGGTCCGGATATGCGCGCCATCGACATCGGCGTCCGTCATCAGGATCAGCTTGTGATACCTGACGTTCTCGAGCGTGAACTCTTCCTTGATGCCTGCGCCGATCGCCGTGATGATCGTGCGGATCTCTTCGTTGGAGAGAATCTTGTCGATTCTGGCTCTCTCGACGTTGAGGATCTTTCCGCGCAACGGCAGAATCGCCTGAAACGCGCGGTTCCGTCCCTGCTTCGCCGAGCCGCCGGCGGAGTCGCCCTCGACGAGATATATCTCGCACAGCGCCGGATCGCTCAGTGAGCAGTCGGCCAGCTTCCCGGGCAGGTTTCCAACATCGAGCGCCGACTTTTTGCGCGTGAGATCGCGCGCCTTCCGCGCCGCTTCTCTTGCACGCGCGGCCGAAACCGCCTTCTCGATTACGATATTCGCGACGCGCGGATGTTCCTCCAGGTACGACATCAACTGCTCGTTGACGACGGTCTTGACCGCGCCCTCGACTTCCGAGTTGCCAAGCTTGGTCTTGGTCTGGCCTTCGAACTGTGGCTCGCGAACCTTTACCGACAGAACGGCGGTCAGTCCCTCGCGCACGTCGTCGCCTGACAGCGTGAAATCGGCCTTCTTCATCGCGTTGCCCTTCGCCGCGTACGCATTGATGGTGCGCGTGAGCGCCGACTTGAGGCCGGTCAAATGTGTCCCGCCCTCATGGGTGTTGATGTTGTTGACGAATGAGAAGACGTTCTCGTTGTATCCGTCGTTGTACTGCATTGCCAGCTCGATGCCGATGTCGTCACGCTCGGTCTCGATGTACACGATCTCCTGGTGCAGCGGCTTTTTCAGGGCGTTGAGGAACTTCACCATTTCCTTCAGTCCGCCCTCGGCGTGGAACGTCTCCGTCTTCTCCTCGCCGACGCGCTCATCCGCGATGCTGATCGTAATGCCCTTGTTCAGGTACGAGAGCTCGCGCAGCCTGTTGGCGAGCGTCGCGTAATCGTACCGCAGCTCGGTAAAGATCTCTGGATCCGGCTTGAACCAGACTTTGGTGCCGGTCTCCTTCGCCCCGACCTTGCCCAGGACCTTGAGCTTCGTGCGCGTGCCGCCGCGCACGAAATCCATGTAGTGCTCCTTGCCGTTGCGCTTTACCCATACCTTCAGCTCTTCCGCGAGCGCGTTCACGACGGAAACGCCGACGCCGTGCAGTCCGCCGGAAACCTTGTAGCTCTCCTTGTCGAACTTTCCGCCGGCGTGCAGAACCGTCATCGCCAGCTCGATGCCGGGGATGTGCTCTGTCGGATGAATGTCCACAGGAATACCGCGACCATCATCGACGACGGTTATCGAATCGTCGGCGTGAATGGTGACGTCGACTTTCTCGGCGTGACCGGCCAGCGCTTCGTCAATGGAGTTGTCGACTACTTCGTAAACGAGGTGGTGGAGTCCGCGCGAAGATGTCGATCCGATGTACATGCCGGGGCGTTTACGAACAGCCTCGAGGCCCTTCAATACCTGAATTTGACCAGCGTCGTAACGGGGAACGCTGGCTTCCGCGGTTTTAGCCATGAATTGCCGGTGGAATTGCGATATCCGGACTACCGAAGAAGAGCCGAATCATGCTCTGCCGATAGAATGTTAAAGATAACCCTGCAGGGGGCCGTTGGCAACTGCACGCTCTGTGTGCAAGCCTTTGCGCCACAATAACTTACCGCATCAACTGGAATCGGAGTTTTCTGATTTTCTCCCTTCCGGGTTTTGCATTGAGCGACGCAAGCAACTGGGGTTCCATCAGCGACAGCTCGTTCATCCACGCATTGCTCTTCACGGCCACGAAAAGAGTACCGTCCGGTGTGACGAAAAGGGGATTGGTGACGGCCGCGATCTGGCTGCCGACGAGCGATGTCCATTCCGGAATCACAGTTGCCTGCTCGACGCGCGAGTCGAGACCCGAATCCTTCAGGAATCCGCTCACGACATCGCCGAGCGGGGCAGGTTTCCGCTTTTCACGCTTCGACATTGCGCTCCCGGTTGATCGCACCATTCCGAATAATCACGCGGTTCAGCTTCATCAACTCGCGCGGAATGTCCGACGCACGCGGAACGGCGAGGATCGTCTGTCCGAGGCCACCTTCCTGCAGCAATCCGAGAATTCGCTCGGCGCGTCCGCCGTCGAGCTCGGCGAACGGATCGTCAAGTAGGAAGAGTGGCTCGGCGCCGCTGTGGCGCTTGAGCGTTGCCGCCTCGAGCATGCGCAGTGCGATTGCCGCTGTCCGCTGCTGGCCCGCCGAGGCGAACGTCCGCATCTCGCGGCCGTCGAGGGTGAGCTCCAGCTCGTCGCGGTGCGGGCCCACGTGAGTGAGCCCTCGCCTCAGGTCGAGCGGTCGTTTCTCTGCAAGCGCGACAACCAGCGCGTCCTGGCACTCCTTGGCGGCGGATAGCGGCGTTGCATGCGCGAGCACTTCTCCACACGGGCTGGAATAACTCATCCCGACCGGAGCCTGCTCGCCGATCTGTGCGCATAGATCTCTGAAGCCAGGCGCCCACTCGAGCACCCAGCGTGCGCGCGCCGCAACGAGGACAGCCCCGTGCTCGGCGAGCGCCGGCTCCCACACGGCAACTCGCGCATCGCTCGCGCCGCGCTTCGTCGCATCGCGGAGGGCCGCGTTTCGCTGCAGGAGATTCGCGCGGTAGTGCTGGAGGGCGTGCAGGTACTTCCGCGATGTGAGCGCGAGGGTCAGGTCGAGAAATCTTCGCCGAACGGCCGGAGAACCACCGACGAGGTCGAGGTCGGTTGGAGCGAACATCACCGATGGCAGCGCGCCCAGCGCATCGCTGAGGCGGCGCGGAGCAACGCCATCGATCACCGCTTTCTTTTTCTTCGCCTGCCGGTCGAATCCAACCGAGATCTCGTGCAGCTCGGGTGTGTCGGCTTTCGCGAAGATATGAAATCCTCCTGCGCCGAACCGGGTCGTCTCCGAGTCCCTGGCGCCGCGCGCGGACCGGAGCGTCTGCAGGTAGTAGATCGCTTCCAGCAAGTTGGTTTTTCCGTGCCCGTTGTTGCCCACTATCGCGAGCCCTGCTGCCGGAATGTCGAGGTCGACTCGTTCGAGATTCCTGAAATCGCGGATTGCCAGACTGCGCAGCCAGACACGCGCGCCTCGCGCGAGGGTCACTTTCCCTTGAACGCGGCGGGCCGCTTGTCGAGGAACGCGCGCATCCCCTCACGCATGTCTTCGGTGGCCGCGAGCAGTCCGAAGTGATTCGCCTCGAGAATCAGGCCCTCGTCGAGCGACATCTCGAGGCCGCGGTCGACCGCCTCGATGCAGAGCGCGACGGCGAGCGGTCCATTGGCCAGAATCAGCTTCATCATCTCGGTCGCCGCGGCAATAAGCTCCCCGGCTGGCACGACCCTGTTGACGATACCGAGCCGGAACGCTTCCTGTGCGTCGATCATCTCACCGGTGAGCAGGAGCTGTATCGCCCGTCCCTTGCCAACAAGGCGGGCAAGGCGCTGCGTACCGCCGAAGCCCGGCA
>DATLXE010000382.1:0-13153 GCA_035575795.1 Gemmatimonadaceae bacterium
TCCTCGACTTCGCGGCGCAGCAGCTTCAGCTCCGCGCTCTGCTCCTCGACCGTTGCAATCAGATCGCGGTCGGGAACTCCGTTGACGGCCGGGCTCTTCAGTCTGGTCACTTCGCTCCTCCGCGTACGACGCCCGCGCTCATGGCAAGAAGCTCGTTGGCGACGGAAAAGGGCGTCGTCTCTCCGCGCTGCACCGACGGCAGCTGTTCTTCCAGCCAGCTCATGGTTTTCGAGTCCTCCCAGAGGCGTGTGCGCACTTTCTGCTCCACCACATCCATGACCCGCTCGCGCAGCCGTTCGAGACGGCGCGTACGCAGAGTGTCGGTGCGCTCAAGATAGCCGAAGTGACGGTCAAGCGCGCTCGCGATACCGTCGATTCCCTCCTTCTTCACCGCCACCGCGCTCAATACCGGCGGAGTCCAGGTCGCAGGCTCGGCTGCGGCCGCCGCTTCGCGCGCGACACGCGCCGGATTCATGCGCTTGAGATCGACGCCGTGGTGCGCGGGCACGTTGGCAAACGACACCCCCTGCCTGAGCCCGAGCATCAGCTCGACGTCGTTACGCAGCCGGTCGGCGCCTGGGCGGTCCGCCTTGTTCACGACGAACACATCCGCCACCTCCATCACGCCCGCCTTGAGCGTCTGGATGGAGTCGCCGGATTCGGGAACGAGAACGAGCAGCGTTGAATCGGCGGTGCGGGCGACGTCCAGCTCCGACTGGCCAACCCCGACCGTCTCGATGAGGATCCGGTCGAAGCCGAACGCGTCGAGCACATCGGCAACCTCACGTGTCGCCGCGGCGAGTCCGCCCAGTGATCCCCTCGTCGCCATCGAGCGGATGAAAACGCCCGGGTCGAGCGCCACGCTCTCCATGCGCACCCTGTCCCCAAGCAGCGCGCCGCCCGTGAACGGAGACGTGGGGTCGACGGCGATTACGCCGACCTTGAGCCCGGCAGCGCGAAAATGCTCGACCAGCAGCGCCGTGATGGTGCTCTTGCCTGCTCCCGGCGGTCCGGTCAATCCGATGCGCCGCGCGCGCCCCGTACGCGCATGGAGTCGGCTCAGGATCTCCTCGAACCCGGCGCGGTGGTTCTCGACGATGCTGACGACGCGCGCGAGGGCGGCAATGCTGCCGCCGTCAAAGCGCGCGAGAATCTCGTCAGAGGACATTTGCAAGGATTCTCTCCTGCCGCCGCCACATTGCGGAGCGGGACCGGTCCCCTTTTTCCGGGTGCTCGTGCCCGAGGACGTGCAGCGTGCCGTGCACGACGAGACGCAGGAGCTCTTCACCGGGCGCGATTCCCGCGCGTATTGCATTCGCGCGGGCGATCTCCGGACAGATGTAGATGTCGCCGATCACTGCGTCACGCGGCCCAAGTTTCCCGAAACCGAACGAAATCACATCGGTGGCTCCCATGTGTCCGAGATAGCGCTTGTTGAGATTGGACATCGCTGCTCTCCCGAGGAACGTCACCGAGATCATCGCATCCCTGACCTTCTCCGCTCGCAGCACGGCAAGAGCGGCCTCGCGAATTCGTACCCGCGACACGGAGAGCCGCCTGACGCTCGACGAGATGTCAATCGCGGTGTGGTGCGGCTTTCTCATGGGGCGACGGCGTCAGGCGCCGGAATCGTCCGCGTAGGCCTTGATGATCTCCCTTACCAGGCGGTGGCGGACGACATCAGCTTCGGTCAGGTAATAAAAACCGATGCCTTCGATTCCGGGAAGAATCCGCTCGATCTGCACCAGCCCGGAATCCTCGCGGCGCGGCAGGTCGATCTGCGTCTTGTCGCCCGTAATCACCGCCTTCGAGTTCACACCGAGGCGTGTCAGAAACATTTTCATCTGCGCGTTGGTCGCATTCTGCGCTTCGTCGAGAATGACGAACGCGTCCGCAAGCGTGCGGCCACGCATGTAGGCCAGTGGGGCGATCTCGATCGTGCGCGTCTCGAGCGCCTTCTGCACTCGCTCGGGGGGCATCATGTCCTCGAGCGCGTCGTATAGCGGCCGTAGATAGGGATCGACCTTTGCCTGCATGTCGCCGGGAAGAAAGCCGAGGCTCTCTCCCGCTTCCACCGCCGGCCGGGCGAGCACGATGCGCCGCACGCGCTTCTTGGCGAGAGCGTCAACTGCCGCTGCAACGGCGAGATAGGTCTTCCCCGTGCCAGCCGGGCCGATGCCGACGACGATGTCGTTCTCCGCCATCAGCTTCATGTAATCTGCCTGCCCGCTCGTCTTCGCCTGGATGATTTTCCGGACGCCCGGGAGGACGATGCGCGTATCGGCATCAGTGCCGTGCCCGTTTCCGTCGCGCGGCGTGTCGATCGACATGCGCAGCACGTCGTCGGCGGTGAGCGGCATTTGCTGCTTGGCGGTGTCGATCATTCGCTGGGCGATCGGTACTGCCCGGTGAACAGAATCCGGTGGGCCGGAGATGCTGAGCATGTCCCCGCGCAGCGAGACCCGGGCGCCCGTCTGCCGCGCGAGCTCGACGAGGTTTTCGTCGTTCACGCCAGCGAGGGTGAGCATGTCCGCGCCCTCTGTCGAGAGGCGCTGGTTAACGGTTTCTTCGGTTGTCGTCACAGCTTCAGTCGCTCGAGATGAAGGTCGTGGAGGTCTTCGTCGGGGACCGCGGTTGGAGCTCCCTCGAAGAGGGCGCGCGCGGCGGTGGTCTTCGGAAAGGCGATTACATCGCGGAGTGACGCCGCTCCGGAAAGCATCATCACCAGGCGATCGAAGCCGAGCGCGATACCGCCGTGCGGCGGAGCGCCGGCGCTCAGGGCGTCGAGGAGGAAGCCGAAGCGCGTCTGTGCGCTCTCGACGTCGATGCCGAGCAGTCCCAGCACACGCCGCTGCAATCCCGGATCGTTTATGCGAATGCTGCCGCCGCCGAGCTCAGTGCCGTTGTAAACGACATCGTAGGCCAGCGCCCGCACTCCTTCTGATTGGGATTCAAGCAAGCCCAGATCGTCAGGGTGCGGTGAGGTGAAGGGGTGGTGCACCGAAGTCAGCACGCCATCGGTGCAGCTGAAGAGCGGGAAGTCCGTCACCCACACGAACGCCCGAGCACCGGATGGCACGAGCGAGAGTCTGGCCGCCGCGTCCTGCCGCACGCGGTCGATCGTCGGATTCGAAACGTTGTCGGAACCCGCCACCAGCAGGCAGAGATCTCCCTCCGCAAGACGAAGGTGATCGGCGCGGCCGGCATCGAGAAACTTCGACGCCGGTCCTTCAAGCCCCGCCGCGGTCCGCTTGAGGCGTATCAGTCCCGCTGCCCCGGCGGACTTTGCCACCGCTTCCATCTCGTCGACCTGCTTGCGGGACAGCGCGGCGCCGCCGGGAATGCGCAGTCCGCGCACCCGCCCGCCGGCACCAAGCGCGGTAGCGGTGATCCCGAACTCCGTCCCGCTGAAAACTTCACTCGCGTCGAATGCCTCCAGCGCGTACCGCATGTCAGGGCGGTCGGAGCCGAATCTCTCCATCGACTCCGCATAGGGCAACCGCTCGAACCGGTCGGGAATGTCGATGCCGGCGACGGCAAAGAGCACGGCCAGCATCTCCTCCGTCAGGCGCATGATGTCCTCGCGATCGACGAACGCGGCCTCGATGTCGATCTGCGTGAATTCCGGCTGGCGGTCGGCGCGAAGGTCCTCGTCGCGAAAGCAGCGCGCGATCTGGAAATAGCGGTCGAACCCCGACACCATCAGCAGCTGCTTGTAGAGCTGGGGCGACTGCGGCAGCGCGTAGAACTCTCCCTCGTGCACGCGACTCGGCACGATGTAATCGCGCGCTCCCTCCGGCGTCGGCTTGGTGAGGATCGGCGTCTCGATCTCCAGAAATCCCCGCTCGTCCAGAAAGCGTCGCGTCGCCTGCTGGAGGTGATGGCGCAACACGAGATTCTGCTGCAGCTCCGGCCGCCGCAGGTCGAGGTGCCGGTGGCGGAGCCGCAGCTCCTCAGCGGCCAGCTTCTCTCCGCGTCCCCGCGCCACGGGAATAGCGGGAGTTTCAGCGGGCCCGACGACGCGAAACGAAGTCGCCTGAATCTCGACGGCACCGCTTGCCATCTCCGCGTTACGAACCTCCGCCGGACGGAGCTCGACTCTGCCCTCGACGATTATCACGCTTTCCAGGCCGAGCTTCGCGGCGCGCTCTGTAACGTCGGCGGGCGTGAACCTGGGGTCGAAGGAGACCTGCACCATCCCGGCACGATCACGGAGGTCGAGAAAAACGATTCCGCCGAGGTTGCGCGTGCGGTGAACCCAGCCGCCGAGTACCACCGATTCGCCGGCGTCGGTCTCGCGAATATCGCCGCAGAGATTCGTGCGCTGGGCGGTCCTGAAAGCGGAGCGCGGAGGGGGTCCGCCGGGCTGCGTCAGCGCAGTGCCCGCGGTGAATTGGAGCAGTTACTACGGATGTTCAGCGTTGTCCGGGAAAGAGCGAAAAAGGGTCCGTCTGCGATCGGGGGGAGCGGGTTAAATTTAGTAGTCGCATATACTTGGTGGAAGGAGATGGAAGTGCAGGCAACGCGTCCGGAGGGGTTACCGGCAAAGAAGAACCTCCTCAACGTATTGCCCGCCGAAGCTGAGCAGGCGGTTCGCGCGTTCGCGGTCGCCAGCGGTGAGCCGCCCTTTCGCGCGGCCCAGGTGGTGCGCCACCTCTGGGTGAACCCCGCTCCCGAGTTTTCGGCGATGACGGACCTGCCAGCCGCTTTCCGTGAAAAGCTTGACGCGACTTTTACCATCCCGCGGCTCGAGCTTGCGGCGAGGCAAACGTCTGTCGACGGAACCGAGAAGTTCCTCTTCCGGCTGCACGACGGCGAATTCATCGAAACGGTCGCGATCCCTGAAGGTTCGCGGCTGACGCTCTGCATCTCGTCGCAGGCCGGGTGCGCACTGCAGTGCGCGTTCTGCGCGACCGGAGCCATGGGGTTCACGCGCAATCTCGAGATGTTCGAGATTGCCGGTCAGGTAAGGGAGATGAAGCTGCTCTCCCCAGCGCTCTCGCCGACGAACATCGTGTTCATGGGGATGGGAGAGCCGCTCATGAACTGGCGCGCCGTAGATCCTACGCTCACGATCCTGAACTCACCGCAGGCGCTTGGCATCGGCGCCCGCCACATCACCGTCTCCACCGTCGGTGTTCTGCCCGGCATCGTCGCGCTGGGAAAGCGTCCGGAACAGTTTCGTCTCGCGATCTCCGTTCACGCGCCGACCGACGAGCTGAGGCAGTCGCTGATGCCGATCAACACCAAATATCCTCTCGCCAGCGTGATCGAGGCCGGCAAGGTGTTCGACCGGCGCGTCACGTTCGAGTACGTGATGCTGGGCGGTATCAACGACCAGGCTGAGCACGCAACGCAGCTCGCTGTCCTCGCGCGTGATTGCCGTGCATTCGTGAATCTGATCCCGCTCCATCCGGGCGGAGCCGGCGACTTCACGCCATCCACGACTGAGCAGATCCACTTCTTTTCGCGTCGGCTCCGCGCCGCTGGAGTCGAGGTGGCGGTGCGAAAGAGCCGCGGCACCGACATCGCCGCCGCATGCGGGCAGCTACGGGTAGAACGGCAGCGCGGGCGGGCGCCAGTTGGCCCCGAGGATGACGGTGACATCCACGTAGCGTGAACTATCAGGCCGGGACTCGACACCGGCCTGCATCGCTCGTCCCACCACGTTGGCCCAGGCTGGATGCCCGGACCTGTCGAGTACGAGTGTCATGGCGCGTTGCTCGGTAGTATTTCCTGACGCGACAACATCGAATCCCCGGTCGCGGAGAAAGAGCGTCGCGCGCCTCGCTAGTCCGCGGGTGCGTGTTGCATTCAGCACCTCGACCTTGATGCGCGTCCCGGCCGGTGCTCTCGCGTCGACCGGCGGTCCCGGCGCCGCTGCCGGCGCGGGGGTGAGGAAGCGGGCTTCTCCCCACCGCTTCCACGCGAACCATCCAAGCAAACCGAGAACGACCAGCGCGAGCAGAATCCGGCCGTAGCCACGGCCGCCCGTTTTCACCTCAGGCTATTCCACAGCGCGACCGTCTCGGGGAAGATGTGGTTGCCTTCGCGGACCGACCATTCGAGCCGGAAGCGGACAACCTGACGGAACACCTCCTCGAAGGAGTGCGGCACCTGGCTCGCGAGAAAGTCGCGATCCTCGCGCAGAAATTTCCGGCCCGGCTCGAGGTAATCGGCCATGTAAAGCGCGCGCCCCGTCCTGTCCCAGCCGGCCGAGCCAACGGTGTGATACCTGATCGCCTCGAGAACCGCCTTTCTCTTCTCGCCGTCGGCGGCCAGCTTGAGTGCCGCCGCCGGACCGTGCAGCAGACCCTCTGGCGAGTCGCGATCGCCGGTTATCGCGCGCAACTCCTTTTCCGGTGCGTCCCGCAGCGCATCGTGCCAGGTGCCGGCATCGATCCACGCGTTCGCCTCTTCCGGCGATAGGCGCATTGCCGCCCCCCATGCGCGCAACAACGAGGTCACGCGCTGGATGTGGGCAAGACGCTTTTCGCCGACATCCGCCCACTTCGGCAGCCCGTTGGCTTTTAACGCAGGCATCAGAAGATGATGTTGTCGATGAGACGCGTGTCCCCGACGCGGATCGCGCCGATTGCTGCGTCGCCTGGCTTCACGATGTTCACGCGCTGAAAAGTGACCGGGCTGACAGCGGCGAGATAGCGCGGGGTGAGCCCGGGGAGTCGTTCCAGCATTCGCCACCCCACCGCCTCGAGCGCGCTCGCGCGCCGCTCGCCACCAGCGAAGGTATCGCGCAGCTTGAAAAGCGCCTTCGACAGCATCGTCGCAAGCTCGCGTTCCTTGCCGGCGAGAAACCGGTTGCGGCTCGACATCGCGAGTCCATCGGCCTCGCGCATGATCGGAACGACGAGGACCTCGAGCGGAAAGTCGAGGTCGCGCACCATGGCCTTAACCACCGCGACCTGCTGCAGGTCTTTCTGTCCGAACACTGCCACCACTGGCTCAACAATGTTGAAGAGCTTGGCCACCACCGTAAGCACGCCCTCGAAGTGCTGGGGCCTCGCGGCGCCCTCCCACTCCTTGCCGATGCCGCCCGGATGCACGGTCACGACGGGCGTCTGTCCGTAGATCTCTTCGCGCGACGGCGTGAACAGGATGTCAACGCCGCGCTGCTCCGCGAGCCGCGTGTCTTCGGCGAGAACGCGCGGATAACGCTGGTAGTCTTCACCAGGCGCGAACTGAAGCGGATTCACGAAGATGCTCATTACGACCAGGTCACCGGCTGCGCGCGCGGCGTCGATGAGCGTGAGGTGGCCCTCATGAAGCGCTCCCATCGTGGGCACGAACGCAGTCCGCCGCCCTGCGGCGCGCGCCGCTCCGAGGGTGGCGCGCAGCTCCGTAATGCCGGCAATGGTCTGCAAGCTAGAAGCTGTGCTCGGCATCCGGGTAAGCGCCGCCCCTGACGTCGGCGGCCCACGCGGAAACCGCGGACCGTACGTCCTGAGCCATGTCCGCATACCGCTTGAGAAACTTTGGCGCGAACTGGTCGTTCAGTCCGAGCATGTCGTGCAGGACGAGCACCTGCCCATCGCATGCGGCGCCCGCACCGATGCCGATCGTCGGAATCTGGACGGACGCGGTAATGCGCGCCGAGAGCTCGGCGGGTACGAGCTCGAGCACGATCGCGAATGCCCCCGCCTCTTCGAGTCCCATTGCTTCCTGAATGAGGCGGTCGGCGGCTTCCACTTCCCGCCCCTGCACCCGTGCCCCTCCCATCGCATGGACCGACTGCGGCGTGAACCCGATGTGGCCCATCACCGGAATGCCCGTGCGCACGAGCGCCCTGACCGTGTCGAGCATCTCCGGTCCGGCGCCTTCGACCTTGACTCCGCCGGCACAGCTCTCCTGCATCAGCCTGCCGCAGTTGAGGATTGCCCGTTCGATACTCGCCTGGTAGCTGAGAAATGGCATGTCGACGATGACCATCGCGCGCTTCACGCCACGCCTCACCGCGGCGGCGTGGTACACCATGTGATCGAGCGTTACGGGGAGAGTCGACGCGTGACCGGCAACGACGTTGCCGACCGAGTCGCCAACGAGTATCGCATCGACACCAGCCTCGTCGACCAGGCGACCAAAGAGAGCATCGTATGCCGTGAGCATGACGATCTTCTCTCCCTTTTTCTTCTTCTCGGCAAAATCCCGAACGGTCACGGGCCGCGCAGCAGCGGGTGCCTTGTTCAAGAGACGCTCTGCCGCAGTGACATGATCTGACGCTGCCAGAACGGACGATTACCGATCTCGGGGTGCGGCACGGAAAGCCCGGCGTCATCCGCGGTCTGGCTGTCGTAGAGCACGATGTCCAGGTCGAGGGTGCGCGGGCCCCAGCGCTCGCGGCGGAGCCTCCCCGCCTCGCGTTCGATGCGCTGCAATTCCTTTAGCAGGCTGCAGGGTGCTAATTCAGTCTCGATGGCGATCATCTGATTGAGAAATGGACCCTGAAGTACCGGTCCCAGTGGGGCGGTTTCTTCAACCTCGGTCGCGGCGAGAATGCGGGTGTCGGGAAGCTGGGCGATGCTTTTCCGCGCGTCCGCCAATAATAGCTCTCGCGCTCCGAGGTTGGACCCGAGCGCCACAAAGGCCACGTCCTTCACCGGCGCGACCGCTCGAGCGCGACTTCCGCGTACGCGAGCGGACCGGGCAGCGCGACGTGCGGCTTCCTCACCGCGATTCGGACCCGCTCCACGAGCGACAGCTCGAGAGCACGCCCGGCAATGCGCTCGGCAACCTCCTCGAGAAAACTGACGTGGCCTTCGGAGACGACCTCGGCGACGAGGTCGTACACGCGCCTGTAGTCGACGATGTCGCGAATGGTGACAGCACCCGTTTTCCTGCGTACCCAGAGGGACGCGTCGACTTCAATCGATTGTGCAATCTCCGCCTCGTGCGGGAGCACGCCAATGCGCGCATGGAAGCGCATCGCCTTGAGCGTGACAACGTCCAGGCCGGCCGCTGCATCATTCATCGAGGGCTGTCCTCAGTGTGCGGGTGAGCGTAAGCACGGCCTCAGCGTTCTTCCCTGCGGCGGTCACCAGCGCGCTCCCGACAACGACACCATCGGCGATCGCCCCGACTGCGCGCGCCTGCGCTCCGTTGGAAATCCCGAAACCAACGCATACGGGAAGCGTCGTTGTCGACCGAAGCCGTTTCACCGTCTCGGGCAGCTCCGCGGAAACCGATTCGCTCACGCCCGTGACGCCGAGGCGGCTGATCAGGTACACGAAACCGCTGCCGTGGCGCGCGATCTCCGCCATGCGCGGAAGCGGAGTCGTCGGCGCGACGAGGCGAATGAAATCGAGCGGGCTCGCACCGAGCCACTCTTCGCGCTCCGGATCGGCGCCGACCGGAATGTCGGTTATCAGAATGCCGGCTGCGCCCGCGTCTCGCGCGCGCGTCAGCGCGTCCGGACCCGCTGCGATGATCGGATTCAGGTAGCTGAAGAGCACGACCGGCGTCCGAAGCGCCGCGCGCTCGAGGAGATCGAGGGAACGATCGAAGGTCATTCCCTTCTCGAGTGCGCGCTGGGAGCTGGCCTGAATCACGGGACCGTCGGCGATCGGATCCGAGAACGGAATGCCGAGCTCGATGATGTCGGCGCCGCCCTGCTCGAGGGCGTGCAGGACGTCGAGCGAGGCATCGGCGCCCGGGTGGCCGGCGGTGACATAGCAGACGAGCGCGCTGCGCGACTCCGCGCGCAGCGCCTCGAACCGCTCCGCGATGACGCTAGAGGAAATAATCGCCGACGGTGATGCCATAGCGATCCGGGTCGGCTGTCTTGATGATGGTACGCGGGAACCCGCCACCCGCATCGGGAAGGCCGAGGTCGGCGACGAGCGGCGGGCTGATGACGTTTCCCTGCGCATCGCTGATGATCTTCACGATCGGGCGCGAGAGGGCTTTCGGGTTTGGATTGGCGGTATGCACGATCGCCAGCTCGAACGTGTCCAGCACTACCAGCGTGCCAACCGGATATATGCCAAGCAGGTTGATGAACGCCTTGACGAGCACCGGGTCCAGTCCGCGCCGCGGATTGTCTCGCATCTCCTCGAGCACGGCCGACGGCGCAAGCGGCGTCGTCTGGTAGACGCGGCGCGACGTCGCTGCATCGTAGCCGTCGGCGATCGAAACGATCTTACTGAGGACTCCCATCGTCCGCGGACGAATCGACTTGGGGTATCCGGTGAGATCGATCTTCATGTGATGCTCATGCGCCACCGTCATTGCCCGGTACGAGGGCTGCTCCTGCTGGCGCCGGAACTGGAATAGCGCCAGCACGCCGAGCCAGGGGTGCGCCGCCATCCAGCGCCAGTCCTCCTCAGTAACTTCGCCCGACTTCTGCAGCAGGTCGAGCGGGACGCGCGACTTGCCGATGTCGTGCATCAGCGCCGCAAGGCCCAGCTCGTACAGCTGGAGCTTGCTCATCCCCAGGCGGCGTCCGAGCGCGACCGAGAAGATGCAGACGTTCACTGAGTGCGTAAATGTGTACTCGTCGTAGTCGCGTATCGCCGTGAGGCCGATGAGAGATGTCTCTTCATTCAGCACCTGGTCGACGATCCCCTGCACCACCCGCTTGATCTTGCGGATGTTGGGCGTTTTGCCGATACGGACCGAGTTGATGACATCCTTCGTCACGGCCACCGATTGCGAGTAGGTGCGATTCGCGGCCGCTTTTGCCTCTTCGTTGAACTCCTTGTCCTGTTGGCTCTCGATCGGTGGATCGAGGTCGAACGTCTTGATTCCCCCCTCGGCGAGCCGCTTCGTGATCTCCGCGAACCGGTCCTCGGGCGACGATTTGGCCTCCGCGCCGATGAGCGACAGCAGGAAGGTCCACTCCCGCATCGTGCCATCGGTGCCAACATGGATCGTGCCCACTCCCGCCGCCTTGCAGAGAGCGAGAATGTGGCCGAACGTCGCGTAGTTGTTCAGGTCGAGGCGAAGGCGCGTCGAGTTGATGAAAATGAACTCGCCCGAGATGCGAAACTCGAGCTCGCCCTCCTCGCCGCGCATTGCGGTTGCGATCTGCGCCAGCTCGGCCAGCGTCCTCTGTACCGCGGTGTGCTCGAGTGGGTACAGCTTGATCGCCCTGAGCGCGGCGTAGAACGCCACCATGAAGCCGCGGCCTCCCCGGCGCACGCTCGCTCCGCTCTGCCGCTCTTCCACGCTCCGCTGCGAAGTCGGAATTGGCCTTCCACCGCCCCTCATGCGTGTGAGCCCCGGATCGCCCGGCTCACGGCGTTACGAACGATCACGTCTTTCTCACTGGTCGCCTTGTTGAGCGATTCCATCGCCTTCGGCGTGGCAACCTTGCCCAGTGCCATCGCAGCGCAGGCGCGGATCTCTCCATCGTCGCGCTTGCCCATGAAACCTTTCGAATTGAGGAGACCGTCGAGCAGAGCGATTCCGCCATCTCCGCACAGCAGGCCGTAGGCCTCGAAGAACGCCATCTTCTCGGTGAGATTCGTCTCGCGGAGCTCCTTTCCCTTGATTGCGGCCTCGATCTTAGGCATTGAGCTGCGCGTGCGCTGCGCGCCCAGGGACCGCACCGCGGCAATGCGAACGTCGCGGTCCTCGTCGACGATGGCGCGCTCGAGCATCTGCATCGCGCCCGGCGACCCGATCTCGGTCAGAGCATTCACGGCCGCGACGCGCATGTCGGCCTCGCCGACAGTGAGCATCTTGCCGAGCGCCGGGACTGCCGCCGGACTCTTGAGGGCTGCCGCGCGCCTGATCGCCTCGTGGACAACGACCTCGTCGTCGGAACCGATCAGGCGGATCAGCTCGGCGCTGCTCGTGCCGGCAAGGCGTGTCGCGGCGTGCTCGAGCAGCATGCGCAACTCGGTGTTGTTACTGCGGCCGATCGAGCCAAGAATGGTTTCCAGTGCCCGCGACTGGAGGAGCTGGAAGAGCTCGTCGAGTTCCATCTGCGGGGCGCGGAGCGCGGTGTCTTCGAGCGCCTGAAGGAGCTGCCCGAGCGGTTTCGGTTCGCTCATCAGCTCACCGAGCTGCGTCAATCTCTGCTTCTGAGGCTCGAGCAAGTCGGGCGCACGGCCGGCGGTCGCTCCTGCTTCACGCAGCAGGTAGGCAGCGGTTCGGTACTGCGCCGACGAGAGCAGGACGAGCAGAAAATAATCGAGCAGGCCGCAGATCTCTTCGCGTACGGTCGGATCCTTTTGCAGCTCAAAGGTATCGAGCAGCGATGCGATCACCGCGGGACGGAGATCCATCGAAAACTCCCGGTTGATCTCACCCTGGAGGTATTCGACTTCCTTATCGTCGAGGAAGTAGAGAGTGGAATCGAAGTCGTCGAGCCGCGCGACCGTCGACGAAGTCGTTGTCTCGGGACCGGATTCTGTCTGCTGCGGCGACAGCAGCTTGTCCTTCTGCTCGGCGCGCTCCATCGACTCGACGCCCGGGCCGCCCTCGGCGGTGAGGTCGATGTAGCGGTACTGCAGCGATGCGAACTCCCACTCCCACATCAAGGTGAGCAGGTCGTCGTCATCGGCGTTCGCCTTCCTGACTCGCTGCAGCAGGTCGAAGAGACTGGCGATGTCGTCGGTCTCGAATCCGGGCAGGAACTTGAGCTCGCGGATGCCGTCCTTGTAAAAGAGCCAGGCGAGGTTGTCGCTGGTTCGGTCACCCTCGTCGAGGACGACTCTCCCCTCCCACTTGAACTGCGTCTCGACGATCTGCAGCTCGAGCTCGCCTGTGTGCTTCCACACCGTGGCGAACGCATCGCGCACGGCGTCGAGGGCGCGCGCGTGCATCGGATTGTTGGGCAGATAGAGGGAGTACGCGCGCACCGCCTTCACGAACGTCTTGAGGAGGTCCGAGACGACGATGATCGGAAAGGACGGCTCGTCGAGCTCGTCTTCTTCGGCTTTCTGAGATACCGGTGTCGTCATGCGGGAAGCAGTCCCATCTCCGTGATCTGCGCCAGATCCTTGTCACCGCGGCCACTGATGCAAATCAGCACCGCGTCGTCACTCTTCCAGCGTTCCTTCTCTTGGACGACCCATGCGACGGCGTGTGACGTCTCGAGGGCGGGGATGATGCCCTCGAGCCTGCTGAGAACCCCGAGCGCCCGCACGGCCTCGTCATCGGTCACGGAAACGTAGATCGCCCTGCCCGAATC
>DATLXE010000383.1:0-2319 GCA_035575795.1 Gemmatimonadaceae bacterium
GGAGATGAGGGCGTTCCCACAGGCCGCCTCCCAAAGCGAGCGCGAGGAGGAGACCAGCTCCGGAGCGCGGAGCGCGCAGGAGCGCTTTGGGCTCCGACCAAGCGAGCGTGGCGGCCGAAGGGAATGCCCTCGTCGACCGCAAGCAAAAATGCATAAACAACGGGCAAACGACCTACTCGGACAGTACGGCGCCCTGCGAGCGAATGACCTCGGAGTAATACCGCCCGCTGGACTTAACCGTGCGCTGTTGAGTGGCATAGTCGACGTGGACGATGCCGAACCGCTTAGTGTAGCCGAGCGCCCACTCGTAGTTATCCATGAACGACCACGCAAAGTAGCCGCGAAGATCGACGCCCTGCGACATCGCATCATGCGCCGCGCGAAGATGCTGTCGGTAGTACTCGACGCGAAGCGGATCATCGACGCGGCCCTCGATCGCGGTCGGCGGATCGTAGAACGCGGCACCGTTCTCGGTGATGTAAAGCGGGACATTGCCGTACCGCTCTTTCACCCAGAGCAGGATCCGCGTAAGCGCGGCGGGATAAACCTCCCACTCAGTCTGCGTGACCGTATGCTGCGGCTGCGCGACACCGCGCGCGCACACCGGCTTCCGCTCGGGATCGTACCTGGCGACGTTCCGCGTGTAGTAGTTGACGGCGAGGAAATCGATCGGCTGCTTGATGATTGCCATGTCGGCGTCGTTCCACTCCGGCCACGCCTCGCCGAAGATCTCGCGCATTTCAGGAGGGTAACTGCCAAAGAAGACCGGGTCGAGATACTGCCGGTTCATGTAGGCGTCGGCACGGCGCGTCGCTTCGATGTCCTCCGCGGAATCCGAGGCGGGATACTTGGGCTCGAGGTTGACGGCGATGCCGATCTTTCCGTTCGCCGCGGCGGCAGATGCGCGGAATCGTTCGACGGAGGCGCCGTGCGAGCGCATGAGATTGTGAGTGGCGATCGGCGCCTCGAACAGGTTCGAGTGGCCGGGCGCGAGCGCGCCGAAGAGATAGCCGCCATCGGTGACCACCCACGGCTCATTGATCGTCGCCCACATCTTGACGCGGTCGCCGAGCGCGTCGAACATCGTCGTGGAGTAATCGGCGAACCAGTCGCTGATGTCGCGGTTGAGCCAGCCGCCGCGGTTGTCAAGAGCTTCGGGGAGATCCCAATGGTAGAGCGTGACGTTGGGACGAATGCCCTTGGCGAGCAGCGCATCGACGAGCCGCGAATAGAAGTCGACACCCTTGCTGTTGACGCGCCCAAAACCGTCCGGAAAGATGCGGCTCCACGAGATGCTGAACCGGTACGCATTCATCCCCATCTCCGCCATCAGCGCGACATCGGACTCATAACGGTTGTAATGGTCGCAGGCGACGTCGCCTGTCTGGTCGAGCAGCGTGTTTCCCGGGGTGTGCGAGAAGCGCTGCCAGATGCTGGGGCCCGCGCCGTCGGCAAGCGGAGATCCTTCTACCTGGTAGGCGGAGGTCGCACTGCCCCAGAGAAAATCATCCGGAAACCGGTAGGAATCACTCATCAGGAAGTCGGGGGAAGATGGCGCGCGTAACGCTGGAGGGAGTCCGCAAAATTTACCACGAAGGGGGCGAGCACGTCGCGGTTCAGGGCGTGGATCTCGACGTCGCGGACGGTGAGTTCGTGGTGCTCGTCGGGCCGTCGGGCTGCGGGAAGAGCACGACGCTGAGGATGATCGCCGGACTCGAGTCGATCAGCGACGGAACGCTGAAAATCGGGAACCTTGTGGTTAACGACATGCCGCCCAAGGACCGCGACATCGCGATGGTGTTCCAGAACTACGCGCTCTACCCCCACATGAGTGTACGCGAGAACCTCGGCTTCGCGCTCGGCCTCCGGAAGATGCCGAAGGCCGAGATCGACGAGCGCGTGCGCTCGGCATCGGCGACGCTTGGGCTCGAGGAGTTTCTGGAGAGAAAGCCGCGCCAGCTCTCCGGAGGTCAGCGGCAGCGCGTCGCGCTCGGCCGCGCGATCGTGCGGCAGCCGCAAGTGTTCCTGTTCGACGAGCCGCTATCGAACCTCGATGCGCAGATGCGCGTATCGATGCGGCGCGAGATCGCGCGCCTGCACCAGGAGCTCAAGGTGACGATGATCTACGTCACCCACGACCAGGTCGAGGCGATGACACTCGGCGACCGCATCGTCGTAATGAACAAGGGCTACGTGATGCAGATCGACACTCCGCTCAATCTTTACGAGCGCCCGAAGAACAGGTTCGTGGCGGGATTCATCGGCAATCCGGCGATGAACTTTGCCAACGGGGCGATCGAGAGCTCAGTGACGCCGCGG
>DATLXE010000384.1:0-3648 GCA_035575795.1 Gemmatimonadaceae bacterium
GCGGAGAAGGCGTGGGCTCCGCAGCTGGCGAAGCTCAGGGGAAAGCCCGTCGTCGCGTGGCACACCAGCTGGAAGTATCTCGCCGAGTACACGAAGATCAACATCGTCGGGTTCATGGAGCCGAAGCCGGGCGTGCCACCCTCGCCCGCGCATCTGGCGGGTCTCATCGGGACGATGAAGCGTACGGGTGCCATGGTCATCATCATGGAGCCGTTCTACGACCGGAAGACGGCTGACTTCATCGCCGCGCGCACGGGGGCAAAGGTTCTCATTCTTCCGCCAAGCGTTGGCGGCGTGAAGGGCGTGAGCGACTACCTCGGACTGCTCAGGCACGACATTCAACAGCTCGCTAACGCGCTCTGATGACTGAGCTGGTTCGCTTCGATCGCGCAACGCTCGGCTACGGGCGTCACGCGATCCTGTCCGGACTCAGCTTCGACATTCCGGAGGGAGATTTTCTGGGGATGGTCGGGCCCAACGGAGCGGGCAAGACGACGATCCTGCGCGCGATACTCGGCACGCTCAAGCCATCCGCGGGGACGGTGACGCACGCGGAAGGAATGCGCTTCGGGTACGTACCGCAGCGCGACCAGGTCGATTACAACTTTCCGCTCACCGTCACTGACGTAGTGATGATGGGGCGCTACGACCGCATCGGTCTCGGCCGCCGTCCGGGAAAGCGTGACCGCGACCTGGCGCACCGCGCGCTGGACCACGTCGGGATCGCCGATCTCGCCGATCAACCGCTCAACGCGCTGTCGGGCGGGCAGAAGCAGCGAACGCTGATCGCGCGCGCGCTGGTGGGCGACCCGAACGTGCTGATCCTCGACGAGCCGACCAACGGAATGGACCTGGTATCCACGACGCAGATTCTCGGACTCGTGCGCGAGCTGCACGAGCGCAACGGCCTCACGGTGCTGATGGTGAGCCACGCGCTGAACGAAGTGGCGAACTATGTCGAGCGTATCGCGCTCGTGGTAGACGGCGGTTTCCGCATCGGCGCCGTCGACGACATCATGACGCAGAGCGTCCTCAGCGAGATGTACCGCATCCCCGTCGATGTGGACAGCTTCAACGGACACCGCATCGTCGTTGCGCGCCGCGAGCCACAGTTTCCGTCCCGCGACAATGCTTGATGCCATCCTGCTCTTCCGCGATGCACTCTACGGCGCGCTGGTCATCGCGATTGCCTGTTCGGTGCTCGGTGTGTACGTCGTCCTCCGGCGCATCGTGTTCGTGGGCGCGGCATTAGCGCAGCTGTCGTCGGCGGGAATTGCGCTCGCGCTGTGGCTCGGCGGACAAGGCCTCATGCTCGGTCTGGCCAGCCACCCAATTGCGTTCGCGCTGCTTCTCACAATTGCCGGCGTGCTCTTTTTCGGAGCGGGCGGTGGCAGGGGCCGCGTACCGCCGGATGCCACCATCGGCGTGACTTACGCGGTGGCCGCGGCGGCGGGAATCATTCTCATATCGAAGGCGAAAACGGGCGAGGCACACGACATCTTCCTGCAGGGAAACATCCTTGGCATCACCGCCGCCGACACGATGACACTGATTGCCGTGGCGGTGCCCGTCCTGCTGCTGCACGCGGTGTTCTACAAGGAGTTTCTTTTCGTCTCGTTCGACCGCGAGACGGCGCGCACGCTGGGGTACAACGTGTCTTTCTGGAATCTGCTCCTGTACCTGACGCTGGGACTGGTGATCGCCTTCGCGATGCAGTTCGCGGGAGTGATGCTGGTGTTCAACTTTCTTGTGCTACCAGCGGTGACAGGGCTGCTCGTGTCGAAGGGAATGGCGGGCGCGTTCTTCTGGTCGGTTTCTTCAGCGGTGCTTGCAGCGGTGATCGGCTTCAGCATATCTGTGCCGTTCGATCTCCCATCGGGACCGGCGATAATAGCCGTCTCCGGGGCTCTCGCGGTCATGGCGTACCTGGTTCGCCTCGGGCAACGGAGGTAACTCCATGCTGTTGGCGCTCTGCGTCGTATTCGGGACAGCATCGGGATTGATGGCGCATAGATTTCAGCCAGGCATTGATCACCACGAATGGGAGTCGTCCTGGGCAAGGGGAAAGGAAGTCCGCGATCCGTAAGAGATCCGCTCAAGAGTCAGGACACGCTGCGCCTCAACGAATCCGGGGCGGGACTGCTGCTCGGCGACCTGGAGCGCCGGCTGATGGAGGCAGCATGGGCGGCGGGGTGTCCGGAGAGCGCGCGCGAGCTGCATGATCGCGTCGCTCGCAGTCACAAAGTGGCCTCCATTACCTCGGTCACCGTGGTGAATCGCCTGGTTCGCAAGGGCCTGATGCGCCGCGCCAAGGATGGGGACGTCTTTCATTACTCCGCGACGCTTTCGCGACAGGAGTTCATGACGCGCGCGTCCCGTCATGTGGTGCGGGGGATCATGGGCCTTGGCTCGAGCGCGGTCGCGACGTCGCTTGTCGATCTTCTCGCTGAGCGTGACCCCGATCAGCTTGCCGAGCTCGGGCGCCTCGTGCGAAAAAAACTCAGGGACGCCGACAAGTGAGGGGGTCGGACCGCATCGAGACCGGATCCAACGCGATCGAGCGTGACGCCTGCTATCCGGCACCGCCTCTCCTCGAGAAGGAGCACCAGCACCGCCGGATATTGCTGATAGCCATTTCGACAATGCTGGTGCTCGGTACGAGCCCCGTATTCGGGCACCATCTGGCGGCTGGCATGGGCGAGCTCCTCGCTGGACGCCACCACATTTTCAGCCTGTGCCTCGTCGCGCTTCACTTGCTGCTGGCGCCGGTGCATGACCTGTTTCACATCCTGATCGTTGGAGGTGCGCTCTACGCCACGTGGGATCGTGTTCGCGCGTTCGGCGCGCTGCGAAGCGCGCTCGGTCAGGCATCGTCGAACCGGGTGCGGCTGGCCGGGCCGCTGTTGGTGGCGGCGCGCGTTGCAGGCGTTCATCCCTCGCGCCTAAGGGTTGTCGACGGGCTACCCAATCCGGCATTCACGGCGGGCTTCTGGCGCCCCCGGATCTTCGTCGCGGCATCGCTTCCCGAGATACTCGACGGGCCGCAGCTCGCGAGCGTGCTGGCGCACGAGAAAGCCCACATGGACAGACGAGATCCGCTGCGGCTGAGCCTGCTGCGATTTCTGGCTTGCACACTTTTCTTTCTGCCCGCACTGAGGCGGTTAGCCGACGACGTCGCCGACGAAGCCGAAATCGCCGCGGACGATGCGGCCGCGCAGGGAGGCGCCCTTCAACTCGCCTCGGCAATCATGGCCTTCATCGAGCATCGCGATCTATTCCGTCCGCCGGAGGAAATGCCGGCGTACGCCGCTGTCGGCTTTCAACGCGATGACCTGCTGGAGAGACGGGTGAGGCGTCTCCTCGGGGAGGCTGCTCCGGTCAAGAGCCACGTTACCCGTCGCTCGCTCACCGGAGCTGCGGCGGCACTGAGCGCAGTGTTGATATCCGGACTCGTAATGACGCACCCTTTGCCCGCTGAGACGAGCAATACGACCGATACTCATGGGCACCCCAGCCACTCGTCGCATTGTGTGCACCACAATGGTCTTCCGTTCAAGCACCTGTTCTGTCTGGGAGGCGGGATTCCCGTTTCAGCGGTCTGCCCCCACGCGAACCCCTGAATTCCAGCCCGCGCCAATCCCGGCTTTT
>DATLXE010000385.1:0-7484 GCA_035575795.1 Gemmatimonadaceae bacterium
CGCGTCGATCGCGTCCTGCGCCTGTTTGGGGTTGTTCCGCCCCACGCCCTGCGTGAGCGCGATCCAGAGCTTTTCCCCTTCAGGTCCGAGCGTGGCCAACTGGGCGCGCAGCGCGTCGAACCCACCGACCGTGCCGGCAAACTCCTTGACCAGGTCGCGGCCCTTCGTGCCGAGGCCCAGCGCCCCCATGAGTTTCTCTGACAGCGCCTGAAACAACGGTTGCAGGGCTGTGCCCAAGCCCGGCGCGAACAGGTTGATGGCCGCCGCCACGCCCGCACTGAGCGTCCCAGACAACGCCGAGGAGAGTTGGTTTTCGACTTGCGACCAGTCCCCCAACCGAATATTGTCCGCCAAGGACGTGGAGAGATCGTTGACGAAGAGCAGGCCCACCTGCTTCGCGGCCTCTTTCGCCTCTTTGACCAGCAGTTGCGTGTTGGTGAAGAACTTCGAGGCGTCCGGGAGCGGCAGATCCTTTGGTAATATGTACTTTCCGAGACCTTCACCGCCGACGATCTGGTCCATCCGCAGAGCCATCGGGCCAAGCAACTGATTGATCTCGCCCAACGCATTCCGCATAGGCGTCACCGACTGACCGACCTTCGTGAAGTCGATCCCCTGAATCAGCGGTGGAATGTCGTCGAGAATATCCTTGAAATCGTACGTCGCCTTATAGGCGCGCAGCATGGAGGCCGACGCCGTGCGGCCCAGCCGCTCTGAGGCTTGAATTCCTTCATAGAGAGTCTCGTTGACCTTCTTCCGCTCGGCGTCCTCCATTGTGAGGAAACCCCGCGTGGCGTTGAAGGCCACGGCTCGAGCCAGTCGCTGCGCCTCTTCGATACCAGTGAGTCCGCTGATCTGATTGGCCAACAGTCGAAGGGCTCTCGCTTCGGCTTCTGCGGCCTTTGCCGCCGCGTCTAACGCCTCGCGCTGTTTGTCTAACGCCTCGCGCTGTTTGTCGAGCGCGTCTTCAAGGGAGCGTTGCGCCTCTGGTGACAACACCGGGAGTACGAGCGGCGGATTCACGATCGACGGTGGAGCTGGGGCCGTCGGAGCGCCGCCAGTCTTCCCGACGAGCCGATTCCAGTCCGCTATCGCTTGGTCGACGTTGAGACCGAATGACTTGAACTGTGTATTGACAGCCGTAAACCACTTATCAATGGGGTTAGGTTTGCTGAATTCCTTCGCCAGACCAGCAATTAATTCGCCCGACTTGATCGTGACGTCTCGCGTGAGTTTGTCCCACGCATCTCCGGCAGCATCCAGACGATCGATCGTCTCCTGCTCCATGTAGGAGGCGCCGTCTGCGACGTTCTTGAAACCTTCAGCGATGGCGGCCGAGAGGTCCGCACTGCCACGCCCGAGGAGCGCATACTGCGCGCGTGTGCGCGCCATCGGATCTTCCATGTTGCCGAGCGCCGTGACGATGGCGTTGAACGCCTCCTCTGGCTTGAGTTGCCGGATCTGATTGAATTCGAGACCGACCTTCTGGAGCGCCTCGGCCGAATCGCCAGCCAGCGTCCGATTCATGAACGACACCGACGCCGCGACGTCGTCGATGGTCCCGCCGCTCTGACTCGCGGCGAATGCCCATTGCTGCACGGCTTTTGTCGAGACGTTGAGTCTGGAGGACAGATCCTGAATGCGGCCGGCGGCGGTGAGCGTGGAATCAATCCAGGACTTCATGGCTCCGACCGAGAACGCCACTCCCATAACGCCCGCCAAAGATTTGAGCGACGACACCATGCCGGTCATGCCGGTGGACACCGCCGCGCTGGCCGCCTGCGCGTCTCGGTCGAACGTTTTCAAATTCGCCCGGATGCTGGCCAGCGGGGCCGACAGTTCATCCTTGAGCTGCAGGACAACTCCGATAGCGCCGAGCTGAGCACTGGTCATTTCACGTTCCTCTGGATGTCTTCGGCCATGCGCGCGGCCAACCCGCTCTCGGCCTCCACCATCACGGATTCCAAGTACTTCGCCTGGCCGTCCGGGTGGTTCGCCTCCAAGTCCTCGTGCACGATCAAGGAATGCCCAGCCGTGAACACGACGCGCAGCGCCCCGGTCGCTGGATCCTCTTCGATGGCGCCAGAATCGCGCAGGTCGCCCGTGTCCACGGGGACGCGTCGCTGTGCCTCGGCCAGGATCGCCGTCGCTTCCGACCACAGCGCCGCGCGCGCCGCGGCCGCACGCTCTTCCAGCAGGCGCGCGAGCGCGTGCATCGCCGCGTCGACGCTTGGGAACTGTTCAGTGGCCATGGGTTACTTCGCGCGGAGCGCGTCCTCAAAGCCCTGTGCCGTCGGCAGCAGTTCCTTGACCACCGCGTGCATCCCCTGCTTCGCCGCGGTCGTATACAGTTCGCAATGACTCGCGAAGCCTTCGAGGTCCTGCACTTCCGCGACCAGCTCCGGATGCTGCTGCATCCCGAACCGTTCCCGGCCCTCCTGCAGGATCTCGCCCGGCACGAGGGGGAAATCCCTCGGCGCGGTCTCGCACGCGCGCAACACTTCAGGATCCTCGGTACGCCGGACCATCAGATTTCGCAGGATCGGATCCAGCTTGTGCAGCTCGGCCCGGATCTCGCGCTGCTGTGCGGCGTCGCCTGTCGGCAGCGTCGCCATCGCCGTGCGGTGCTCCTGCACACGTGCACGGACGCGCGCCTGGTCCCGCTCCAGCGTGGCCAGCGCCATGAGCGTCTGCTTGCCCTTCGCCGCGGCAAAGTTCGCCAACCCCATCGGCGTGTATTCCTTCGACGCAATCGCAGCCTGAATCGCGGCTTCGAAGGCATCGAGCGTGTCCATGCTCTCGGTGGCCACGCGTTCGATCGTGCGCCCGTGCTTCGCGTCCTCTGCGGCCATCTTACGGGCCATCTCGCGATGAATGTTCGTTCTCCGACTGCTCATACTGCCTCCTGTCTCACGGCCGCAATCGCGGCCCGTTCGTCCTCAGCGGTCACACCAGCGCGCGTCAGTTCGCCCGCTTCGAGATTAGCGAAGAGGGTGTGGTAGCTGATCGCGCCGTGTTGCCAGAGCTGCATCAACGCGGTGATCTCCGCCGGCGCGAGGTAGCTCTCAAAGAAGTCCTGATTCAGACGGACCTGCACGTCGTCGGTGTTGTCGAACGCCCACCACCACGCGTGATAGCGGAGCGCCTGCGTCAGCCCACGCGAGACCGCGTGGGCGAGGCGGGAGATCGCGCTCAGGTCCCCGGCCTGCCGGAGGCGCACCGTCGCGGCGGCCTCCTGATGCGTAGCTTGACTCTCCAGCAGGCGCGCGCCCACGACCTGCATCTGCCGCTCTTTCTCAACCAGCGCCCGCTCCAAACTGGCGAGACCCGCGCCCGAGAATTCGAGAAAGCCGGCACGCGCCCCTGGATCCTCCATCGCCCAGACGCGCGACGGGCCGATCGTCGGGCCGTCGACCCCCTTCCACCCAGAGACCCACGGCGTCGGCAGCGACGTCCAAAACCGGCCGTGCTCCAGGTCGCAGGACGAACGGAAGTGACTCAGGTTGATGTCAGCCAGGTCGATCAGCGGCGGCCGGCTCGGGGTGGAGTCCACGCCTTCGGGTCCAAGGAACACGAAGGGAATGAACCGGAGCGCCTGGCCGCGGCGAACCGGCAGCGCCGTGGTCGTGATGCGGATGCCTGACGACTCCTTCTGCCACAGCGTCACCATCAGGCCCGAGTCCGTCAGTTCCATCGCCCGATATTGCACGATCGGTTGACGCTGAAACCGAGCCCCCGGAGCCACGGATCCGTCAGGCCCCCACACGGTTTCGCGCAGCACGACGAACGTCAGTTGCGGCCGGCCGTCGAAGAGCGACTGTTCCCAATTAAGAACGTCCTCCCCCGCGTAGTTCACCCACACCGGTCGGCCGGCGGCGTCGTTGTAGTCGATCAAGATGCCATGACGACCGACCGCCAGGACTTCATCCGTGACGTACGTCGCCATTTCGACCAGCGACGTCCCGGCCAAGTCGACGTCGAGGAGTTGCGGATCCATCGCGGTCGGCGCGGTCACTTCGGGTGGACGTCGAAAAATCGCGCCACTCAGGCCCGTCAGGGTCCGCGCCGTCGCGTTGAAGAACGCGGGGCGCGCGAGATACGCCTGATAATCCTGCAGCGTCTGCAGGCTGAGCTGCGGGACATACTTGTGCACCGCCGGCGACCCCTCGAGCACATCTCGGCAGCACGCGGCCTTCGAGAACCAGCCGCCGTAGCGCGGGTGAAGGGTTTCAACGCCTGTCGTCTGTCCGTAATAATTCATCGCTACCTCGCTGCTGCCGCTGGCATCCAGCGCCCGGTGAGTGGATTGCCGACCCGGTCCCCGAAATGTCGCAGGCGTCCCACGTCCGCCTGTAAGAGCGCATTCGCGGCCGCGGCCGCGGCGTCATCGTGCCCACGTGGGGGATGCCCCACGAGTTCCCGCCCGCTCCCATTCGGCCGCCGTTCGAGCCGTCGCAGCTCCATGAGGAGCGTTGGATCGTCCAGCAACGTGATGCGGCGACTATTGATCGCGGCCAGGAGTTCGATGAAGGTGGCCGACGTGTCCCGCTCCGCGATCCGGCACACGATCCCGTGCTGCCGAAAAAGGTGCTGTACTAGGCCGGGCGCAAACCTGTCGATGGTGATGGTGCGGATTCCGTAGTCCTTGAACACCTGAGCCGCCTCCGCGGTGGCCACGCCCGGGTCGAAGCTTGGCCGCCACACGCGTACGCACGCCAGGTCCGCCGGGCTCCCGTCGAACGCCACCGCGATGGCCATGGCGTCCTCTCCTGAGCCCGTGGCGGCGTCGCAGTGGCCTCGGGCAACCCGCCCCCGCTCCGGCGCGCGTTCGCGCACGCCAACAGCCACCACCGCCGCCAACGCGTCCTCCGTGAGGAGGGCGGAGACATCACTGCGGAACTCGATGACCCCGTCCCGGCCGTACTCGGACCGCGCCGACGCCGGATCCTCCCGAAACGCCCGGTCAATCTCCCGCTGGCTGAACGTCGGATTCAGCGTGATCGTGTCCGCGACCACCACCAGCCGGTCCCGGTCCTCGTTCCGACCGAACCCGTCCCGCCACACGCGGTACAGTTCCCCGCGCTTCGCGTAGGGCGAGCTGATCACGGCCAGCAGACTCCCCGGCACGCGCGCCAGCGCCGGCCGTATCGCGCGCAGTAGTTCCGTGTCCGGATCCGCCGCGGTCTCGTTCGGCAGGAACGCGGCTTCCTCGACAATCGCCAGGGCGTACGATCGTCCGCGCGGCGCGCTCGTGGACGCCGTCAGGACTTCGACCACGACGCCATTCGATAGCTCGACGGAGTCCGCCGAGTCCCGCACCACGAGGGCGTCAAGCGCCGGCACACTGCGAATCAGCTCGCGAACGTAACGGAATGTCACCCGCCCCTGCTTCCGGTCCGGACCGAAGATCCCGACGTAGACGTTTTCGCCAGCGGCGCGTCGATAGTCCCGCGCCGTCGCGAAGAACGTCGCCGTGCGAGCCGTGAACCGTGACCCGCCACCGCCTCGCCCCTTCACCATCCACAACTCCGCGATCGGCGCACTCGGCAAAACAGTCCGACCCGTGACGCGCTCGACCAAGGCCCGATCGCTGGGTTCCAGGCCGAAGACCGCATCATCGATCGCGTTCCACGCGGACCACGACGGCGCGTTGAACTCGGGGAAGAGCACGCGGAATTCTCGGGAGGTCATCCGCGTCTCGCCTCCGTCACCGCGCGCAGCACCGACGCATGCGGGTCACTCTTCCCACAGCGACGGACCGTCAACTCTTCGAGCCGTTTCTCCAGCGTCAAGAGCTGCGTCCGCATCGGGACCATGGCCCGGCGCAGACGCGCCGCGTCCCGCCGACGATTGCGACGGCGCGCCGCTTCAAGCTCACGGCCCATCGCTTCCAGCTCCACCGACAGCCGGCCGACTTCGCGCAGCGTCGGACCCGCGGACGGCGTGAGCGGACCGAGACGCGCCTGCAGCGCCGTGAGATACGCGCGGTATGCGTGGCCTTCGGGCGTCCGATGATTGGCGAATGCCCGCGGGATCGCGCCGTGCGGAGACTTCAACCTACGCATACGCGGACCTCTGCATCACGTTGCACGCCGCGTTGCACAGGGTGCGCTGATGGGCGTTTCCCAGAGGGGAAACGCCGTGCTTCCCTCTGTCTGAGAGGCAGAGGCGCCTGCCAACGGACGAGCGGACACGCAGGGGACCCCAGAGACCAGCAACCTGGAGGGTGCGCGGAGGGTGCGCGACTTACGGGCTCTAATAGGGGAGTGTCCCTGCCGCTGTCCCTGTTGCACTGAGAGCGCAGAGAGAGAACCGTCTGTGAGCTGTGCGATGTAAAGCTCAGGGTGCCTCTGGGGCACCGGACACCGGACACCGGACACCCCCTTACAGGGGGGGTTGTCCGTCCGGTCGTTCGCCGGACATGTCCGGACAACAAGCGGACAACTTGTCCGGTCATGCCGACGCCCCATGCACGAGTGCGATTTTGCTGACGCCATCGACGCCTGGCACGCGGGTAAAGGTCTTGTTGTAGCGGCGGACTGTCCGGTCGAGCGTGTCCGTCTTCGCCCCAAGTTCATCCGCGAGCGCGGTCAGCGTCTGCGGATGGTGTGTCACGGCCTGCTTCATGCGCTGCCACAACGGAAGGCCGGCGGCGAGATCGTCCACGGTCCCGAGGTCCACGCGGGTGATGTGCGTCCGCTCAGGGCTGAAGGCGATGCGAAACCCAACCGCCGGCAGGAGCGGCCCAAGGTTCGCCTTCCGGTTGTAGGCGCCAACCACAATCTCGCCCGGACGCGCGTCGTTCGATATTTTGAGGTTCCAGGTCGCGCGGGCGCCGTTGTGCCAGAAGGCTGAGCCGAACGGCTTTTTGTCGGCGTCCTCGCTCCGGTTCGTATGCGCGACGTTCAACGAGCCCACGCCGATTTGTCGCAGCGCCTGAAAATAGCGGGCGGCGACTTCGGCGTCTTCGGGGCGCCCGTCGCAGGCAAAGGCCACGGAGTCGCACACCAAGTAGGCGACGTTGTGTTGCCGCACGAGCCGCCGTAGGCGATCGGCTTCTGCACTCATCGGCCGCGAACAGCGCGCGTAGAGCATCGCCGGCATGTTCGCGCCGAACAGACGTTCGAGACGGTCCCGGTGGTCGTCGCCCGAGAGTTCCCAATCGGCATAGAGAACCGTCAACCCGCGCTTCGCCAGCTCCCCAGCAATAAACAGCGCCACGTAGCTTTTCGCGCAGCCGCCGTCACCAAACAGCGTGATCGGATGCGCTTCAAGGACGTGGATACCATGCACGTCCAGGTCGTCCGTGCGCGCTGGCCGCGGCAACATCCGTAAGTCCACCGCCTCGCCGCCCGTCCGCATCGCGGTATGCACGCGGATGGCAAATTCCTCCACCAGTCGCAGGAAGTCGATCTGTGGTGCGCACGCAAGCTCCGCGAGTTGATTCGCACGCGTTTTCCGAGCCGTCGGTGAGGAGCAATTCA
>DATLXE010000386.1:0-2600 GCA_035575795.1 Gemmatimonadaceae bacterium
CTGCGCGACCGTCTCCGGTCGCTCGTGTTGCTGCGACGCTCGGGAGGGCGCAATGTCGGGGCGCGGTCGTACGATGTGTAACGTGCGGGGCCGGTCATGAGGTTCAATCCATTCCAGCACCTCTGGCTGAAGGTGCTCGCCTTGCTCCTCGCCTCCGTGCTGTGGCTCACCGTCGCCGGTGAGCACGTGGTGGAGCGGTCAATGCGGGTGCCGTTGGAACTGAGGAACGTCCCGCCTCAGCTCGAGATCGTCGGGGACCCTCCCATGACCGTCGATGTTCGCGTGCGGGGATCGTCGGCGGTGCTCGGTCGCATGGACCCTGGTGACGTCGTGGCGATTCTTGATCTCGACGGAGCCCGTCCGGGTTCGCGGCTCTTTCATCTCCGGGCCGACGAGGTCAAGGGGCCCTACGGTGTGGAGGTCGCCCAGGTCACGCCGGCCACGATCGCACTGGAACTGGAGAAGTCCGCGCGGCGCTCGGTCCCTGTCGTCGCCGCCATCGAGGGGGATCCGGCTCCCGGGTTTGTGATCGGCCGATCGACCGTAACTCCACCGACGGTTGAAATCCTCGGACCCGAGAGCCGGCTGCGCGAATTGACGAGTGCGACGACCGAGCCGGTGTCGGTGAGCGGTCAGCGCGCGAACGTCAGGGACGTGGTGACCATCGGGGTGTCGGATTCGGCGTTGAGGCTGGCGGCGACGCAGACCGCGACGGTGGAGGTCGAGATCCTGCCGGCGCCCGTGGAGCGCGATTTCTCCGGCGTGCCGATCCGGTGGCGCGGCCTCGGGGCGGAACTGTCGGCGCGCGTGCAGCCGTCGGTCACGCGGGTGACCGTTCGCGGCCAGCAGCAGGCCCTCGACACGATCCGTACCGAGACGCTTGATGCCTTCGTGGATCTTGCCGGGCTGGGACCGGGCCAGTACAATCTCAGGGTCCAGATCGACCCGACCCAGAATTTCGGCGTCAGTTCCACCGATCCTGACGTCGTCCACGTCACCATCAAGTAACGAGAATGCCCAGACTGTTCGGAACCGATGGCGTCCGCGGCAGGGCGGGTGCATATCCGCTCGATCACGAGACCGTGGCGCGCCTGGGCGGCGCGCTCGTCCGCGCCATGATTGGCCACCGTCCGGCTGGTGCAACCCTGGACACCCCTTTGCGCTTCGTCGTCGGACGCGATACCCGCGAATCGGGCGATTGGATCGCGCGCGAGCTCGCGCGGGGAGTCCGCTCGCAGGGAGCCGAAATGACCAGCGCGGGCGTCATCCCGACCCCTGCCATCGCCTATGTCACGAAGGCGCTGGGCTTCGATGCGGGACTCGTCATATCAGCCTCGCACAATCCCTTCGAAGACAACGGCATCAAGGTGTTTTCCGGCCGGGGTGAAAAGTTCACCGAGGCGGTCGAGCGGGAAGTCGAAGCCATCATCGCCGACACGAGCTGGAGCGTCGGCGGGAGCGCCGACGAACCGGTGGCGCAGACCGAGGTCGCCGACGCATACCTTGCACATGCCAGGCTCGTCTTTCCGGAACCGGCGCGTCTTGGCCCCTTCAAGCTCGCCATCGACACCGCCAACGGCGCGACGACGACGGTAGCGCCGCGGCTGTTTCGGGAGCTTGGTTACGACATTGAAGTCATCGGGGCGTCCCCCAACGGCCGCAATATCAACCTCGATTGCGGCTCGACGCACCCGGAGCTCCTGTCCGCCACCGTGCGCCGCCCGGGTTGTCGGATGGGGGTCGCGTTCGACGGTGACGGCGACCGCGCGATTTTCGTCGACGCGGACGGCAGGATCGTAGACGGTGATGCCGTTCTGCTCCTGTGCTCGCTGCACATGAAAGCACAGAGGCGCCTCACCGGCGATGCGATCGTCGCCACGGTGATGAGTAATATCGGCCTCGAGATCGCGCTCCGGGACAGCGGCATCGGCATGGTCCGGTGCTCGGTCGGCGACAAGTACGTGATGGAGGAGATGATGAACCGCGGACTCTCCCTTGGGGGCGAGCAGTCGGGCCACATCATCTTTGCGGACCATCTGTTCACGGGTGATGGGATTGTGACCGCGCTGAACGTCCTGCGCGTCATGGCCGACACCGGTCGAGAGCTGGGCGACCTGGCGTCGCAGCTCGTCGCGTACCCGCAGGTGCTCGTGAATGTCAGGGTCCGCCAGCGAAAGGACCTTTCCACCGTTCCGGCGATCGCTGATGCTATGCGGCAGGTGGAGGCGCAGCTCGCCGGCGCCGGCCGCCTGCTGGTCCGCTACTCGGGGACCGAACCGCTCCTTCGCATCATGCTGGAGGGGAAGGACCAGGCCGAGATCCAGGCCTGGGCGGCCGACATCGCCGACGTTGTCAACAGGGGAGCTGGGCCAGGTACGGGGATGATTTTCACCACAGAGGCACAGAATCCACAGAGAATTTCTGGATCGGGAATACGGCGTTTCTCAACCCGAAAGATTCTCCGTGGACCTCTGTGCCTCTGTGGTGAGTTTGACACGCGATGCCGGCGCCGGCCGCCTGCTGGTCCGCTACTCGGGGACCGAACCGCTCCTTCGCATCATGCTGGAGGGGAAGGACCAGGCCGAGATCCAGGCCTGGGC
>DATLXE010000387.1:0-3844 GCA_035575795.1 Gemmatimonadaceae bacterium
GCCTGTCGCGGGAAACAGAGTTCTCGCTGGTGGTGAAGGTTCCGTTGAGCACGTGGACATTCACCGAGGCGCCCGGCGTCACGAAGAAAGCGGCGGGCTTGAGGAAAAGGTCGTGGGCGGTGAGCGCGCCGGCCACGGAAACCAGGAGGATAGTTGACAGCGTCAATGCACGTTTCATGTTTCTCCACCATATGATCGGGAATCGCCGCGGCACCGCCAGACGTCGCAAGCCGTAAATCTAAGCTACGCCCTTTTCTTGCAGATGCGGAGTTCATGAGAGTAGAGCAATTCCCGATCATCCTCGGCGTGCTGGTGGCGCTGATCGGTCTCGCGTTCATCCTTGATGCGTGGACCAACGAGGGACTGCGCCCGGGGCGCGAGCGCCGCCGTCGCACACGCGCCGTTCCACACAAGGCCGGTCAGACGCTGATTGGGCTCGGTACACTCTGCATGGCGGCCGCGTTGATCGGGCGCGACACGTGGCGCTACGGTACCATCGCGGTGCTGGCGGGCGTCGCGCTGGTGGTTGTAGGGGCGGTGATGAACTACGTCTACCTGAAGGAAGTTCTCTTTTTCAGGGGAGCCGCGCGCCGCGGCGACGGCGCGGACGACGACAAGAGCAGAGAGAAGAAACCGCCGGAGAAAACGCGCATCCGGTAACGTCTCCCCGGTGAAGGGTAGGTCGGGATGCGAAGAGCCCCGGTTACGAGGTAACCGGGGCTCTTCAACATCAAGGTGGAAGCGCGATGCGCTCCGCCGCTAGAATCCGCTCACGTTGAGACGCCCGCCCGTCGCGACCTTGCCCGCAAGCGATGCGGTCGGGACTGCACTGCCGAGAATTGCGGACTTGATCGCCGCGGCCGACGAACCGGCGTGGTACGCAGCGTAGAGAGCAGCCGCGCCGCTTACATGCGGGGTCGCCATCGACGTACCGCTATAGCTTGCGTAGCCGGATACGGCTTTGCCCTTCACGCTCTTGGGCACGGACGACCAGATGCCGCTTCCCGGCGCGCCGATGTCGATTGTGGTCGCGCCGAAATTGGAAAAGGAACTGATGCCGCCGCTGCTGGTTATCGAAGCAACGGCGATCACATTGGCACTCGTATACTCAGCAGGATAGCAAGCCGTGCTGCTGTCGCAGTCGTACGTGCTGTTGCCGGCTGCGGCGATGAAGAGAATGTTCTGCGTGTTCGCGCGGTCGATCGCATCGGCGAGAGACTGCGAGAATCCACCGCCGCCCCATGAGTTGCTGGTCGTGACGAGGTTCAGATTGTGACGGACCTTGAGGTCCGTGAAATAGTCGACCGCCTTGACTGCGTTGGCCGTGGTGCCGCCGTTCCGGCCGAGGAACTTTGCGTCCATAAGCTTGACGCTCCAGCAAACGCCGGCAACGCCCAGGCCATTGCCACCGACGCCGCCGATGGTTCCGGCGACGTGCGTGCCATGGTCATCGCCTGTGCCGTCGAACACGGTGCTGTTGTTGCCATCGAAATCCCAGCCGTATACGTCATCCACGTAGCCGTTGCTATCGTCGTCCACACCGTTGCCCGCGACTTCGCCGGGGTTCGTGCCGGCGTTGGCAGCGAGATCCTCGTGCGAGTACATGTAGCCTTCATCGATGATGCCGACGTAGACGTTGCTGCAGTTCGTCTTTCCGACGGCCCACGCTTCGCCCGCCTGGCTACCGAACTGGTTCGCAGGGGACGTTGCATCACCGTACATGCCCCACAGAGAACCGTCGGTGTAGTACGTGTCGTTCGACGTGGCGCTGTGCTGGTAGATGTAGTTGGGCTCCGCATACTCGACGTCCTCGGAGCCGCGCAGCGCCGCGATGGCGTCCGCTACGGACAGCGGCGTGTGGACAATCGTCAGCCCCTCCGAATCTCCGGAGCGCTGCATCATTGCCGTCAGAATCCGCTCACCGGCCTGACCATTGGCCCTCCCCAGCGCGGCAGCGCGGGCAGCGGCCGTGGCTCCAGCGCGGAACTTGACGATAAGCTCGCCCGGAACGACATCGAGTCCGGCGCCTAGCGACAGCTGCGGTGCTTCAGCGAGGTTAACTGCTGGCGCTGTCGGCGCGTCCGCGCAGGCGGCGAGCAGGCCGAGGGTTGCAGCGGCAAGGGCGACCTTCGTGTTCATTGACGGTTCTCCAACAAGGTGGAAGAGCGAATAAACATCTGGTGCAGCGGATCCTAATGTTGGGAGGAAGGGCTGCGCGCGCAAGAACGAATTTGCTACCCCCGCTCGAGGTTCAGCCGGATGATGACCTCCGAGAGCTCCCGCACTGACTCGAACGAAAGCGTGGGGCTGTGCGGCACAATCATCGGAAGATCCAGGTCCTCCAGCTTTCGGCGCGCGGCGCGGGTGAGCAGCACCGGCTCTGAACGGTTGAGCTGGTTCACGGCAGAGTTGTCCTTGACGAGCACCGTGTGCACCCGGTCGGCGTGGCCGCCGCTATACACTGAGCGAATACGGTCAGCGAATCGGGGGTCCACGCACACAACGGTGAGCGCACCCTGGCGGATGCGTTGCTGTATCGCGCGGCCGAGGTCGGGGTGCGCGCTCACCGCCACGAGCGGCGTAGCTATCCCCTCGGTCATCTGGTGGACGAGCGCGGAATGGAAGGCCGTGGTGACAATCAGGTCGACTTCGCCAATCTCCGCTCGCAGTCGCGATGCCTCAGAGCTCCCTGCCTTCAGGCCATCCGCGGGCAGGTAGACGGAACGGCACTCGAGGCCGAGGGCAGGCTCCAACTCGGCGGTGAACGCAACCATGTGATCTTCAGTGGACTCGACGAAAGCCGTGCGCAACCGGACGGACCCGGTGCACCGTCGAACCATCTCCGGAAGGTCGGGGAGGGTAATCCTGCGCTTCCACGCTTCGGCGGCGACACTCGCCATCCAGCGGCTGGTTTCGGAGAGTACCGCTCCTTCGCCGAGCCTCTCCTGCTCGGCGACGTAAACGCCCGAGCGCCCACGGATAGTTACCAGGCCCTCCCCTTCGAGCACACGGTAAGCTTCCGCGACGACGCGCGGGTCCGCGCCGGAATACTCTGCGACCTGCCGGAAGCTTGGCAGACGGTCTCCGCCATGCAGGCGGCCGCGGTGCAGGCCGCTGACGATCCGGTCGCGCAAGTGGATGGTGGTGGTAGCGAGGTCGGCTATGGAATTTCCTCGGAGATGCGAAATCGCAGCTTTCGAAGCGGCGACCAAGAATCGTCCTCATCAGCCCGGGTAGCAAGTGCGTCTCGCCCCTTGTCGGTGCTTTGCGACGGCGGCCGTTCCGGGTACCGTTTCATCGATGGCGAACCGCGAAGCACGCTACTGACGCAGCCACCACATCACCGCACGCGCACGACGATTGGAATGATCCAACCCGGAACCATCGTCTTTACCTCCAGCCGCAGCTCGCCCGGCGTCGCAGGGGTGAACTCGAAATCAGCCGTCTCGCCTGGGCCGGTGAGGAGGTTGGCGGGACGCTCGATGCGCTGCGGTGCGGGGAGATCAGCACCGTCCTTTGCCACCGGACGCCACGATGCAAATCCCGCATCCGACATCAGCGAGAAGATCACGCGCCAATCGGGGTTGATGTTAATGAAGCGGAGCCGGTACGTGACCCCCGCGCGTAGCTCGAGCGGCGGCGGAGCCGGGCTGCCGTTGACCAGTCCTGGCGACTGAAAGCCGAACTGGGGGAGCGAATCCGCCGGGCCGCCCCCACCAACCATGATCACCTTGTCGGTTGCAGAGTCGTAAGGGCGATCGGGGTCGACCACCAACAACGCGCCGTAAAGGCCGGATCCCATCTGGAGCTGCTCGTTAGAGTGCGTGTGGTAGATGAACGTGCC
>DATLXE010000388.1:0-5630 GCA_035575795.1 Gemmatimonadaceae bacterium
GGGGTTCAATCTCGATCACGGCACCGACTTCGCGACGACGGTCGCTGGCGTGCCGGTGAATACGCCAACAGGTGCCCACTCCCAGGGGTGGATGGACTTGAACTTCCTCATTCCGGAACTCGTGAGCGGCGTGCAGTTCAAAAAAGGTCCGTACTACGCGGACGAGGGGGACTTCTCAGCCGCGGGTGCCGCGAATATCAACTACGCAAATCAGCTCGACCGGCCGCTGCTGCTGCTCAGTGGGGGCAATGACGGATGGGGGCGCGTGCTGGGTGCGGCGTCGCCCCGTCTCGGAGGCGGTTACCTGCTGGCGGCGCTCGAGCTCAATCACAACGATGGACCATGGGTACGACCGGATGACTACCGCAAGGTGAGCGGAGTGCTCCGGTACAGCCGGGGTGACAACCGGAATGGCTTTTCGATCACCGGCCTGAGTTACTGGGCCGATTGGGATTCCACGGACCAGATCCCGGCGCGTGCGGTCTCCAGCGGATTGATTTCCCGCTTCGGCCTGGTCGACCCGACCGACAAGGGCAAGGCGGATCGCCAAAGCGTGACGGCGGAGTTCCAACGGTCGATCGGGTCGTCGTCGGTGAGAGCGACCGGCTTCGTGCTGCGGAACCGCCTGAACCTGTTCTCGAATTTCACCTATTTCCTCGATGATCCGGACAACGGCGACCAGTTCGAGCAGAAGGAGCGGAGGACGGCGGTGGGGGGACGCCTGACGTACCGGCGGTTGGGCCATGTCTTCGAGCGGCACACCGAGAGCGCCGTCGGGGCGCAGGTGCGGCGCGATTGGCTCGATCCGGTCGGTCTCTATAAGACGGTTGCACGACGGCGGCTCTCCACGACCCGGGAGGACGAAGTCGGGCAAACCATGGTGGGCACGTATGCGCAGAGCGAGATTGAATGGACGCGCTCACTCCGGACGACCGTCGGCGTCCGCGCGGATGTGTATCAATTCTCAGTCGCCTCGGACAATCCGCTGAATTCTGGCGACGGATCAAAGGCCCTCGTGAGCCCCAAGCTGGCCGCGATTCTCGGGCCGTGGGGCGGCACCGAGCTCTACGCCAATGCGGGGATGGGAGTCCACAGCAATGATGCGCGCGGCGCCACCATCAGTGTCGATCCGCTGACGGGCGAGCCCGCCGATCGCGTGACACCGCTGGTCAGAGCCAGGGGCGCGGAGGTGGGGGTTCGCACCGTCCGCTTCCGCGGGTTCCAGTCAACCGCGGCGTTGTGGTACCTGGGTCTCGACTCGGAGTTGTTGTTCGTCGGCGATGCAGGGACGACGGAAGCGGGCAGGCCGAGTCGTCGGTTTGGTCTCGAATGGACCAACTATGCGCGCCTGAGCTCCTGGCTGACCCTGGATGCCGACATCTCGTTTTCGCGCGCGCGATTCACGGACCTTGATCCGGCGGGCGACAACATCCCGGGGGCCGTGGACCGGGTCATCTCCGGCGGCATCACCGCGGAACCTCGGCAACCGGTGTTTGGCAGTGTGCGCGTCCGCCATTTTGGCCCGCGCGCTCTGATCGAGGACGCCAGCGTGCAATCGAAGGGTACGACGCTGTGGAACGGCGAACTGGGCTACCGCGTCTCCAGCAAGGCTCGCCTGGTGCTGGAAGTGTTCAACCTCTTCGACGCGAATGTCACGGACATCGACTATTTCTACGTCTCACGATTGCCGGGCGAGCCGGCGGAAGGCGTCGAGGACATTCACACGCATCCGGTCATTCCTCGGTCCGCGAGGGTGGGGCTCAGACTTTCGTTCTAATTACTCATGACGAACATCATTCGCTTCATCGCTCTGCTCGCCGGCGTTTGTGTCGTCACATCGTCGTCCGTGGCTGCGCACGATCTCTTCTTTCGGGCTCGTCACTACCTGGTTGCTCCAGGGGAGGACGCCTGGGTGGACGTGTACACGGGCACCTTCTCGAAGAGCGAGAACGCGGTCAAGCGCGATCGGCCCGTGGTGCTGGAGCTCGTGACCCCATCGGCGCGGGAACCCGTGCCGCGCGAACGCTGGGACGACTCGACGGACCCGACAAGCGTCGTCCGCATCACCACAGGGGCACCGGGCACCTACCTGCTCGCCGCCTACTTGAAGCCGCGGTTATTGTCACTTCCCGCGGACAAGTTCAACGCGTACCTGAAAGATGAGGGGCTTGACGACATCCTCGCCCTGCGCAAAGTGAACAACCGCATGGCGGAGCCATCGAAGGAGCGTTACCAGAAATTCATCAAGACGCTGATCCAGGTGGGGGACGCCCATACCGCCCACGCGTCGACCGTGCTCGGCTACGATGCGGAGATTGTTCCTGAGCAGAACCCTTCCGCGCTGAAGCCTGGTAACAGCCTAACCGTCCGCTGCATCGTGAAGGGCAGGCCATGGGCGAACAGGGTGATTTTTGCCGGTGGTCGCGTCGGCAGGTCCGACCGCCGGATTCCGCCTCAGAGGCTCACAACCGACGCGGAAGGCAGGGCGACCGTTCGGTTGACGACGGCTGGTGTGTGGTACGTGAAGTTCGTGTCGATGCTCGAGATCGAGGGGGACGAGGACGCCAACTACGAATCGCGCTGGTCGACAATCAGCTTTGCGGTGGGGGCGGCAGGGCCGCGTGTGGGCTGGCGCCTTCCCGGACACCGCCGCTCGGAATCTACATCGATGACGGGCGTCCAGTGACGTTCGGCGGGACGACGTTCAGATATCCGACCAAGGGCAGCCGAGCGTTGTGGTTTTCATGCACACTCCTCCAGCGGTCACCAATTTGCTGGGCGAATTGCAGCGCCGCCTCGGGCACGCAGAAATACAGGCGTTTTGCGGGCTCACGCCGTCTGAGGCCGGCGGCGATCGTAATTAGTTACGTCCGGTGTTTGTGGGAACGCCCCAGCGATCACGTGCATCCAACAGAAAGAGCACTCACGATGGCCCAGTCACCCCACACGTCTGTCCCCGAAGCCCTCCTCGACGACGCCGAGCTCGCACGCCGCATTGCGCAGTCCGATCCCGTCGCCTTCGAGACGCTGATGCAAAGGCACAACGCCAAGCTGTTTCGGATCGCCCGTTCGATACTCAAGGACGATGCCGAGGCGGAGGACGCCCTCCAGGACGCCTATCTGGCCGCGTTCCGCCGTATGGCAAGCTTCCGCGGCGGATCGCAGCTCGTCACTTGGCTCACCCGCATCGTCATCAACCAGTCGCTGATGCGGTTGCGAAAGCAGAGGCGACATCGGGTCGTGGTGCCGTTCGATGGTCCCGACCGTGCGGATCGGGCGGACGCTGAGGTGCCAGATCGCATCACCGAGTCCCCGGTGGGCGCTACGCTCCGCGCTGAAATCCGGCGCATGCTGGAGCGCAGAATCGACGAGCTCCCCACTGTGTTCCGCACGGTCTTCGTGATGCGGGAAGTCAACGACATGACTGTCGAGGAAACGGCCGCCTGCCTGTCGATTCCTGCCGCGACCGTCCGGAGCCGGCTCTTCCGCGCGCGCGCACTGCTGCGTGAGTCACTCGCGCGGGACGTCGATGTCGCCACAGGCGACGTGTTCGCGTTTGCCGGCGATCGCTGCGACCGCATCGTCGCCGCCGTGCTCGCCGCTTTTTAATCCGCAATATCGGGAACGCCGCCGTATCCCGTGCATCCAATGTACAGCGCCGGGATTTACCCGGCTAGCTGAGGCGGCCCGGAAGGGCCGCGCTACCGTCCGTGTTCAATTGGAGTGAATGCATGAAATTGCCCGTTCTCGCTGCCGCGTTCTTGCTCTCCGCCTCGACCGTGTCCGCACAGGTTGTGACGGACCCGCAGATAGCGTCCATCGTCGTCACCGCAAACCAGGTCGATATAGACGCCGGCACCCTTGCTCAAAAGAGGACCAGCAACAAGGAGGTCAAGGCGTTCGCCGAAATGATGGTGAGGGACCATGGGGGCGTCAACAAGGCGGCCGTGGAGCTGGTCACGAGACTGAAGGTCAAGCCGGAAGATAACCCCACGAGCCAGAGCCTGAAGGCTGGCGGCGGGAAGAACATCGCTAACCTCAAGAAGCTGAAGGGGGCCGCGTTCGACAAGGCATACATCGACTACGAGGTCGTGTACCACACGCAGGTCCTGGATGCTCTCGACAAGACGCTGGTCCCCGGCGCGACGAACGAAGAACTGAAGGCGCTCCTGGTCAAGACGCGTCCGGCGTTCGCCGCTCACCTCGAGCACGCCAAGCATCTGCAGTCATCGCGGGTCAAGAAATGAGCCGAGGGAAGCGCAGGAGACGCGCGCTCGCTGCCGTCCTGGCTCTGATTCTGGGCCCTGCGAGCATCGGGGCAGCGCCGCGCCCCCGCAAGCCCGTGACGCACCGGGTGGCGATCGAAGGGACACGCTTCAAGCCCGAACTCCTCACGGTCAAGGCTGGCGACTCCGTGGTCTGGACCAATAAGGATCCGTTCTCGCACACCGCGACGTCGCAGACGGGCCGGTTCGATTCGAAAGCGATTGAGGCAGGCAAAGCGTGGAGGTTCGTGACAGTCAAGAAGGGAGACTTCGCGTACATCTGTACGTATCACACGACGATGAAGGGACGGCTGCGGGTCGAGTAGCGGCGCTTCTCTTCGTTTCCGGTGGATGGGTCAAAGTGGCGGCCGCGAGTATTTCACTTGGACCAGCATCAACGAATGGTGATCTCAGAGTGACTTCAAATACTCGGTCAAGTCGCGTTTCTCGGCGTCGGTCAGCCTCAGCTTCAGAAACTGATTGTAATGCTCGACGACGGCCATGAGATCGGCGAAGCGGCCGTCGTGGTAGAAGCCGCCTTTTGCGTGGGTCATGAGGCCGCGTATCATGGACCGTCGCAAAGGCCAGGCCCGTGTGCACGATGGCAAGGAGCAGGCCGGTCGCGAAGGCCCACCACGCCCACCGTGGCGGATCATCGCCGCGACGGGTGAACGCGCGGCCGCTCTCGCCGGCGATGAACAGAAGCATGGAGATCCAGATCGTCGCGTGAAGGGCCGCCATCAGCCCGCGGCATCTCTCGGCACGGTGTCGGTGAGTGTCACGGGCAGCGCTGCGGGAAGCGACATCACGAGCGCCGCAACCGCGACAACCGCGATGACGGCGGCGAGCGCCTGGAACACCACCGTGTAGCTCCCGGTCGTGTCGAGGCACCAGGCGAGCAGGAGCGGACCGAGCGCCGAGGCCACCACCGTCAACCCCTGCGCCGCGCCCTGGATGCGCCCGAGATCGCGGCGCCCGAACACACGGCCCCACACGCTGAAGAAGAGGACCATCACGAGGCCGCCGCCGAGGCCCATCGCTGTCGCCCACGCCATCACATGGGCCAGTGACGCGACATGCGGCAGCGCCACGAGGCCGGCCGCGAGGATGAACTGCGAGGCGGCCATGAGCCGCCCGAGAGGAACGCGACTCGCCAGCCAGCCTCCGGCGATGTTGCCGATGAGCGCCGTCAGGGCCGTGACGGCAAGCGTCTGGTAATAGACGTGAGGGCCAAACCCGCGCTGCGCGAGGATCGATTCGTTGAAGAGCCCGATGCCGGACGCGACCAGTCCGTACAGCGCCGTCCCGATGGCGAAGACCCAGAAGGAAGGGGTCGCAAGCGCAGCCGTCCAGGCGTAGCCCGCG
>DATLXE010000389.1:0-37008 GCA_035575795.1 Gemmatimonadaceae bacterium
ATCACCGAGCGCGACCTCAGGGATTCACGGCAGACTTTTCCGGCCCCGGACGCGGTGGTAATCGATACCACACTCCTTGCCCAGGAGGAGCAGGTCGAGCAGATCGTGTCGCTCGCCCGGCGCCCCGCAAGCTAGGATCGATACGGCGCGCGGCGGTATCTGATCGTAAGGTTGTCACTGCCGGCTGCTTTCCGGCGAGTTCCCGTCCCCGTTCGGACACTTTGACCCCCATGCGTCCCGGCGTACATTAAGGTTTCCGTCCAACGCCCCCACAACCTTCAGCCAGCAACTTGATCCTCATCGGTTACGAACAATGGGACGTCCCGTTGCCATCTGGCGAAGCGCGGCGAAGTGGCTCGTAGGGCGCAGGTGTGTGTTCGCAATGCGGGCAGCTCTGACTTTGCCTGAAAAGAGCTTGACCGTCACCGTCATGCGGTTCGCCGCCGCCATGATCATCGGATTTCTGTTTACGAGTTGCACTTCTCCCACTGAAATCGGGCGGCGCTCGCAAGCCAGCGCCGTCGTCCTCCTCGTAACGCCCAAGATCTTTCCCGACTTCTCCCAACCGGAAGCCGCCGTCGCCGACCTATTTCGGCACTATGAGCCGCTGATCTCAAAGGCAAGTGAGACCATCGTGATTCTCGCAGTGGGAAACAGCGACCATATACTCGGCTATCGCGGGCTAAGGTACTGGGGGGACACCGTCGAGTGGGCGCGCACCACGGATCACGTCGCGGTCTCTGATCGGATCCTCGATTACAACCAGATCGCGGGTATCCGACGGGCACTCCAGACCGGAGCGAGCGCGGCCGGCATAAAGCTAAAAGTATTCGAGCATATCGATTCAGGAAGCGAGTTCACGCTTAGCAATGATTTCAAGTACCGGGACCACCAGGAGTGCACCTCAAACCAGTGGGGTAGCTATGACATTCGCGGTCGGCTGCATGCTGATCGGCGAGTTTTTGCGACCGCGCCTTCAGGAATCAGGGAGGGGACGCTGTGCGGTGAGTTTCTGGCAGACCAGGTTGGGGCCTATATCGGCGACCTCGGTTTCGACGGAATCATGTACGACAACCAGCTCGGAACACGTGGTCGCTGGTTCCGGGGCAACGGCCCTGGCTATTCCGTCGTTGAGGCCGATGCCATTTCGGCTTTTCTCAGTTATTCACGCTCTGTGCTCAACGGCAAACAACTGATGTGGTTCGACTCCTACAATCCGGTGACAATCGAGCGCAGCTCATTCAGCTTTCCCGAAGGCGGATATGCGAAGTTCGATTATCTCATTGCGTCCGGCTTCTGCGTCATCATGGGTAAGATCCAAGGACCATTGGCTTCTTCAGTCGATCACTACGGCGACAACCTCACGAGCAAGCTCCGCATCGGAGGCCCGCCTCTCGTCCTTGCCACGCTCGACTACGTGGACCCGTGGTACAGCTATGAATCGATGACCCAATATTCCGGTTGCACCGATCGGCTCGAGGAGGTTGCAATTGACCGCCGCGAAGAGATTGACGGCGTGATGTTTTTCGCGCACGACCATGCCGGCAATTTCGTTCCGCGCCAGCGTGTCGAATCGTTTACAAGCCGTTTCTTTTCCGCGGCGACGGCGGCGCGTTGACGAGACGGCCAATGCGCCTCCTGGCGGGAATACTGGCGGGTGCCATGTTGTTGACCTCCGCTTGCACGGAGCCGATGGTACCAGAGCCAGCCAACCCGGAGCCAGCCAGCCCGCGCATGCCTTTTTCTTTCGTACAGGTGAGCGCCGGATTGAATCATACGTGCGCGCTAAAGACTGATTCGACTGTGCTGTGTTGGGGTGATAACGGTGCTGGTGAGACCAGCGTACCACCCGGATTGGGTCCGGTCGCTCACCTTAACGCCGGCCGAGTGCGGACCTGCGCGGTGAGAACAGACGGGACGGTAGTGTGCTGGGGAAGCGACGGGGGCGGTACCAACGTCCCCGGTGGCTTGGCATCGATCGCCCAGGTGAGTAGCGGTGGTTTCCATGTTTGCGCGATAAAGTCGGACGGAACTCTGGCCTGTTGGGGCTCGGCTGCATCGAATCAACCGCCGATGCCGGACAACCTGACGGGCGTTGTTCAGGTCAGTGCGGGCTATGGCCACACATGCGCCGTCACCGCAGGCAGGAACGCGGTCTGCTGGGGATACAACAACTTCGGCCAGGCCATCGTGCCCGCCGCCCTCGGCCCTGCTTCCCAGATTACCGCTGGGTTCTACCACACGTGCGCGCTTGCGGCGAATGACAACGTCGCGTGCTGGGGTTCGAACGTACTCGGTCAATCAGAGGTGCCGGCAGGCCTTACTCTTGTGAGGCAGCTTAGCGCCGGCTATGGGCATACCTGCGCGTTACGGACTACCGGGCAAGTGGTATGCTGGGGCCTCAACAGCCAAGGCCAGGCAGCACCACCATCCGGGCTGCCTTCCGTCATTCAGATCAGCGCCGGTTATTATCACACGTGCGCTCTCACCGCGGACGGCGCACTGGTCTGTTGGGGTGCGAATTCGTACGGCCAGCTCGACGTCCCCACCGGGTAGTTGCCTGAGCGGAATCCCCCGGGAATCACGGCACGTTTCTGCCTGCGTCAGGCTCGCTTAGGGCTCTCCCCAAATGAGAGTGAAGAAAGTTGACCGATGAACCCGTCACGCCTACATTAAAAGGCTACCCCCGAACGCGCTCAAACCTTTAACCAGCAACATGATAGACTCCGCCACCGACACACTTACCCCAACCGCAGCGACGCTCACGGCGCGCGAGAAGCGCGACCTGCAGAAAGCACAGCTGCGCCCGCTTGCAAACCTGCGCCCCGAGCTCTACGACGAGGACGATTACTCGCAGGACGAGCTCGAGACAATGATGGAGATGTACAACGGGACGATGGCTTCCATTGAGGAAGGCGAGATCGTCAAGTCCCGTGTGCTCGATATTCGCGACAACATGGTCGTGCTCGACATCGGCTTCAAATCCGAAGGCACGATCCCGCTCGAGGAATTCAAGGACCTTCCCGACCTCAAGCCCGGCGATGAAGTCGAAGTTCTGCTCGAGCACCTCGAGGACATGGAAGGCTCGGTCGTCCTCTCGAAGAAAAAAGCCGACTTCATGCGCGTGTGGGAGCGCATCCGCGTCGCCTACGAGTCGGACGAGCCGGTGAAGGGAACGCTCATCAAGAAGATCAAGGGCGGAGTTGTCGTCGACCTGATGGGAGTGGATGCATTCCTCCCCGGCTCGCAGATCGCGCTGCGTCGCGTCCCGAACGTCGACGAGCTGCTCGGCCAGAACTTCGATTTCAAGATCATCAAGCTCAACAAGCGTCGGCGGAACATCGTCGTATCGCGCCGCGTGATCCTCGAGCAGGAGAGAGCGGGCAAGCGCGAGAAGCTGATGAAGGAGCTGCAGAAGGACCAGGTGCGGAAGGGAGTCGTCAAGAACATCACCGACTTCGGCGCATTCATCGACCTTGGTGGCGTGGACGGACTGCTTCACATCACCGACATGTCGTACGGCCGCATCCAGCATCCGTCGGAGATGGTGCACATCGGCCAGGAGCTCGAGGTGAAGGTTCTCGACATCGACTGGGATCGCGAGCGCATCTCGCTTGGCCTCAAGCAGCTCCAGAGCTATCCGTGGAAGGACGTCGCCGAGAAGTATCCGGTCGGCACGCGCGTTTCCGGAAAGGTGGTCTCGATCACCAACTACGGCGCATTCATCGAGCTCGAGCCGGGTATTGAGGGCCTCGTCCACATCAGCGAGATGAGCTGGACGCGGAACGTCCGTCATCCGTCGAAGCTCGTGTCGATCGGCGAAGCGATCGAGGCCGTCGTGCTTAAGGTCGATCCGAACGAGGAGAAGATCTCGCTCGGCATGAAGCAGACGGAGCAGGACCCGTGGATGATGCTGCCGGAAAAGTATCCGGTCGGCACCCGTCTCAACGGAAAGGTTCGCAACCTCACGAGCTTCGGCGCGTTCGTCGAGATCGAGCCCGGCATCGATGGACTGATTCACATCTCCGACATGTCGTGGACCAAGCGCGTGCAGCACCCGTCGGAAGTGGTGAAGAAGGGTGATGCGGTTGACGTCGTCATCCTGAACGTCGATGCCGAGAACAAGCGTATCTCGCTTGGACTGAAGCAGGCCACCGAGGATCCGTGGCTCCGCATCGGCGAGACGTATCCCGTTGGCACCGAACTCGGGGGCAAGGTCGTGCGCCTGATGGACAAGGGAGTCGTCGTCGATATCGGCAACGACATCGAAGGCTTTGTCCCGGTGAGCCAGCTCAACTTTGGCCAGCCGGTCAACAGCCCCGCGGACATCGTTTACGAGACGATGAATCTTGACCTGAGAGTCCTGGAAGTGGATCCGATCCACCGCCGCATCGTGCTCGCGGTGACGAACATCCCCACCGAGCAGCCGCCGCGTCCCGAGACGCCCAGCAAGGTCATCCCGATGGAGTCGGACGACTACAACATGTCCGATCCGATTCCGATTCCGGCAATGCCCGAAGCTTACGTCGAAGAACCAGCATAATCGCTTCGTTTCAGAACGGTCCACTCTTCGGGGTGGGCCGTTTTTTTTTGCTCCGTTCTGGATTTGTGCGCGAGTCGAGGGCTAGGTATCGGACTTCGGCGGCTACGCTCGCTTGGGCGGAGCCCAAAGCGCGGGTGCCCGCTTCGCGGGCAGCCGCTGGTCTCCTTGGTCGCTCGCTTTGGAAAGCCGCCTGCGTCCGACACCTCACCCTCTCCCAGTCTGACCTCAACTGCCGGAAAAACCCGCCTCCGCGCTGGGGGACGTTCCTGTGTGAGGAATTTGGCGGTCGACACCGCACTCGTTTCGGACTGCCGAAGATCTTCCTTACGCTTTCGCGCGGGTAGTTACTACTGCGACTTGGGGGGAGTAGAGGTTGCAAAGTTGAACGCCTGCTGCACGTGCTGCTTCACTTTTCTGCCACTAATTTCGACAAGAGTGAATTACATCCGCACGACGGTTCCTTCGCCAGCAAGTTGGCCGGGGATGTTCTCTCGCTCTTGCGCGGGATGGCCTCTAACCAGGTCTTCCCCCGGGAGCGGAGATAGACGGCGGCCAAGTGGCTTGGGTGGATCCTGAAGAGCGGACGGGAGGGAGGGTGTCTGCACAGGCGGCATCAAGCGAGCGACCGAGGAGACCAGCGGCTGCCCGCGGAGCGGGCACCCGCGCCCTGGGCTCCGACCGAGTCGAGCGTTGCCGCCGAAGCAGGCACTCACCCGACCAGCCGCGTCGCGCGACAAGCTGGCCGCTCAAGGCAACGGCTCTTCAAAGCGAGGCGAGATTCTTGCTTTTATGTCGGTTGGACGGAAGAGCTTCAATCACTCCATGGAGACTACAATGAAGTGGACGCCCGGTGCTGACAGGGGAAATGTTGATGATCGTCGCTCAAGCGGTGGTAAGGGCGGTGGTCTTGGGAAGGGGCTCGGCATCGGCGGCACGGTTGTCGTCCTTGCACTGAGCCTGCTGACGGGAAGAAATCTTTTTCAGGATCTGGGCGTGGAGCCGGGCGTGGGCGGGACGCAATCCGCGCCGATGTCGGCAGCAGATTCGGCCGCTGAGGACAAGGAGGTCGATCGCATCACCTTCGTGCTCAACGACACACAGGATACCTGGGCGAGGATTCTTCCGAAGTACGGGCAGCAGTACCAGCCGGCCAAGCTCGTTCTGTTCCGGAATTCGACCAGTTCGGGCTGCGGTCCCGCGCAGTCGGCAATGGGGCCCTTCTACTGCCCGCTCGACCAGCGCGTCTATATCGACCTGAATTTCTTTGGTGAGCTGGAGAAGAGGTTCGGCGCTTCGGGTGACTTCGCGCGGAACTACGTCCTCGCGCATGAGATCGGCCACCACGTTCAGCACCTTGCCGGCACGGACAGGCAGGTGCGCGAGCGCCAGCAGTCCAATCCGGATGCGGCGAACCAGCTCTCGGTTCGCATGGAGTTGCAAGCGGATTGCTTTGCTGGAGTGTGGGCGAACTCTACTAACTCAAGAGGCTTGCTGGAACAGGGCGACGTCGACGAGGCATTGGGCGCTGCTTCCGCGGTCGGCGACGACCGGATTCAGCAGAAGACGCAGGGGCGGGTGAACGTCGACGGGTTCACGCACGGATCGGCAGCGCAGCGTTCGGAGTGGTTCAAGCGCGGATTCCAGTCCGGCGACCCGCGAACGTGCGACACCTTCGTGTCCTGACCGCAAGGTAAACCGCGACGGCCCGCCCACTCGCGGGTCGTCGTCGTTTCACGGAGACACACAAGTGCCAGTCCTCAGGACCATTTGGTCAGGTCGGCGCAGTGGCTGAGATGGGAAGAAAGCGCGGTCCGGCCGTCCGGTTTCCTCCGCCCTTGCTCTTCGTCGGGGGACTGCTGATCGGGTGGCTGCTGGAAACGCGGGTCACTCGCATTTCGGTCGGCGAATCCGCCGGCCTCGATCAGGCGCTTCGCGTTGCGGGCGCAGTACTGGCCGCGCTCGGCCTTATCGTAATCGTGTCCGGAATTCTGACGTTCGCGCGCGCGGGCACTTCGATTTTGCCAATGAGACCGGCCTCGACAATGGTAGAGAGTGGTCCGTACGCTTACACGCGGAATCCGATGTATACCGGAATGGCGCTCGTCTACCTGGGCGCAGCGTTCTTACTCGACTGGGTTTGGCCCATCCTGCTGCTTCCCATCGTTCTTCTCGTTCTCTTTCGCTTGGTGATCAGCCGCGAAGAGCGTTATCTCGCCGCCGAGTTCGGAGAAGGGTACGAGGGGTATCGGCGCCGGGTGAGGCGGTGGATCTGAAATGCGCCAACATGGACCGCGCGGTGTCAGAGAGAGTTACGCGGTCCTGAGGTAGCGTGACCGCAGGATACCGCGATGATGTAGCTCGTGGCCTGCGATAATCCAGGCCAGCGCTCGGACACTCACCTCCGCACCGCTCGCGACGCCGCGACGATCCCACGCTTCGGCGGTGATGTGACGAAGCTGAAGGACGGTTGACCGGCGCACCGCTTCCAACTCTGGAATGAGCTCGGCAAGCGGGAAATCGTCGAACGACGCGCCGGCCATGTAATCGTCCTGGTCGAATCCAGGAAGAGCGGTGGGATCGTTGCGCGAAAAGCGAAGCGCGCGGACGGCGAAGATTCGCTCCGCATCGATCAGATGTCCCACCAGCTGCCGGATGCTCCATTTTCCCGGAGCGTAGCGATGACCGGCAAGCGATTCAGGAACTCCGCGCAGCAGTTCCGACGTCGCGCGCCCTTCGCGCTCGAGCGTCGCAATGATGTCGCCGTCCGGAGCCGCATTGACATAGGCGGCATAAAACGTCGCGTAGTCCGCCGTTGCGGGTCTCGTTTCCAGACGCGCGCTTGCCGGCACGCGCCTGGTCATGACTTCGCTCACCCCTGCGGCTTGGACGTCAGGCCCTGCACGCTGACGTTCAGGTTGTGATTGACTCGCAGGCCGAAGATTCCGCTCGTACCTGAATTCGGTCCGCCCGAATCGATCGTGGAGCGTGGCAGGCTCTTCACTTCCTTCCCATTCACCTTGAAGCTGAGCGCCTTATCGCCAACGGCGATCGACAGTGCATTGGTCGCCGTCCCGTCGGAGCCGGGAGTCTTGACGGCAAAGTTGGATGTCCAGTCCACATACTTGTGGATCTCGGTGTCGCTCGCGCGGTGGTTGATCAGAAACTTCCCGTCCTGTCGTACCAGAAAGTAGAGGTAGCCCTGGTTGGGTTTCTCGAGGTTGTTCCCTGAGAGGATCAGCCCATAACCCTCCGCGTGCGCCGACTTCTGGTTCTGGGTGAACGTCGCGCTGACGGTGTAATTCCCGCGCGCGGTGTTGGTCGGGTTCCAGTAGATGGCCGCCGGTCCGGAAACTACGCGCAGGGTGTCGCCGGCGAGGTCGAAGCTCGCATCGGAGAGTGTCTTTCCGGATTTGGCCGCCTGTGGGTCTAGCCGGCCGGTCCAGCCCTGGACGCGAATGCCTCCCGCCGGCACCACGACATCAGGATCTGCCGCATTGCCGTCTGCCCCAGCGGGAGGAAGGGAATCGTTCACGGCAGTTGCGTTCTCGTCCCCGCTCTTCGCGCAGGCGGAAAGAATGAGAAGCGAAAGCGACGCAGCGGAAATCATTGAGCGAACCATGAATCCTCCTGGGGCGGGCGTTAGGTGAGCGGGCACCACCCGCATCTACAAAAATACCAGAGTTAAACCAAACGCGGGATGCGGCTGTCTCAGTTGGCGAACCCATTCGTCACCCCGCTACCGTGCGGGGTGGAAACCGCTCAGCCCGGCCACCAGTGAAAACCTGCGCGCCCGCGGACTTCGCCTTCTCGCGCGATCTCGGAAACCTCTTCAGCCTTCATCCGAACAACACTTTCCTGCTGAAAGCGTCCTACTGGTTCAACCCTTAGGACGCGACAGTCTGACTACTCACCGGGAACGTTGAGGCGCTCGCTCTATTTTCCGCGGTGCCCGGACTTGGATGATGTAGCCTGAGGCTTACCGGCGCCCTTCTGCGGACGGGGCGCCGGTTGCTGCTTCCGGTCGGGCGCGCCAGGGACGTTGGTCCCCTTTCGGTTGCGTGAGAAGTCGGGAATTGGCTGGCCTTTCTTTTTCATCTGCTGTACGCCCCGTGGGTGTTGGCGTTATACTCGCGAGGAACGGCTGAAAAGCCAATAACGCAGGCGCCATTCAACATGTCAACTGTCCAGGGATATCTTCGCGCGGCCATTGCGGTTGTTGCTGTCGCCGCCGCGTGCAGTCCGGCACCTCCCGGTGCTCCACCGCAGCCTCAGCAATCGGCAATCACTCATGCGATCGTTCCAGTGCCGTCGTCTGTTGCATTGCTGCCGGGCGAGTCGTTTCTCGTCGACTCCACCGTGGAAGTAGTAGTTGAGGACATCACGACAAACCCCGGCGATCGTGCGCTTGCCGACCAACTGGCGACGCTCCTTCGCGCCACCGGTTCGTCCGGTCCGATGGTGGGCGCTTACGATGTGAGCTCTGGCCGCCGCCGCATCGTGCTCGCTCGCGGGGCCACGGGTCTTGGGCCGGAAGGGTACGACCTCACTATCTCTGGCAGCGCCGTCAGGATCACCGCCGAGTCCGCACCCGGACTTTTCTATGGTATCCAGACCATCCGCCAGCTGCTGCCCTCAGCGGTTGAGCACCCTGCTGCGCTGTCGCGCGCGCTCCGCATTCCAGCGGGGCACATCAAGGATGCTCCGCGGTTCACGTGGCGCGGAGCGATGCTCGACGTGTCGCGGCACTTTCTTTCCTCCCGTGACGTGAAGGGATTCATCGATCTGCTCGCGCTCTACAAGATGAATCGGCTCCACCTGCATCTCTCCGACGACCAGGGATGGCGAATCGAGATCAAGTCGTGGCCGAATCTCACCGCAATCGGCGGCCGCGGTGAAGTCGGCGGCGGACAGGGCGGATTTTACACGCAGGATGAATTTCGCGAGCTCGTCTCCTACGCGGCTGCGCGTTTCGTTACGATCGTGCCCGAGATCGACATGCCGGGCCACACCAACGCCGCGCTCGCGTCGTACGGTGAGCTCAATTGCGACGGCGTCGCGCGCGCGCCGTACGCGGGAATACGCGTCGGATTCAGCGCGCTATGCGCCGAGCGGGATACGGTTTATCGATTCGTCAGCGACGTGGTGCGGGAGATTGGCGCGCTGACGCCGGCGCCCTGGTTCCACATCGGCGGCGACGAGGTCGAGAAAATCAGTCACGACGCGTACCGCGCATTCATCGAGCGCGTGCAGGGGATCGTCCAGTCCCATGGCAAGGTGACCATCGGGTGGGGTGAGATTTCTCCCGCGAACCTTTCTCCCGCCACCATCGTGCAGCACTGGAAGCGCGACTCGTCGTTCGTGCACGCGGCACGAGGGGGGAAGGTGATCCTTTCGCCGTCAAAGAAGCTTTATCTCGACATGAAGTACGACAGCGCGACCGTCCTCGGACTGAAGTGGGCGGCGATTATCGATGTTCGCGATTCCTACGACTGGGAGCCCGGAACCTACCTTGAAGGTGTGCCGGAGAGTTCCGTGCTGGGGATCGAAGCGCCGCTCTGGTCGGAAACGCTGGAGAAGCGAAGCGACTTCGAGTACATGGCGTTTCCGCGGCTCGCGGTCGTTGCCGAGCTGGGGTGGTCGGCGCCGGCGAACAGATCGTGGGAGAATTTTCGCCTGCGCCTTGCCGCGCATGGGCCGCGGCTATCGGGCCTCGGCGTGAATTTCTACCGTTCTCCGCAGATTCCCTGGCTTCAGTAGAAGCGCGGCGCCTTTAATCCAGATAGGGATAATCAGGGTCGGCCAGTCTCGCCGCGCGCGCGGCTGCTTCCGGGCCGGCGATTTCCGTGGCGAGGTCGATCAGCATCGGACTCAGGTGTGCTCCGTACCGCAGGAGGCTGGCCGCCCGCGCGCGCCGCGCGAGGAGAAAAGCAAGGAACGGCTGATCAGCCTTGAGTGCGTTGCAGGCCGAGCATGACAGGACGAGGTTGTCACGCCGGTCGTACGCAGTCTTGCCGCGGCGGGGTGTGACGTGGTCCAGAGTGATGGATTTCTGGCTCATCTTGCGCTCGCAGTAGGCGCACACCGGTCCGTGGCGCTCAAGCAGCCACTGGCGAGTCTCGACGAACGCATTGCGCGTTGTGGGCAGGGAAGTGTGCTGTTGCTGTGGGCGGGCCGGGCCACGTGAGCGCCCGGCTCTCTTGCGGGGACGGCCCTTGGCGGCCGCGGGCCGTCCTGGACGGCGAGGCGAAGTCACAGGGGCATCAATGCAGGTTCGCTGATCATTTCAAGCCGTAAAAATAACAGTAAGGGAAGACGCCAGGCGCTCTGGCCGCCCTCCATTCGCTCCTGCCAAAGCTGTTTGACGAGCTGAGGCAGCGCGAATAGATGCGGCGACGCCTCCCCCGGATCGGGAGAGGCGTCGAAGATCGTTCGAGACCGGGATCAGTCCGGACGGCCGGTACCGTATGCCTTGCTGATAGCGACGCGGGCAGCGCGGGCAAGGACTGAATGCCCATCGGCGCTCGGATGTACGCCATCGAGACTGATCCGCTTGCCGTAGGGAGAACCGGAGGTGAGGAAGGCACCGAGCTCGAACGGGACATCCTCCTTCACCTTGTTGTACAGCACACCGAGTGGGAATACCGCATACCCGTTCTCGGCAGCCCTTGCCTCGATCTCGTCGCTCGTCTGCTCGGCGAGCCCATTCAGGTAGTTGATGTCGGCCGGCGTCAGGATGTAGTCGAGCGTTCCAGGCACATCGGCGCAGCTGAGCTCGAATGGCCCGAGGCCGTAACCCGCCCGTGTAATCCCGGTGATGACCGCCGTCAGGACCTTTCCGCGGACGAAGACGTAGTTCTCGCTCGCATCGCAGTTTGCGCTGACGGCGACGTTGTAGGCCGCGAACGCGGCACGCTGCGACGCGATTTCCGGTCCGGTGCGGATGGTTGGAAACTTTCGGAGATCGGTGCGGATGCTGACCAGGACAGCCTTGGCTCCGGTCGACTTCACGTGATCGATGATCCGTGAATAGTTGGCCTGAAAAACCGGGAAGGGCGTGAACGTGACGCCGGGATAGAGCAGGCCTACCTGGGCGGGAAGAATCTCATTTCCCCCAAACTCAACTGATACAAAGGTGGGTTTGAGCGATGCCATTGCCGTCATCTGCGTCATGCCTGGCGGGAGGACTCGGCTGGTTACCGGACCACGACCCTGACTGGCGGTTGCGGGGGTGGCGTTCAAGGCCTCCGATGTGGTCGCGTTTTCGATGGCGAGATTGTGTGCAGGCAGAGTGGTACCAGCAAGGTTCGCCGCACAAACCGCCGAGGAGCCGGCAGACTGGCCGTTGACCCGCCGAAAACTCGCGAGTGGGGTTGCGAGAGGCGGCTGGCAACCCGGTGCCTGAATTCCAGGAACGGTAAATTCGACCTCAGCCTGTTCGGCCAGCTGCGAGGTCCACGAGCGGTTCTGGGATCCGAAAAACACGCCGTCGTCCATCCAGCCCATGCTCACGCTGGTACCGATGGCCACGTAGTTCGACATGAACTCGCTGGCTCTGGCCGGGAATGGGGTGGCGGTCCTGACATCGGGCGAAACGGGCGTGCCGACACCGTCGGCGCACGCGGCAAATATTGCGATTGATGCGAACAGGGCAACGCGATCGAGCTTCATGACTCACTCCTTGCAAGACGTTGGGGGGCCTGCGGTCGGAGCGAGGATACAAAATCAGGAAATCGGTTTCCCTACGTATTGATACGTAGAAGTGAAAACCGCATTGGAGTATTGCTCAGGGGAGGACGGAACTCAGTGCTGCGGCGACCTCCCGGTATCGAGCGGGGAGTCGTGCCACGAGTCTAGAATCCGCCACACCTCGCGTTCCACTGCAACGCCTTCCGGGAACCGGCGGCTGAAGTGCTCACGGAGCCGCGGCGCTTCGCTGGCGAGGTAATCGTCCAGCGCTCTCTGGCCGCTCAGCTCATATCGCACACGGTAGCGTCCGTCGGTGCCTGCCGCGAGGCATGCGCTGAGAAAAAATCCCGTTGCAAGCAGGTCCGGAATGTGGGTCTCCATCATGTAGTGTTCGTAATCCTGCTGGAGCTCCGGCCTCACTCGCGCCGCCACTTCATAAGCGACGCGAGCCCGGAGCGCTGGGCTGTCGTGTTGTTCCGGTTTCCCGGGCCCGCCCCTGAGTGGCTGCATCCTGATCCCCAAGAAGGTGGGTTCGCGACGCTGCAATGAGCGCGCGCGCCGGCCGTGAGTCTTGCGGCGATTGTAACTTACCCCTAGGAATAAGGCATGATTGCTTCCCCGCCGTTGACCGCCGAGCCATGAACGACACAATATCCCGCCGCGAACTCCTGAGGAGCGCGGCATCGATTGCAACAGCGCTGGCCCTCCCCGCCGTCGCAGGGTGCGGCAGGCCAGCCCCAGCTGGTGAGAATCGCGCCGCTCTTCTCCCGGGCTCCACCGTGCCAAACCACGACGTAGCGAGATTGAAAGAGTGGACGGCGACGCTCCGGAACGAGGGGTTGGCGGCGAAAACCGTTGCCGCGGGCAAGAGCGCGACGCGGGCGGGAGAGCTTGCCATCGGCACTCCATATGAGCCGTTTACGCTCGAGGCGTATCTCAAGGCGGGCGGAAACCCATTGGCGCGCGAGCCGCTCGTCCTCTCACTGACGCGCTTCGATTGTGTGACCCTCCTCGAATCATCCCTTGCCGTCGCGCGTGTTGCGGACGACCCGGGTACGGCGAGCTGGGAAAGATTCGGCCGCGAAGTGGAGCGGATGCGTTACCGAAACGGCGTGCGGAGCGGATACTCGTCGCGGCTGCACTACTTCAGCGAATGGATTGCCGACGGCGAGAAACGCGGCCTCGTGCGAAACATCGCGCGCGAGTTGGGTGGAATTGAAGACCGCCGCCCGCTCCGGTTCATGACCGAGCATCGCGGCAGCTACCTGGCGCTCAAGGACGATACCGTATTTGCGGAAATCGGCCGCATGGAGCGCGGTCTCGACGACGAACCCCGCGTCATGATTCCCACCGACAGAATCGCCGCCGTCGCTGATCGCATCGCGACGGGCGACGTACTCGGGTTCGCGACAGCGATCTCCGGTCTCGACGTCACTCACTCGGCATTTGCGTACCGCGGCGGGGATGGAGTGTTGAAGGTGCTGCACGCACCGCTTTCGGGCGGCACCGTCGAGATAACACGGACGACTCTTCCCGAATACGTGGGAGCGATCCGCCGCGCGACCGGGATTCTCGTCGCCAGGCCGCTTCGCGGCTGACATCCGCGGAGAAACGAAAAGCCCCCGCGAAAATCTCGCGGGGGCTTTCCGGTTCCTTTGCTGACTGAAGGCGATGCCTCCCTCTAAGGGAAGGCGAGCCGCCTACTGGAACACCGGAGCCGCCTGAGGCTCGGCATCCTGCCGCGGTGGGCGAATCTTCGGCGCCTGCCCGAAGTTGTACTGGAACGTCACGAAGGTGGCGCGAACCCCGAACTTGCGCTCGGTGATCTGCGTCAGGTTGTCGTCCCCAGCCCTGATCTTGAATCCGATCGTGTTGAACGGATCCACGAAGCGTACGGCCACGCTTGCCTTCTCGCCATAAATCTTCTTGCGCAGCGACACGTTTGCGTTCTGCGACCCGGAGATCCGGCCGCGCTCGATGGTGACGGGGGCGCGGTACTGGTACATGCCCTGAAGCGTCAGCGTCGGAGAAAGCTGCGTCGTCGCGTTGAGGCGGTAGGACCACGTCACCGCGTTCGACGACAGCGCGGATTCTGATCCGCCGTCAGTCACCAGCTTGAAGACGTTGAAGCTGGCAAATCCATTGAACTTGGGACCGAGCCGCAGCGAGCCGTTGACATCGGTTCCAAACGAGTTTGCGCTGGCCAGATTTCCGAAGGTTACCGAAGTCACATCGCGTCCGTCGATGACGTCGGCCGTGTTGATGATGACGCGGATGATGTCAGTAGTGTGGCGGTAGAAAGGCGAAATCTGGAGCGATCCTAGCTTGCCCTGCTTGCTGGCTCCGAGCTCGATCGCGTCAGTGTACTCCGGATTCAGCTGTGGATTACCGAGGAACACGTTCTGCGCGTCGAAGAACACGGGGAACGGGTTCAGCTCCTGCGTGCCAGGACGGCGGATCCGGCGCGAGTAGCTAGCCTTGAGCTCCGTTGCGTCGCTCGGCTTGAAGCGAATTACACCGCTCGGGAAAAGGCTCCCGTAGCTGTACGGGTAGCTCTCCGCGGGCGTGGCAAGCGAAAAATCGCGGCTTGCCTGCTCGGCCCTCAGCCCGCCCTGCAGCTCGAGCTTTCCGACGCTCTGGCTTAGCACGCCATAGACGGCGTGAATCTGCTCGTCGAACTGGAACGCGTTGCCAAGGCCGCTACGCGTAAAGTTGCCGGTCCCGAACGGATCCTTTTCCACTTGGTAGTCGCGGTCAAGCCAGCGGGCGATACCCTTGTATCCCGTTTCGAGCTTTGTCTTCGGCCTGAGCGTGCGCGTGTAGTCCACCTGTCCATTCAGCTGGTGGGACAGGGCGTCGACGTGGTTGTTCTCCCCTTCGAGCCGGGCAAGACTGCCCGATCCGGGCGGAGACTGGCGCCAGAGGCGGGTCTCGTCGTCGTCGCTGGAGCGGTTGTAGCGAATTTCTCCCCCGAGCTCGTGGATGCGTGCTTCGAACGTGCGCTTGAGTGAAAGCGTGTTGTCGATCACCAGGCCCGATGCCCTCGTGTCGCGAAAGCGGTTGTACTGGTCGAGCAGGACGCGCCCACCCGTGAACTCCGTGTTGCCGCTCGATGATTCATCTGTTGACCGGCGCTTGTTGATCGACAGACCGTTCGACAGCACATCCCGCAAGTTGAGCTTGTAGTCGACTGTTGTGTTGAGGTTGTGACCGGCGTTGCCGACGATTCCGTCGATCTCCTGCTCCGTGTAGGAAAGCGGAATGCGCAGCGCGTTGAACCGCTCACGGTCATTGATGCCGATGACGCCGCGGGCGTCGGAGTTGAATCCGTAGCTTCCGAACAGCGTAAGGTTGCCTTCCTGGTAGCCGAGGTTGCCGGAGCCGTTATAGCGCTCGGTGTTGGCGCCACTCAGGGTGACACCACCGCTAAGGCCGAGGTCAGCGCCCTGTTTGAGGACGATGTTGAGAATGCCGGCCATACCTTCTGGATCGTGACGCGCTGACGGATTGGGAACGACTTCAATGCGCTCGACGATCGTCGCCGGAAGCCCCCGGAGGTACGCGCCGAGCTGAGCGCCGCGAATGGGAGAGGGCCGACCGTTGATCTGTACGGCGACGTTCTCGTTGCCGCGCAGGCTGACTTTGCCGTCGGCATCGACTTCAACCGAGGGCACTGCCTGGAGGACATCGCTCGCCGTTCCTGCTGCAGGGGCGACGTCCTTGGCGCGGTAGCTGTTGCGGTCGGGCTCGATGGCGACGGTGGGCCGCTCTCCCTGGACTTCCACTCCCTGCAGCGTCACCGCGACCTGCGAGAGCGCAAGCTTTCCAACGACCGCGCGCGGTGTTGCTTCGGCGATCGTGAACGGGACGAGCTTGGGACGGAATCCGATCGACGCCACGCGCAGATAATACGCGCCGGGGCGAAGTCCCTGAATGCGGAACGCGCCGTCGCTGGTGGCGATTGCCCCGGCGACGAGCGAGGAATCTGCTTTCATCCGCACCGCGACCGAGGCACGGGGGATCGGCGCGCTGCTGGTGGTATCGATGACCACACCCATTACTTCGCCGTTTCCGGCAGGCGGGGGAGCACCAGCGCCGGGCCGGGGGCCGGCCGGGGTCTGCGCGCCGGCCGAGCCGGCGGCCGCGCCAAGGGCAAGCGCGAGAATGACAAGGAAATTTCGCTTCATATGGGTTGATCTCAGGGGGAAGTGCCGGTGGAACACCAGGCAAGCGTACGGAACCCGCCTTCCTCCAATACGAGCCGCGTCGCTGGAGGTTTCAGTCTCTATTGGACACCACTCCCAGGTACCTGGTTTGGCCTACCGGGGGAGGCCGTCCAGAACCGTATATTTCGCGCTCCCCAAGCCTACGACATCAATGAATTCCCCGCGTGCGACGCGCCGCGAATGGATCGGTCTCGCCGTACTCACGCTCCCGTGCGTGCTGCTGTCGATGGATCTGACCGTGCTCTACCTGGCAATTCCATCTATCAGCGCCGACCTGAATCCAAGCAGCGCGCAGCTGCTATGGATCATGGACATCTATGGTTTCCTCATTGCCGGGTCCCTCATCACGATGGGAACGCTCGGCGACCGCATTGGGCGTCGCCGCTTACTGCTGATCGGCGCGGGAGCATTCAGCGCGGCATCGACGCTCGCGGCGTTCTCGACCAGCGCCGGGATGCTGATTGCAACGAGGGCATTGCTCGGCGTCGCGGGCGCGACGCTCATGCCTTCGACACTCGCGCTCATCCGGAACATGTTCCTCGACGAGCGCCAGCGTTCGACGGCCATCTCCATCTGGATCACCAGCTTCATGTTCGGCAGCGCAATCGGTCCGCTGCTCGGCGGCGTTCTGCTGCAGCGCTATTCGTGGGGCTCCGTGTTTTTGCTTGGGGTTCCGGTGATGGCGCTGCTCCTCATACTCGGGCCGTTTCTGCTGCCGGAAAACCGTGATCCGGACGCCGGGAAGCTGGACCTGCTGAGCGCGGCGATGTCGCTGGTTGGCATGCTGGCTGTGATTTATGGCATCAAGCGCGCGGCGCAGGACGGATTCTCGGTTGTCACCGCGCTGGCGTTCGTGGCAGGGCTTGCCATCGTCGTTGCCTTCGTGCTTCGGCAGCGGACTTTAACGCATCCGCTCATCGATCTCGAGCTGTTCCGCGTGCCGGCGTTCACCGCGTCCGTGATAACGCAGCTGGTGGTACTCGTCGCGATGGCGGGCATCTACTTCTACACCGTTCAATACCTGCAGCTGGTGCTGGGTCTGTCGCCGCTGCGTGCCGGGCTGTGGCTCCTCCCGTCGACGGTGGCGGGTATCGCCGGCTCCCTCCTCGCGCCGATGCTCGCGCGCCGCGTCAGGCCCGCAGTTTTGATGAGCGCGGGTCTGGGGTTAGCGGCGGTTGGGTTTGCAATGCTGACGCAGCTGGGTGGGGCATCGGCCCTCGCGATCATGGTAGGCGCTTTCGTCATCATCTCCGTCGGGATCAATGCGACGATGACGGTGACCACCGACCTGATCATCGGCGTCGCGCCCCCGGAGCGCGCCGGATCGGCAGCGGCGATATCAGAAACGAGCAGCGAGCTGGGCCTCGCGCTCGGCATCGCGATCATTGGCAGCATCGGAACCGCCGTGTACCGAAGGGATGTCGGTCGAACGCTTCCGAAAGGGATTTCGCCGGAAGGCGAGGACGCCGCGCGCGACACGCTCGGGAGCGCGATGGAGGTTGCAGCTCGCCTGCCCGAGCAGCTGGCAGCGAATCTGGCCGGCGTGGCGCGGGCCGCGTTCACCCATGCGCTGCAGACAGTAGCCGTGGCAGGCATCGTACTTGTCGTTGCGCTTGCCATCATGGTGGCAGTCGCCCTGCGCCACGTGGAGCCCAGGGCGCGCGCCCACTAGGCCGCACGGATCGGAGATTCACATCCTTGGTACGAACATGATATGTGCACGCGGCGTTCCTGGGGTCATGATCCAGGGAGCTCCCTCCGCGGGAACGGCGCTGATTCCGAGCGACGCGGCCGTCGCGCCGGGCACGTAGATAACAAAGAGTGGTCGAGCGCCCGTCGCCGTTGAAGTCACCGCGTCGAAGCTGCCCGGCTTACCGGTCAGCGAGTAAAGTACCGCAGGCTGTGAGGGCATCCTAAGCCTGCCCCGGCGAATCTCCCGGAAGCGAACTGAATCTACGAGCTCCGCTTTCACTCCCTCTTCCCGTAGCGCCCGTCCGCGCGCCATGAATGGCTCGAGCGACTTGTGGTAGCATGCGACATGAAACCGATCTGCTCGCGGATCGCTGGCGAGGCAGTTGAGCGCTCCGCTGCCCCGCCGCAGCACCGTGAGCTTACTCGCCGCGTTATAGCCCATCACGCTGGCCGTCGCCCTTAAGTCAGCGGGCAGGGGCAGTACGGCCGCGGCGATCTGCTCGGCGGGCGGGGGTACGGTCGCGGCGATCACGCGCGACGGTTCGGGCGACTGTGATTGAACTGCCGCCGCGCCGGCAACGGACATCGCCATTGCAAGCAGCAGGGAAGTTGCGGGCGTGATGCGCGAGACGGACATCGGGACTCCAGGTGCGCGTTAGAGGTGGCGCTAAGGTGGCGTGACCCCTCGTCGGCGGCTAGAGGCAACCTCTCCGGAGCGTTAGCTTCCTGCCCAATGACAATGCGCGAAAAGGTCGAGCTCCTCGAGAAGCGGCGGGCTGAGTCAGAGCTCGGCGGCGGTGTAGAGCGTATCGAGGCGCAGCACAAGAAGGGAAAGCTGTCGGCGCGCGAGCGGCTCGAGCTGCTGCTCGACGAGGGAAGCTTCGTCGAGCTCGACCGGTTCGTCGTTCATCGTTCGACCGACTTCGGGCTGGAGAACCAGAAATACTACGGCGATGGCGTGATTACGGGGCATGGGCGGATCGACGGACGCCTCGTCTACGTGTTCTCGCAGGACTTCACCGTATTTGGCGGCTCGCTCTCGGAAGCATTCGCCGAAAAGATCGTGAAGATCATGGACCTGGCCATCCGGAACGGCGCGCCCGTGGTTGGGCTCAACGATTCAGGCGGCGCGCGGATCCAGGAAGGGGTTGTCTCGCTCGGCGGTTACGCCGAGATCTTCCTGCGCAACACGCTCGCGTCGGGAGTTGTGCCGCAGATCTCGGCCATCCTAGGGCCGTGCGCCGGCGGAGCGGTCTATTCGCCGGCGATCACCGACTTTACGTACATGGTGCGCGGGACATCGTACATGTTCGTTACCGGTCCCAACGTCGTGAAAACAGTCACGCACGAGGATGTAACTATGGAGGCGCTCGGCGGTGCCGACACGCATGCCTCGACCTCGGGCGTTGCGCACTTTGCGTTCGATTCGGAGCCCGAGTGCCTGCAGCAGATACGCGATCTCTTTCGCTTCATACCGTCGAACAACCTCACCGACCCGCCGCGCGGAACGGCAAAGGATCCACGCGACCGTCGTGACGAGTCGCTGCTCGACGTCGTTCCGGACAACGCGAACAAGCCGTACGACATGCACGAGGTCATCAAACGCATCGTCGACGACGGAGAGTTTTACGAGGTGCAGCGCGACTACGCCGGAAACATTCTCTGCGGCTTCGCGCACCTCGGTACGTTCAGCGTCGGCATCGTTGCCAACCAGCCGGCAGTGCTGGCAGGGGTGCTGGACATCAATGCGTCGCTCAAGGCGGCGCGCTTCATCCGCTTCTGCGATGCGTTCAACATTCCGATCGTGACGTTCGAGGATGTGCCGGGTTTTCTGCCCGGCGTTGCGCAGGAACACGGCGGCATCATCAAGCACGGCGCGAAGCTGCTGTACGCCTATTGTGAGGCGACAGTGCCCAAGCTCACGGTGATCACGCGCAAGGCGTACGGCGGCGCGTACGACGTCATGAGCTCAAAGCACATCCGCGGTGACTTCAACGTCGCGTGGCCGACGGCGGAGATCGCGGTGATGGGTCCCAAGGGCGCGGTGGAGATTCTCTTTCGGAAAGAGATCGCGGAGAGCGACGATCCCGCGGCAGCCACTGAAGCGAAGATTGACGAGTATCGCGAAAAGTTTGCGCACCCCTACATCGCGGCCGGCCGCGGTTACGTGGACGACATCATCGATCCGCGCAACACGCGTCCCGCCTTGATAGATGCGCTCGAGTCACTGCAGGGGAAGCGGGACAGGAATCCGCCCAAGAAGCACGGAAATATTCCGCTGTAGCTTCTACTCGGGCTTCCATCCCATGCAGATGGAAGCCAGCCGCGAAGGCAGGCCCTGGGTCATCTCCCCTGAGTTTGACCCGATTCCCCAGGTGTTGGCAAGTACAACGATGACGAGATCGTCGTCGGGATAGATGACCAGTCCAGACTGAAGTCCCGCGTTCGATCCGCCGATACTGAGCCGGCGATGCGCCGCCGAAGAATCGCTCACGAAGAGACCGAAGCTCATGTCGGCAGTGCCCTTTGCGAATTTGGTCCTCGTGTAGAGAAGAGCGAACGACTCGCGCGACAGCAGGCCGGGCTTGAGGAGCGCGCCGCCGAGCCGGGCGAGGTCGCCGGCGGTCGAATACATGTTGCCCCCCGCCATATTGTGACTGTAGTCCCAGTCGGGCACCCGATAAACGTTGGCCGAGTCGACGGCGAAGGTCCACGGATGGAAGTACGAATAGCGACGCGCGCGATTCGGGACTACTCGTCGCACGTCGTCGTAGCCGGTAGCGGTAAGGCCGAGCGGGGCGATCACTGTGCGCGACACGTAGTCCTGGTATTTGACGCCCGATGCCGACTGAATCGCGGCACCCAGGAGGTTGTATCCGTAACTGGAATACCGCGCCGCGCTTCCGGGGGCCGAGATCAGAGTGTCGCCGCTGAACAGCGGCAGGATGTCGTTGACGTCGTCAAAGTGGCGCGAATACAGGTCCGCATTTCTCTCGGTTGCCCAGTGACGGATGCCAGCCAGGTGCGCGGCGAGCAGTCGCGGCGTGATCGGAGCGCCGGGCTTGACTGGGAATGCGGGCACGTAGCGCTGAATCGGCGCATCGAGATCGATGCGTCCGGATTCGTTGAGCTTGAGCAGTGCGAGTCCAGTGAACGCCTTTGTGATGCTCGCGATTCCGAAGCGCGTCACCGCCGTGACCGGAACCCGGTGCTCGAGGTCGGCATAGCCGAGGTGCTCGGTAAGGACTGTCTGGCCGCGCAGTACTACGAGGGCGCTCAAGCCAATGTTGCGCTGTCGCTTGTGGATGTCGACAAGCGCATTCCGCAGTGCCGGCCGCTGGTCCGTGCACGTCTTGAGTGCCGCGCTGCCCTGCGCGAGCAGGGTCGCGGGCGCGATCGTTACGCCCATTGCGAGGACGAGGATCAGTGTCGCCTTGGCGAGCAGGACGATCAGCGGAATCTCCGCGAACGCGCCCAGAACGGATAGCTGAGGCATGCGATTACCTCCCGCTCTGGCGAGCGCGTCCGATAGTTTTCCGGAGCCGCGCGACATCTTCGTCGCTGAGATCGACATCCGACATTCTGAGGAGCGCCGTCACCGCCTGCTCCGGCGAATCCGCGAAATAGGTGCGCACGACGTGCGCGAGTACATCGTCGCGCGCCTTCTCGGTGGGCTTCACGGGATAGTAGATGTATCGCGGTCCGTCTTCGCGGTGCTTGATCAGCTCCTTCTCTCCCAGGATACGGAGTACCGACCTGACCGCCGAATAGGTTGGCGGGTCCGGGAGGTCTTCCATTATCTCGGCGACCGTCGCGCCTGAGCGCCGGTACAGAATTTCCATGACCTGCGTCTCTCGCCGTGACCGCGCGGGCGAATCTGATTTGGGAGTCATCGACTTGCCGTTTCCGTTCGAGGGGAACCGTGCTGAAACATCACCTCTGCTGAATTGTCAACAGTGGGTCGAATTTGTCAAGGGATTTCTTGAATCCCGGCGCAACAGTCCAGGTGCCGCACTGCCTCGATCCTTTGCCAGTTGCCAACTGCGGCCCTAATTTCGGAAATGCCTCGATCTTATTTCAGACCCGCGCGCAATGCTGCCCGGTTTCGCCTCGCCGTTTTGCGCCTCGTTGTTTGGCTCCTCGCGGTAACGGCGACGGGAGCGCAAGCGGCCGCCCAGCGACCTGTGCCGAGCAAGGCAAGCGACTCGGTGACACGCACCGACTCACTCCGATACCACTACGGCGGGACGGCCCGACTCGATTCGCTAAAGGCGGAAGCTTCGCGCCAGGTGGACGCCCGCGCAAAACAGATCCAGGAGATGGTGGATCAGGTCTTTTCCTACGGTGAGCTGGGCTTTCAGGAAATCGAGACGTCCAAATATTTGACGGGAATTCTCGAGCAGAACGGATTTCGAGTCGAGCGCGGAGTCGCCGGAATGCCGACGGCGTTCGTTGCACGCTGGGGATCGGGGAAGCCCGTCATCTCCCTCGGCTCGGACATCGACGGAATTCCGAAAGCCGGTCAGATGCCCGGGACTGGATACAGGAACCCGATTCTCGCCGGCGCACCCGGTCATGGCGAAGGGCACAACTCCGGAATGCCGCTCAACATCGCGGCGGCGATCGTCGTCAAGAACATCATGCAGCGCGAAAAACTCCCCGGCACTCTCGTCCTATGGCCCGGGGTCGCCGAAGAGCTGATGGCGGGAAAGGCATTCCTCGTACGCGCTGGCGTGTTCAGGGACGTCGACATCACACTCTTCACTCACGTCGACAACGACTTCAACATCCAGTGGGGACAGTCCGCGAATAACGCCCTGGTTTCGGCGATTTTCAAATTCGCGGGATCGAGCTCGCATGCCGCCGGACAGCCGTGGAATGGGAAGAGTGCGCTCGACGCGGTGATGCTCATGGCGCAGGGCTGGGAGCTCAAACGCGAACACATGCAGCTGGCGCAACGGTCGCACTATGTGATTCCAGACGGCGGTGACCAGCCGAACGTAGTTCCCAGCACGGCGAGCATCTGGTTTTACCTCCGCGAGCGGGACCATCCGCGCACGCTGGCGATGTTCGAGGCCGCTAAGAAGATGGCGCAGGGCGCGGCAATGATGACCGAGACAAGGGTCGACACCGTGATGATGGTGGGCTCCGGGTGGAGCGCCCACTTCTCCCGACCGGTGGCGGAAGTGGTTTATCGGAACATGCAAAAGGTTGGGATGCCCGCATGGGACGCGAACGACCAGCTACTCGCGAGGGGAATCCAGAAGCAGCTCAAGGTCGCGGACAGCGGACTCTCGGTGAGATCTCCGCGTCTGAGCGGACCGGTGAACGAAGCAACCCGCACCGGTGGCGGTTCGGACGACATCGGCGATGTCAGCTGGACCGTTCCAACGATCAACCTGCGCTACCCATCCAACATCCCCGGAATGCCCGGCCACAACTGGGCGAACGCCATATCGATGGCGACGCCCATTGCTCACAAGGGGGTTGTCGCCGGGGCCAAGGTTCAGGCGATGACCATACTCGACATCCTCCTGACTCCCCAGATCGTCGCCGACGCGTGGCGCTACTTCAATGAGGAGCAGACAAAGACGGTGAAGTACGTGCCGTTTTTTGCCGCGACCGACATGCCGGCTACCTGGCTCAACGCCGACATCATGGCGGAGTTCCGCGCGGAGATGAAAAAGTATTACTACGACGCGAAGAAGTACCCCACGTACCTCGACCAGCTGGGCGTGAAGTATCCGGCGGTTCGATGACCTCGCCGGCAACCCAGGGGTGGGGAACTATGGTCGCGTCCCGTGTATAGGTGACACAACGCTTACCGCGCCGGGCATTCAGGCGACAGGCCTGCCGCCTCGGTATCTTGCCTGACGTCACGTCGATGCGCGACGCACAACTTCTCTCCCAACTGGAGCACAACATGAATCGAATGAGAATCGCCGCGCGGGTAACCCGCGCGGCCGGGATCGCCGCCGTTCTTTACGCGCTGCCACTGCAAGCTCAACAGATGGACGGCATGAAGATGGACGCCATGAAGAACAAGCCGATGTCACAGGCAGACATGGCGAGGATGGAACCAATGATGCGCGGATGGCCAAAGGCCTCCCGCGACGCGGTCGCCTACATGACCAGCAAGTACGGCGCGCCAATGCACGTGAACGAGCAGATGGCGATGTGGGGAGCCACCGGCCAGTGGAAGCGCACCATCGTGTACAACTACGAGGTCAAGCACGATTTTCCGGCACCGCACACCGATGTGATGCAGCAGTGGGTCGACTACAGAGTGCCGGTCAGCAAGTATGACGACCTTGCCATGTACGACGGAAGCGTTGTGCCGGAACGAACGAATGGCGAGATGTCGGCCCGTTGCGACAAGGAAGGGGCGAACTTTCTGGCGATCAATCTCGCCCACGAGATCGCGACCGGGAAGCGCACGGCGATGCAGGCGCGAGGAAAGTATGCAGAGCAGATCAAGGCCATGATGGCGATGCGCCCCGCGCCTTACACCGAGCGGATCATGTTCACGCCGATGATGATGAGTCGGACGATGGACCCTGATCGTCCGGCCGCCGGCATGATTAAGTAAATCGGGGAAGCTGGCTGCGTGAAAAGCGGTGTAGCGTCCAACGTTGACGAGGCTACACCGCTCGTCGCATCAGGCAGCGAGGAGTTTCTATCCGGCTTCCACCACGGATCTCCCTTCGATTGCCGATCGGCGAAAAGTATGGGCATCCCGGGCAGATGAGCGCCGACTGATGCAACTTTACCCTACCCCTTCCTCGCGACGGAGTAGCGCATACAGCAGAGAATGTTTGTCAAGGTTCTGATTGCCAATCGCGGCGAGATCGCGGTGCGGGTGATCCGCGCCTGCCACGAGATCGGCGTGAAAACCGTCGCAGTGTATAGCGAGGCCGACGCTCACGCGCCGCACGTCAGGGAAGCGGACGAGGCCGTGCTGATCGGACCGGCTCCCTCGAGCCAGAGCTACCTCGTCGGAGAGGCGATCATCGCCGCGGCGAAGAAAACCGGTGCCGAAGCGATTCATCCAGGCTACGGCTTCCTTTCCGAGCGTGAGTGGTTCGCGCGAGCTGTCCGCGATGCCGGACTCGTGTGGATCGGCCCTCCGGCCGAAGCGATCGCCGCGATGGGCAGCAAGACCGCTGCACGTACGCTCGCCGTGAAGCACGACGTACCGGTGGTACCCGGCACGACCGAGCCACTCGCCGACGCCAGGGAAGCAGCAAAGGTGGCGAAGAAGTTCGGGTACCCGATTCTCCTCAAGGCGGCAGCCGGCGGCGGAGGGAAGGGAATGCGCGTCGTCCGGGCGGAAAATGAGATTGCCGGCGCTCTCGAGTCCGCACGCCGTGAGGCGAAAAGCGCGTTTGGAGACGATGCCGTCTACCTGGAGAAGCTGATCGAGAAGCCGCGCCACGTCGAGATACAGATTCTCGCCGACGCGCACGGCACCGTCCTGTCGCTCGGTGAGCGAGAATGCTCGGTTCAACGCCGCCACCAGAAGATGATCGAGGAAGCGCCGAGCGTCGCCGTTACGCCCGATCTGCGGCGCAGAATGGGTGAGACTGCCGTGCGTGCAGCGAAGGCATCGGGTTACGTGAACGCCGGCACCTGCGAGTTTCTTCTCGACCGCGACGGCAACTTCTATTTCCTCGAAATGAACACAAGGATTCAGGTCGAGCACCCGGTGACGGAGCTCGTGACCGGCATTGACCTGGTGCAATGGCAGATTCGCATTGCCGCGGGAGAAAAGCTTCCGTTCACGCAGCAGGAGATCGTGCCGCACGGCTGGGCGATAGAATGCCGCATCACGAGCGAGGATACGGCGAACGGATTTCTGCCATCGACAGGACGCATAACGCACCTGCATCTCCCGAGCGGCCCGGGTGTGCGCTGGGACGGAGGGATCGAAGCGGGCAGCGAGATCGGGCTGCACTATGATCCAATGCTGGCGAAGCTCATCGTTTGGGGAGCGGACCGCGAGCAGGCTGTTCGCCGCATGCGCCGCGCGTTGGTTGACCTGGTGATCGTGGGTATCGAGACATCGCGCGACTTTCACGTGCGCGTGATGGACGACGAAGAGTTTCAGCGCGGCGAAATCGACATTCAGTGGCTGGAGCAGCGGCTGCCGGAGATCCTGGCGAGAAAACCGGCCGAAAAACTGTTCGACGTCGCGGCAATTTCCGCCGCCCTGCTGGCGGAACGTGATCGCGGTTCCCGAAAGCGCCCGGACGGCGACGCCGCGACACCCTCAGATAACAGCTGGAAGCGAGCGGCGCGGAGCGAGGCGTTGCGATCCTGATGGCGGGAGTCGTCAGCGTTGCCATCGATTCAATTGCCGCGGGCGGGGACGGCGTTGGCCGCAGCGACGGCCTGGTCATCTTCGTGCCGCGGACTGCACCCGGCGACATCGTCACGGCCCAGGTGTCGGGGAAGGGTCACTTTGCGCGCGGCTCTCTGCGCAGCGTCATCACTGCATCGGCACAGCGCGTGGATCCGCCGTGTCCTCACTACACGCGCGATCGGTGTGGCGGGTGTCAGGTGCAGCACATGAGCTACGATTCGCAGCTGGCCGCCAAGCAGCGCATCATCCGCGACTCGCTGCAGCGAATCGGCAAGCGGTTCATCGACCTTCCCGACATCTCGAGCAGTCCTGACGAATGGCGGTATCGCACCAAGCTCACGCTGGCGATAGTGCGGCGCGGCGCGCACTGGATTGCGGGACTGCATCCCTACGACGATCCGGCGCGCATCTTCGCGCTGGCCGACTGTCCGATCACCGACAGTCGCGTCGTGGCAGTATGGCGCGAGATCATGAGCGCCGAGCACCATTTCCCCGACGCGCGTGAGTTGCGGGGAAGCGTTCGTCTCACGGCTGAAGGTCCGACATTCGTCATGATGGGCGCACGATCGTGGCGGTCGGCGGAAGCGTTCGCCACGTCGCTGCCGAACATCGTCGCGCTCTGGTGGGAACCGGACGACGGGCCGCGGCGGCTGCTATATGACAGGCGCCGGGAAAAGTCTCCAGGCGCGTCGTTCGCACAGGTAAACCCGTCGATGGCGAAAGAGCTCAGGGAATATGTGCTGCGCCTGGTCGGCCAAAGGGAGCCTGCGACGGTCATCGATGCTTATTCGGGTGCGGGACAACTCTCGATCCTTCTTTCGGAGAGCGGGATAGGCGTGACCGCAATCGAGCTGGATGAGGAGGCGAGCCGCTGGTCAGGCGAACGGCTGGCTCCGCCCAGCGTGGCGCTGCAGGGTCGTGTTGAGGACATCCTGCCCGGCGCGCTGCCCGCGGATGTCGTGATCATCAACCCGCCCCGCGCCGGCGTTGACGAGAAAGTATCGGCAACGCTGGAGGAGAACCGCAAAAGTTTGCGCTCAGTGATTTACATCAGCTGTAATCCCGCCACGCTCGCGCGGGACCTTGGGCGCATGCCCGGCTACCGGATCGACAGCGTGCGTGCATTCGACATGTTTCCGCAGACCGCGCATGTCGAGACGGTGTGCGAGCTCAGGCCGGACACGCCGTGAAGTACGTGGTTCAGCTCAACGACGAGCGCCAGAGCGTAACCGTTGAAGGTGATGAAGCGACGCTTGGCGGAAGTGCCGTGCACGTCGAGATGGAGGACGTAGAGGGCTCGCCCCTCTACGTGGTGCGGATCGGGAACGAGGTTCACCGCGTGGTGGCGCAGAAGCAGGCGGGTCGGGGGCGTTACACTCTGTGGATCGATGGGTACCGGTTCGACGCCGAGGCGCTGGATGAGCGGACGCGTACGATTCGCGATCTCTCCGCGGCAACGAAAGGGCCGAGCGGTCCCGCGCCTGTAATCGCACCGATGCCGGGCCTGATCGTGCGCGTCAACGTGAAAGTCGGGGACCGGGTGGAAGCGGGACAGGGGCTCGTCGTGATGGAAGCGATGAAGATGGAGAATGAGTTGCGCGCTACCGGCGCCGGTACCGTTAAGAAGGTTCAGGCTGATCCCGGCTCAGCAGTCGAAAAGGGCGCCCTCCTGGTAGAGCTCGAATAAGGAGCTGGTGAATCCGATCGTCGCGTCGATGGAGCAGCTCAACCACAATCTCAGTGGCTGGGTCCACAGGGAGCATCGGCGCGAGGACAGGGTATGGTTCAGACCATGGCATTGACTCGACAGTGGTTTATCCGTGCCCTGCTCGGCGGCTGGATTGTTTGTGGATGCTCCGATGCGCCGGCAGCACCCGGCATCGCCCGGGCGGCGTCACCACTCCAGCGCGACTTCGAGCCCGTAGTGCTTACCGGTGACAGCATCCCATCGCTCGTTGGAACGCCGCCGGCGCGGATCGTTGGTTACCGCTTCGACACGGCAGGCTGGACGCGGATCCCGGTTCAGGTCGATGAGCGGGCGATGGTCGCGATCGGCGATGCCTACCGAGGTCTCGATCCCGCGACTTGCGCACAACCGGGGTGGTGCAGCGACCTGGCAGGCAGGGTAGTTCAGATCTACTACACGGACGCTAAGACGTTCATTGGCGCTGACCCGGACGTCGCGTTCGACCGGAACGACGAACTGGTGTTCATGGCGCGCGACGCGGGAAGCGAGGCGCCTGTTGGCGCGTCGCGACCGCCTGGTGTGAGTGGGGGCAGCGGAGTCAAACTCACAGTCTCAGAGCCACAGTCGACTGGTCGCGGCTACGTGTATCTGTTCACCCTCAGTGACACGGTTGCGGCCACCGCCCTAGCGCCCTATGTGGTGTACAACTTCTCCCCGGCATCGGGTGAGTACCGCGCCACCTACAATCGCGCGGGCCTGTCGCCCGATGCGAACCGTCGCACCGGTGATGCGCCAGGCGCGAACCCCGAGAACTCCACGGTGACCACTCGCTTCTACAGCCAGCACTTCGCCGACCGCTGGATTCTCGACCGTCTACAGATTTCGGCGGGAAGTTCGACCGCAGTCGATATCCTCGATCGATACAAGAACAGTTTTGGGCCGGGCAGCTGCGCGCGAACCGAGTACACCGGATCGCGAGGCGAGGGTGCGTTCATCGTCAATATTTCCGGACCGGTGCGTGGCATCCGAGCGTACGTCGGCTTCAACAGCGGTCCCCTGGTGCAGCGCGAGCACCTCTTCTACGAGCAATACGCCGAGATCACGACGTTTCTGCGCGTGCATCCCATCCCCGGGATCGTCGATTTCTTTGACTACAGCCCGGCCGCCGCGGGCATGACGTACCGCAACAACCTGAATCCGCAGGGAGTCATCATCGACGGTCGGCCTGACGCCGTCAGCGCCGGTCCGCTCGAATGGGAGTCGGTGCAGGGCCCTCCCGGCACGATGGTGACAACGCACACGTTATCGGCCAACAGCTCCGGCCTTACGAGGACCAGCTTTTATGACGACGCGATCACACCGTCATTCACGCAGTGCACCGGAGACGAGTTCGCGTACGGCGCGAGTGGCAGCTGGATCACGTCGAGCATTCCGAACACCGATCCGCGCCTGGGCGACACGCCCACACTTTCACTCCGCCGCCAGATGGTTTTCAGAGCCCCGAACGTGAGCACGACGACCATCGATTCGCTCGTCGCGAGCCTGCGAGTGCCGGTGAGAGTGAGGGTGGAACCGATAGGGACTAGGAAATAGGACACCGTGGGCGTTTCCGGTTGACACTGCACCGCGTGCCGGATACCTTAAAAGGCTGTCGTAAAACCACTTAGTCAACTGCTGGGAACCCTACTCGAAACACCAAGGGGGCCGGCTCTACATACCCGTTCTGCTTCATATGAAGACATACTCCGCGACCCCGCGGGATATCGAGCACCAGTGGTACATCGTCGACGCCGAAGGAATGGTGCTCGGCCGCCTCGCCACCGAGGTCGCCAGGATCATCCGCGGCAAGCACAAGCCGATGTATACGCCGCACATGGACACCGGTGACAACGTCATCGTGATCAACGCCTCCAAGGTGCGCGTCACCGGCAAGAAAGCCGAGCAGAAAGAGTATTTCCGCCACACCGGCTACATGGGTCACGAGCGCTTCATTCCCTACGCGACCATGCTCAAGAAGCACCCCGAGCGCGTGATCGAGAAGGCTGTCTACGGCATGCTGCCCAAGACTGCACTCGGACGCCAGAAGCTCCGCGGAAAGCTCCGTGTATTCGCGGATGACAAGCACACCCACGCGGCGCAGCAGCCGAAGGTGCTCGAACTCAACAAGAAGAGCGAGAAGTAATGCCTGATACGATTCACACGATCGGGCGGCGCAAGGAAGCCGTCTGCCGTCTCTACATCAAGCCCGGCTCGGGCAAGTGGACAGTCAATGGACGCACGCTTGGCGACTATTTCCCGCGTCCCGCGCACGTCTCCGCCATTCAGCAGCCGTTCACGATCACCGACACGCTCGGACGCTATGACGTGAAGGCGAAGGTCGAAGGCGGCGGACTCACCGGCCAGGCCGGCGCGCTTCGTCTCGCTGTCGCCCGCGCCCTGGTGAAGATGGACGAGTCGCACCGCCGCAAGCTGCGCGACCTGGCGCTCCTGACGCGCGATGCACGCGCCGTCGAGCGCAAGAAGCCCGGCCGTCCGAAGGCACGCAAGAAGTTCCAGTTCTCGAAGCGTTAACCCCGAAGGAATCCTTACTTAATGGCTCAGCCCAATCTGGAGCAGCTCCTCGAAGCCGGTGTCCACTTCGGACACCAGACCCGCCGCTGGAACCCGAAGATGCGTCGTTTCATCTTCGCCGAGCGGAACGGTATCCACATCATCGACCTGCAGAAGACGCTTCGGCAGCTCGAGCTCGCGCAGAAGCTGGCGCGGGAAGTAATCCTGCGCGGCGACAACGTGCTCTTCGTCTGCACGAAGCGGCAGCTCGTCAACATCGTGAAGAGCGAGGCCGAGCGCTGCGGCGCGATGTTCGTCACGGAGCGCTGGCTGGGCGGACTGCTCACCAACTTCCAGACGGTGAAGAAGCAGGTTCGCCGTCTCAAGGAGCTGGAAGCCGGAAGTGAGGCCGGTGGAGATTTCGAGAACTACACGAAGAAGGAACAGCTGATGATGAGCCGTCAGCGCGACAAGCTCTCGAAGAACCTTTCCGGCATCAAGAATCTGACGCGGCTCCCTGGACTCATGTTCGTCGTCGATTCCAAGAAGGAGCGTATCGCCGTCAACGAGGCGAACAAGCTCAACATTCCGCTGATCGCGCTCGTGGACACGAACGCCGATCCCGACCTGATCACCGTTCCGATCGCCGGCAACGACGACGCCATTCGCTCCGTGGAGCTGATGACGAAGTCGATCGCCGATGCGATCGTCGAAGCGCGCCGCGAAGCTCCGGTACGCGAGGAAGTCGAGGAATCGGAATCGTACACCTACAGCTCCGACCGCGGCGCCGAGCCCGAGGGCGAGGGCGACCGTAAGCGGAAGAGACGGCCGCGGCGCAGGCGCGCCAAGCCGGAAGCGATTGCCGCTCGCCTCAAGACTGGCGGTGAAGGCGGCGAGGGCGCAGAGGCGGGTGAAGGTGGCGAAGAGGCGACCGAAGAACCCGCAGACGCCGAAGTGGAGAGTTAGCTTTCACGCCGCCGGAACTTTCCGGCGGCGTTTTCACAAACGAATGCGCCCGGGCACGGGCGTCGGAACTCATAGGGAAAGAACAGTGTTTACCGCAAAGGATGTGATGACTCTGCGCCAGCGAACCGGTGCCGGGATGATGGAGTCGAAGAGGGCGCTCGAGGAGAACAAGGGCGACATGGAGAAGTCGATCGAATACCTTCGCACGAAGGGGATCGCCAAGGCCGAGAAGCGCATCGGCAAGCAGACGAGCGAGGGCACGGTCGCCAGCTATATCCATCATAACGGAAAGGTCGGCGTGATGGTGGAAGTGAACTGCGAGACCGACTTCGTTGCCCGCACCGATGACTTCAAGCAGCTGGTGAAGTACATCGCCGAGCATATCGCCGCCGCCGCGCCCGTCGCAGTTGACAAGGATCAGGTGCCGCAGGACAGGGTCGAGCGTGAGCGTCGCATCTTCGCCGAACAGGTGAAGGAGAGTGGCAAGCCCGAGCACCTCATTGAAAAGATCGTGACCGGCAAGATCGAGGCGTACTACAAGGATGTCGCGCTCGTTCACCAGGCGTGGATACGCGAGCCGAAGAAGACGATCGACGACCTCATCAAGGAAGCCTCGGCCAAGCTCGGCGAGAACATCCAGGTGCGTCGCTTCGTGCGTTTCCAGATGGGCGAGGAGTAGGGGGCCGCTTGGCAGACCTCAAGTACAAGCGGATTCTGCTCAAGCTCTCTGGCGAGGCGCTCGCCGGAGACAAGCGTACCGGCTTTGATTTCGAAGTGATGAAGCGTCTGGCGATTGAGATCTCCGACATCGTCGAGCTTGGCGCCGCAGTTGGCCTCGTGATCGGTGGCGGTAACATCGTGCGCGGTGCCCAGCTTTCGAAGATGGGAATGGAGCGGGTTGGCGCGGACTATATGGGGATGCTGGGCACCGTCATCAACGCGCTGGCGATGCAGGATGTGCTCGAAAAGAACGGCGTGCAGACGCGCGTCATGACCGCGATCAACATGGAGGCGCTTGCCGAGCCCTTCATCAGGCGCCGCGCGATGCGCCACTTCGAGAAGGGCAGGGTCGTGATATTTGCGGCCGGCACGGGCAATCCCTACTTCTCCACGGATACGGCAGCGGCGCTCCGCGCAATTCAGATTCACGCCGAAGTAATCATCAAGGCGACGAGCGTGGACGGTGTGTACTCCGCCAATCCCAAGCTCGACCCTGAAGCGACCCGCTACCGCGAGATCAGCTACCGCGACGTGATGGTCAAGGAGCTTGGCGTCATGGACCAGACGGCGATCACGCTCTGCAAGGAGAACAAGCTGCCGATCATCGTGCTCAACATCCACCGACATGGAGAAATTGCCCGCGCGCTGCACGGCGAGAGTGTGGGGACGATCGTACAATGATGACAATTGCGCAGATCACCAAAGAGTGCCGCGCGGCGATGGAAAAGTCGCTGGAGTCCTCGAAGCGCGAGCTTGCGTCGATTCGCACCGGCAAGGCGACGACGAGCCTGCTCGACACGGTTCGCGTCGACGCCTACGGCCAGATGATGCCGCTCAATCAGGTCGGAAGCGTGTCGGCGCCGGAGACGCGGCTCCTCACCGTCACCCCGTGGGACAAGGGGCTGACGTCGGCGATCGAGAAGGCGTTGCGCGAGTCCGACCTCGGACTGAACCCGATGACGCAGGCCGGCGTCATTCGCGTGCCGCTGCCCGCGCTTAACGAGCAGCGCCGCAAGGATCTCGTGAAGGTCGTGCACAAGCTTGCCGAAGAGGCACGCATTGGAATTCGGCACGCCCGTACGGATGCGCGTGACAAGCTGAAAAAGCTCGAAAAGCAGTCGGAGGACGACGTGAAGCAGGGAGAAAAGGAGCTGCAAAAGCTGCACGATGAACAGATCGGGCGCATCGACGAACTGCTCAAGGGGAAAGAAGCCGAAATCATGGAAGTCTGATCGTGTCCGAGCTGACACGGCGCATCATCTTCGCGGTGATCGCCGCCCCGGCCAGCATCGGCGTGATCTATTACGGCGACTGGGCGCTCACCATCGTGCTCTCGGTAATCGCCGCCCTCGGAGCCTGGGAGCTGTTCCGGATGTCGCGCGATACGGCGCTGCCGCTCGAGCAGGGGGGTATCCTGCTGGCGGGCCTTCTTCCCATCGCGGTGCATGCGCGACGGCTTGGCGTCTACTCGCTGTCGATGACGGCGGTGGTTTGCATGGTCCTCGTACTCTTCGCGAGCACCATCTGGCTGCGCGGCCCCGTTGGCCGGCCGCTGTCGTCAGTTGCGGTTACAGCGTTCGGAGTGATGTACGCGGGGCTGATCTCCTACGTCTACACGCTTCGCTATCACCCGTACGCTATTGGCGCGGTAGCTGGCACGGCGCTGGTGATGCTGCCCCTCCTCCTCACCTGGTCTACGGATATTGGCGCATACGCGTTCGGCCGCCTGTTCGGGAAGAAGAAGCTGATTCCCTCAGTGAGTCCGGGGAAAACCGTAGCGGGTGCGGTTGGCGGACTCGCGCTCACGGTCGTGATCTGCCTTCTCTACGTCCGCTTCATTCTGATGCCCTACGCGCAACTCGGCCTCACCCTACAGGGCGCGATCCTGTTCGGAATCGTCGTCAGCATCGCGGCGCAGACCGGCGACCTCGCTGAATCGTTGCTCAAGCGCGAGGCAGGCGTGAAGGACAGCTCGCTGATCATCCCCGGTCACGGTGGCGTCCTCGACAGGTTCGACAGCCTGCTGTTCGTGATGCCGGTGTCGTTCCTCGTCCTCAATCACCTGCTGCTGCCCGTACCGAGATGACGCGGAAGGGCGTCGCGGTCCTTGGGTCGACCGGCTCGATCGGGACAACGGCGCTACGGGTGCTGGACAGGCAGCGGAAGCGATTTCGCGTCGCCGCGCTCACGGCGAATACGAATGAAGTGCTGCTCCGCCAGCAGGCAGCCGAGTTCGCCCCGTCGTTCGTTGGTATCGCCGACCCGAGCAATCGCGCTGACGATTCGTGGCGGCGCGGCACGGAGTGCCTCATTGAAGCGGCGACCAGGGAAGATGTCGACATCGTCGTCAATGCGATCGTCGGTGCGGCCGGGCTCGATGCGACGATTGCCGGTCTAGAGAGTGGAAAGCGGGTCGCGCTCGCCAACAAGGAGACACTTGTCATCGCCGGCGACCTCGTGAACGCAGCCTGTGCGCGAGGCTCCGGTGAGCTCGTACCGGTCGACAGCGAGCACAGCGCGATCCTGCAGTGCATTGCCGGACACCCGCGCTCGCAGGTAAGGCGGGTCGTACTTACCGCGTCCGGCGGACCGTTCCGCGGGTGGAGCAGGGAACGGCTCGCCGTAGCAACGGTGAAGGATGCGCTGGCACATCCCACGTGGAGCATGGGCCGAAAGGTCTCGATCGACAGCGCCACGCTCGCTAACAAGGCGCTGGAAGTAATCGAGGCCCACTTTCTGTTCGGCTTGCCGTACGACGCCATCTCGGTCGTCGTTCACCCGCAGAGCGTGGTTCATTCCTTCGTCGAGTTCATCGACGGGAGTGTCGTCGCACAGCTGAGCGTACCGTCGATGGAGCTGCCCGTGCTCTATGCGCTGACGCACCCGGACCGCGTCGAGGACACGGGCGCGCCGGCTTTTGATCCTGTCGCTCTTTCACCGCTCACGTACGAGCCGGTGAACCACGATCTCTTTCCCGCTCTCGGGCTTGGCATCGCCGCCGGGCGCGCCGGCGGATCGGCGCCGGCCGTTTTCAACGCCGCCAACGAAGCCGCGGTCGCCGCCTTTCTCGGCGAGCGGATTAACTTTCCCGATATCCCGCGTGCGATCTCTTCGGCGCTGGACAAGCTGAGCGGCATGCCGGGCAAGACGCGAGAAGAGCTGCTTGGGGCCGATGCATCCGCCCGCCGACACGTATCCGAGATTTTCAATTGCTGACCTGGGTTGCCCCGATAATCGTGTTCGGTCTCGTGGTGTTCGTCCACGAGCTCGGACATTTCGTTGCCGCGAAGCTGATGGGCGTGTATGCCCCGCGTTTTTCAATCGGCTTCGGACCGTCGCTGTTCAAGAAGCGCTACGGCGAAACGGAGTACGTTCTTGCCGCGCTTCCCCTCGGCGGCTATGTCCGCATGGCATCGCGGGAGGACGAGGCGACCGCCTTCCTTGAGGGCGGCAGTGAAAATTCGGCGACCGAGGCGAAGAAGCCCGAGGATGGCTACGACCCCGAGGCGATGATTCCGTTCGGGCCGAAACCGATTCCCGAGGAGCGTTGGTTCGAGTCGAAGTCGTTGCCCGCGCGGCTGTTCATCATGCTTGCCGGCGTGACGATGAACGCGCTGCTTGCGCTCGCAATCACGATTGGAATTTTTGCCTACTACGGCAAACCGCACGTCTCGACGGTTGCCGACGAGCTGCTGCCGGGCAAGCCGGCGGTGCTGGCCGGATTTCTTCCCGGCGACAGCGTTGCCGCGATAAACGGCGCGCCGGTGACGAGCTGGGATGCGATGGTCGAACGCGTCGGGGCGTCGCCGGGAGTGCCGTTGCGCTTCACGCTGGTGCGCAAGGGCGCACCGGTCGACGTCACCGTAACCCCGATCGGCGAGCCGGGAAGAGATCCGGTAACGAGAGAGCGCGCGACACTTGGCCGTATCGGAGTCGCGCCGCGCATGAACAGAGTAGCCGTTCCCTTCGGCGAAGCCGTCGTGGAAGGGTGGTCGACCACGGTGGCGATGGGTGGCGCCGTGTTCGACGCGCTTGGCGGGCTCTTCTCGCGCAAAGTCTCACTGTCGGAGCTTGGCGGGCCGATCGCCATCGCTCAGACGTCGGTACAGGCGGCGCGCGGCGGGCTCGAGTCGCTGCTCTTCCTTCTCGCTCTCATCAGCATCAATGTCGCCGTTTTCAACCTGCTGCCGATCCCGATACTCGATGGCGGTCAGATCGTGCTGAACATCGCGGAAACCATCAAGGGCAGCGCGTTCAGCAGCCGGACGCGGGAGTACATCCTGCGCGGGGGGCTCGTCATCATCGGGTTGTTGTTCGTGGTGGTGATGTTCAATGACATCAATAGGAATTTGGTGGGGATGGCCAGGTTTTTTGGGAGGTTGTTCGGCGCCTAGGGAGCAACTGCAACGGAGAACGACGCAGATATGTGCTGCGCGAGGCGCAGATTCTAGTTGCTAGAGGGGAACATTCAGTTGAGCCGGCTCGCCCTGGAATCTTCGGGTTTTTCTCGCGCTGCTGCCTTAGATGACAGGTATCTCATCAGGCCATAGATCATCTTCCTCACTTCAATGATCTG
>DATLXE010000390.1:0-6380 GCA_035575795.1 Gemmatimonadaceae bacterium
TGCGGGCTAACGCGGTATTGACAGTTGACAGTAGGACTGCTACTATACTCTCATGCTCAATGATCTTCTCCTCAACCCGACGTTCGATCTTTCTCAACTCGCCGACCGTGCGGGCGTAAGCCCCCGAACGGTTCGGTACTACATACAGCAGGGGTTATTGCCTTCGCCGGAGAGCAAAGGCCCGGGCGCGCACTACCGAAACGAGCACCTCGACCGACTTCAGATCATCAAGCGGCTGCAGCAGGATCACCTGCCACTGGCCGAGATCCGCCGAATGCTGGAGGAGGCCGAGGGCGATCCGAGAGGAATGCGCGCACTTCTGCAGGCGCCAATGCGGAGCGGGTCAAGTGCGCAGGAGTACATCCGGCAGGCTCTCAGACCCGGTCCGATGCCAGCTCGTGATCACACGGTCGTGATGAGCCAGGCGTCGCCGCGCATTTCGGAAGTACAGGTAGACTACGAATCGAAACAGCATCACCGCACACGCTCGCAATGGGAACGGATAAGCCTCGCCACCGATATCGAGCTTCACATACGCAGACCGCTGGCGCGCCAGCAGAACAAGCAGATCGAGCGGCTCCTCGATGCCGCCAGGGAAATCTTTCAGGAGGATGCAAGGTGACTCTCTCACTTCGTACCGACCGCTCGCTGATCCGCGGCGCGGCGTCCAGCACTCGTTACGTGCTCGCAACGATCAGCGCGCCGGAAGCGCCGCCGCGTTCCGACCGGCTGCCCGTCAACGTCGCGCTCGTCCTCGACCGCTCTGGATCCATGTCCGGCGAGCAAAAGTTCGAGCTCGCGCGAAAGGCCGCCGAGCAGGCGATCCACATGCTGTCGTCAGAGGACCGATTCACGCTCGTCGTTTACGATGAAACGATCGACGTGCTCGTTGCATCATCGCTTGCCACACCCGACGCCAAACGCCGCGCCGTCGAGGCGCTCAACACCATCCGTCCGCGCGGGTCGACCGACCTCTGTTCCGGTTGGCTGCGCGGCTGCGAGGGGATCGCCGCCTGTCTCGAGGAGAACATGGTCGTCCGCGCGCTCCTCCTTACCGACGGTCTCGCCAATCATGGCGAGACGAGTCGCGAGAAGATCGCGCTGCACGCCAGGGAGCTCCGTCAGCGCGGCATCGCGACGTCGACGTTTGGCGTTGGAGAAGATTTCGATGAGCGACTGCTGCGCGACATGGCGCGCGAGGGCGGTGGACACTTTTACTTCATCGATTCACCCGCCCAGATCGCCGACATTCTCACAAGCGAGCTCGGCGAAGCGCTGGAAACCGTGGTGCGGCGAGCGGTCCTTCAGGTGTCGCTTCCGCATGGTATCAGGGCGCGGCCGCTGAACCCGCTGCGCCACACGCTCCTCCGTGGCGACAACGAGCTTCGCATCGAGCTCGGCGACCTCGCCTCGGCGCAGGAAGTCCGCGTTGTCATCCGGATGACGTTCCGCCGCGGGGAGCTAGGGGACACGGTCATGCTGCGCGGTCAACTCACCGGCCAGGATGGCGCGGTCGGAGATGCAGCGGAAGTATCGTGGCGGTATGCAGATCATCTGGCGAACGACCGACAGGAGCGCGACCGCATTGTCGACCGCGAGGTCGCCAGGATCTACGCGTCAATGGCGCGCAACGAGGCCACCGAGTTCAATCGCGCCGGGGACTACGATCAGGCGCAACGCGCGATCGAAAGGACTATCGACCGCATTCGCCAATACGCGGGCGATGATGCGGAAATCGGCGCGACCTGGGCCGAGCTCCAGGATGAGATGCCGCGCTGGGTGAGACAGATGGGCGCTCACGACATGAAGGTTGCCTACTGCGTCGCCGAGAGCGTGCTCTTCGATCGCGCCGTTGATGGCAAGGCGAGGAAGCGGCTGACGCGCTCTCACACGCCGTAAGCAGCTTGCTGCGTGACCTATGATTTCCTGCGCAGAGCGAGCAGCGCCTCGAGCTCAGGCAAGTGATCATGGTCGCGCGGCCGGCCAGCCGCGCGCTTGGCCTTGATAAGCCAGGGTAGGTCGAGCACGCGGAAGATTACGCCGAGTGCCGAGATTTGTTCGGAGTGCTTGATGACGGCGGCGTAGTCGCCCACGCCTGCGATCCGGTCCATCACATCGATGTCGCCTTCGGTCGTCGTCAGCGTGAGGACCGGAGCGCCATGCAGCGTTCGCTCATCGAGGATGAACGGAAGTCCGGCTTCGACTCCGCGCGGATAGGCCTTCCACTCGGCGAGTAATAAGGAAAGCGCGACGAGGTTGTCCCTGCCATCGGCATCGTAGCAGATGTCGAGATCATTGGTGACGCGTGATGACCCATGTGCCGCGGCAGCGACGCCTCCGACGACGACGAATCTCACTTTGTGTGCAACGAGTCCGCCCAGCATTGAGGCGAAGCTCATGCAGCGTTCCGTCCCTTACGCATTGCGCGAACGAATTCAGCGTTCGCTTCCAGCAGCTCCAGGCGCTCGGCGGGCGTCCGGTCGAGAGCGGCCCGAACGAGGCCCAGGTCGATGCCATAACGCGCGGCCGAGTCAGCAGCTCCGCGATCGCGAGCGGCTGACGGCCGACCTCTCCGCCTCGGGGTCTCCTGCACAAGCGCACGCGACAGATTGAGGAGGAAGATGGACTGGTACCTCACCATATCAATCAGCACTGACGCGGATCCCGACCGGCCCGGGCTAATAGAAATTTTGCATGGCTGTCCTTTCAAATTCAGTGCGATGGTCGCCGCGGCAGCTGCACGCTGGAGGGGGAGGCCGAGGCTATCGGTCAATTGCCTCACCAAGCCCCACCACCTGGCATCTTCCAGTGTGTGACTAACGCGCCGGCGGAGCAGGGCGGCCGAGTTCAGGAGCCATTTCGCATCGCCTCCGGTAGCTACCGCGAACTGATGCGCAGTCATACTTAAATATGTCTAGTTACTAGACCATATACAAGGAACGCGGTTGCTGGTCGTTCGCTTACCGCCCTGACCGGGCACACGAGGGAACTCCGTCGTAACTTCGATCATGACCCGCGTATTCTATAGCCCCGACTACGTGCGGTCAGGCTACGCCTTCGACACGACACGTAAGGGAAAATGGGTCGCCGACTCGCTGACCGATGCGCCCATTGCCGGCATCGAGCTCGTCGAGCCTGCGCCGGCCACGGAAGAGCAGGTCGCAACCACACATAGCTCGGCGTACATGGAGGCCATTCGCACCGGCAAACCTCTGGAGCTCGCCCAGTCGCAAGGATTCCCCTGGGACTCGGCGATGTGGCCGATGGTGCTCTCATCCAATGGCGGCGTCGTCGCGGCAGCGCTTGCCGCGCTCTCAGATGGCGTCGCGGGGTCGCTGTCCAGCGGGCTTCACCATGCTCGCCGAGACCAGGGTGTCGGCTACTGCACATTCAACGGCCTGGTAATCGCCGCAAAGGAAGCTCTGGCTGCGGGGGCAAAGTCGGTGCTCATCATCGACCTCGATGCGCATTGTGGCGGAGGCACGGCTTCCCTGATCGTGAACGAGCCACGCATCTGGCAGGTCGACGTGTCGGTCAACTCATTCGACCGTTACGTGGGCTCTGACCGTACTCGGCTCGATCTCGTCATGACGGCGGGTGACTACCTGCGCACAATCAATCGAAGGCTGAGCGCGCTGGATTCAGAGAGCGTTGAGTTCGACCTCTGCATCTACAACGCGGGAATGGATCCGCACGAAAACTGTTCGACCGGGGGGCTCATGGGAATCACAACAGACGTTCTGGCCGAGCGGGAGGAAGCTGTTTTCGGGTGGTGCAGAGAACGGGGATTACCCGTCGCCTTCACTCTCGCAGGAGGCTACGTCAATTCAGCGCTCGATCAGGCTGCATTGGTGGAGCTTCACCGGCTTACTCTTCAGTGTGTGCAGCATGGTGACCTCTGAAAACTGAAGTACGCGCCTGATGGCCAGACGCCAACGCTTATTCCTTAAAGCCAAGCGCGAGGGCAACGCGTCGCTGCCGGTCATCCGCGGTGACGAAACTTATGGACGCAGGATCTTCGGCCAGGTAAAGCGCGGTAGCCAGGTGCCAGCAATCGGCTCCGCGGACGTAACCCGCGGCGAGCACCCGCTCGATCTCATCGTGAAGCGGACGATCGGGAAGGATCCAGGATAGCCCGACCGGAAGTGAGGCCGGAGGCGCAACTCGCTCCCGCGCGAGGCTGGCAAATAGCTCGGCCTCGAGGAGGTTCGAGGAAACCAGCTCATCAAACGCCTTGAGGCGTCGGCCGAGGGCGGTCGCACCAGCTTCCCCGAAGACAATCGCCACAAGCGCCGAGGTATCCACGTATGCGACGCTCGTCACTCCCGATCATCCAGAAAGCGCTTCAGCGCGCCGGGACGGCGGGCGACGGCGCGCAGGACGGGGCGCTTCGGTCCATCGCGGACGAGGATGCCGCGTTCTTCCAGCTCTCGCATTCGACCGCCGAGCCCCTCGTCGCCCGTGGCCACGGCACGGATCTCGACCACTGGCTTACCATGCAGAGTGACGATGACGCTATGACCCTCACGGACCTGTCGGATAATTCCGGAGAGCCGGGCTTTGGCTTCGTACAGGGAGTAGGTATTGCGCATAGGCATACCAAGCTATTATAACTAGTCAGACTAGTCAAGAAAGGTGGATGCACTTCTCCGCTGCCCTCAACGTTGCGGTCACTCGTAACGCGCATCATCAACGCCTCGGCGTAACCCCTCGGCTGGATGCAAAAAGCCCCTGCCGAAAGGCGGGGGCTTTTTGTTGGCTCATCCTGATCTCATCTCCGTGCAGCGGGTTTACCGCATTCCCAGCGGAACTATCGGCCGCGGAGCGCCACATCCACTGCGTATCCATCCTTCGCCAACAACAATTTCAGCACCTCGACCGCGCTCTCATTCGCGTGCCGTATCAACTCCAGCTTTGCACCAGCGGCATTGAGCTGCGCGCGCGCCTGAGTCTGGATCGCGTCGCGGTCCTGGCGCGTGAACGGATTCCATAACCCACCACGCTCATCATACGTATGCATGTCGCGGATCTCCACCGCGATCAGCTTCGCCTGCGGCAGACGGATCGTGATCTGCTTCTTCGCGTGATCGATCGACACGTCGGCGTTGTCGCGGAGGTCGATGCCCGCCAGCAACCGACCGGTCACAACGACGAGTGAGCGCTTCGTGGATCCGTACCAGGTGTTCTGGTAGACGATGACATCGCGAACGGTCGCCTCGCTCGACACGAGCTTGGCAACGGCACGAATCTGCTGGACAACCACATCGTGGGTGATGCTCGTCTTGCTGCCGCCGATAAGGCCACCGGGCAGCACCCTGCTCGCGCAGTAACCAGCGAACAGGAGGGTAATGAGTGCAATTGCAACGAGCACCATTCCCGGTCCAAATATGGGGCGCTTCGGCTCGGACGCCGGCAATTCCTGGCTCACGCGCAGGGAGGTTACGTTCAGCCCGCGCGGCGGGCGAGCATCTGGCTGGTGGGGGTCGCGTCGTTCAGGTGCTTCCACTCGAGCAGCGCCATCCGCGTCACCAGCTTGCCGAACTCCTCTTCCGACAGGTTCGCGCAGCTCGTACGCAGCCGCGTCGAAATCGCCTGCCGGATTGCTTCAAGATTGGAGTTGTGTGTGGGCTGCATGGCTGCGTTCATCAAACGTTCGGACGTGACGGGAAAAAATGCTCATCTCTCCATACACCCTAGTCGACGAATCGAGCCCTCCAACCGCAACAGCCTTTGACCCCCCGTTCTCAGTTCCCCGCGCGGGGCGGTTTGGGGGGCCTTCCGCCGAGATCGGACGAGGTGAGCCCTGGTGACACGTCATGCAATTCACCACCGCCGTCGCGCCTCCTGCATTCGGCACCTTCGACATGTAGTCGCGGTTAATGGCGCCCACCATCAGCCGGGGGGCTGGCCATCGTCTGTCCGATAACCAGCAGAGTAAAAGGCTATCCCTTCGAGGTTCTGCTTCCGGCAGGGTTGCCTCTGACCGGCGCGGTACTGTCCGACCAGTTGCGCAGCCTCGACTGGAAAGTGCGCAAAGCGTCGCGTATTTGCAGGCTTCCGGGTGATGTAACGGAGGAAATCCTTGGGAAGCTGCGACCACTGCTCGACACTATGTGAGGAAAGCGCCAGGTCCTCGGGAGGCCTGGCGCTTACCTAATCGAGTGAAGTCCCCTACGAAATCACGGCGTTCCCAACGTCAGCTTGAAGGGGCCGTTACCATGGAGCTGAATGGTGGTTTCGCCACGGGCGCCACCGTAATGGGGTGAACGAGCGGGCGTATACACGAACGATCCGGGACCGTGCGCCTGCACCGCGCTCCGGTCGCCACTCCCACCCATGCCGAGCAGGAACGTTCCCGACAGCACCGTCACGTGCTCACC
>DATLXE010000391.1:0-4521 GCA_035575795.1 Gemmatimonadaceae bacterium
ATGTCGTTGATGATGGCGAGCAGGTGCCCCTGGCTGCGATTGATGCGCTCGAGGTCGGCGACTTGGGCTTCGTTCACCGGGCCCCGTATGCCCAACCTCAACAGCTCCGCATAGCCGCTGATGGCGTTGAGCGGCGTGCGCAGCTCGTGCGACATCGTCGCGAGAAATTCCGACTTGGCCTTGTTGGCTTCTTCTGCCGCGGCAAGCGCGTTACGGGCTTCATCGGTCTTGTCGCGAAGCTGGGCGTTTACCGTCAGTAGCTCCTGGTTGGTCATCTCCATCTGGTCCTGCGCGTGTTCCATCTCAGTCGCCTGAATTTCCATCTCCGCAGCCTGCTCCTCCAGCTGGTGACGCGCATCCTCGCTCTCCCTGAGCAGCTTCGCGTTTTCGATCGACGTGCCGATGCGGCGCGCCAGGTCCGTCGCCACCGCCAGGTCGGATTCCTGGAATCGCCGTCCGGATTCGGCATAGACAAGCGTCAGCGCCCCGAAAACCTGACCGCGTGTCTTGAGCGGTACGATCAGATATGACTTGAGGCCAAGCTCGCGGAGGGCCTTGAGGTGAATCCCGTCACGGGCCGCCTGCACGAGCAGCGAATCCGGAATGTCGGTGGCGTATTCCGGCTCTCCACTCCGCAGGACCGCCGGCACCCCGTATGTCGCATCCGGATCAGCGGGGTATCTCTCCTCCAGCCCCTGGACGAGGAGCACTTTCTCTGGATCCTTGTGGGCAACTGCGATGCGCCTGACCTGCCTGTCGGGTCCAATCACGTCCACCGCGCACCAGTCAGCGAGGTCGGGCACCGCCAGCCGCGCGATCAAGCCGATCGTCGTCTCATAATCCAGCGACGATGCCAGCTCCTCGCTGGCGTGGAGCAGAAACTTCTGTTCGCGCTCGAGCTTCTTTCGCTCAGACAGGTCGCGCAGATAAGCGGTAAAGAACGGCGGACCCGGCAAAGGGACGCGCACGATGCCGAGCTCGATGGGGAATTCGGATCCATCGGAACGCATCGCCGTAATCTCGATCCGGCGCCCGAGCACGTGCGCCTCGCCCGTCGCCAGGTAGCGCTTCATGCCAGCGCGGTGAGCATCCCTGAGCGACGGCGGGATAATGAGATCCGACATCTCGCGGCCGATCACGTCGGCCTTCTTGTAGCCAAAGGTCGCCTCCGCCGCGGGGTTGAACTCGGAGATTATCCCGTCGCCATCGCTCGTGATGATGCAGTCGAGCGCTGTCACGAGTATCGATGCCTTGCGGATCTCGCTCGCCTGCTCTGCCTCGGTAGCGCGGCCGCGCTCAAGATACTCGCCGAGCTGGTATCCCACCCCCTCAGCTGCGTTAAGCAGGCTCTGGTCGGGCGGAAGCTCGTCCTCGCCAAAGAACTCCATAACGCCAAAGAACTTTTCACGCGTCCTGATGGGAAACCCGAACGCGGAGTGCAATCCTTCTCGCGCCGCCGCTTGCGAGCGCGGATATCGCTCGTTCCCGGCGACGTCGGCTTCCCATATCGGCAGCCCCTCGACCCAGACCCGTCCGGGAAATCCGACACCATAGGGTAGCACCGCATCCCGCGTTGCCTTTTCGAACGTATCGAAGCTACGACCGGACGCGCGCCAGGTCTGCGCCGGCTTCAGCGAGTTGGTGGCCTTGTCCACTTCCCAGTAAGCCGCAAAGCTCCATCGCAGTGCCATCGCCACTTCCGACAGCACAGTGCTGATAGTCTCCTCCGCACCCTGCGCCTCGACGATGATCCTGCTCACGAGGTGCTGCACGCTCAGCCCGCGCTTCGATTCCCGGCGCGATCCGATGTCCTGCACGATGACAAACACGTCGCCATCCGAACCGGATGCACGAGAGCGCGCGGCTATCACGCTTACCCAGACAGCCCTGCCATCGCTGGCCCTGAAGCGCTCCTCCAGCTGCGTCGACGCCGTCTCGCCGTTCCGCACCGCGGCGAGACACGCCGTTTCGTCCGGCAGATCCGCGGCGTGAGTTGTCTTATTGCGGCTCAACCCGACGAGCTTGCCGGGCGCATAGCCGAGAATTTCGCAAAGCCGGTCGTTAGCGTGCAACCATCGGTCGGCGGAGGACAATATTCCGATGCCGACGGACGACTGATCGATAGTCGCGGCGAGCGTATGCTCCGCCATCATAGGGCCATGGCCATAGACGTTCGACTACTGGCAGGATTAAAGCCAGCGCGGAGGCCGGGCGGCCGTCCCCGCCGAGTGAGGCGAGCACAAAGGGTAGGGAGCGGCGCGAGCCGTACTGTTATATTGCAGGCATGAAGATCGAGTTCACGCCGCGCGTCTCAGATGGGGCCGAGCGCCACATCAAGGTTTCCGTTCCGGTTGACGTCGTCAGGGACGCCGAGGAAAAGGCCGCGCGCCGGTATGCTTCGACTGTTCGGCTGCCAGGGTTCCGCCCGGGGAAGGCACCCGCGGCGGTAGTGCGCAAGCGGTTTGGCGAGGCGATCAGGCAGGAGGCGGTCGAGGCGCTCGTTCGTGAGGCGTTCCAGGAAGTCGTCAAGAAGGAAGACCTCAAAGTCGCCGCTCAACCGCACGTGCACGACCTCAAATTCGAGGAGGGAAAGCCGCTCACATTTGAGCTGCACCTGGAGCTCAGACCCCAGATCGAGCTCGCCCGCACCAACGGCTTTCGCGTCGACCGTCCCGCCGTCTCTGTGACTGACGACCAGGTTGATGACCAGCTGGAGCGGGTTCGCGACGAAAAGGCAACCTGGAGCCTTGCGGAAGGAAAAGCGTTGCCGGGCGACATGGTGAACGTGCAGATCTCCACCGGTGACCAGGAAGCCGAGGCAAAGAGCTATCCGATCGTTCTCGGCAGCGGCCAGGCGATTCCCGGCATCGAAGAGCTGATCATGGATGCCGCTCCGGGCCAGGTGCTCGAGCGCCCCGTGAAGTGGCCGGCGGATTTTCCCGATGAGACACAGCGCGGCCAGACCAAGACGGTCCGCGTCACGGTCAACGAGGTGAAGAGAAAGTCGGCCCCGACGCTCGACGATGCCTTCGCGGGTGAAGTGGGAGATTTCGAATCGCTCGATGCTTTGAAGGCGGCGGTGCGCATCGACCTGACGCGACACGCCATGCACGAGGCCGAGGCCAGCGTGCGCCAGCAGCTCGTCGACCAGATTATTGCCGCCAACGCTTTTGACGTGCCACGGAGCTGGGTCCAGCAGTTCGTCGAGAACTACGCACAGGCCTACGAAGTTCCCGCCGACCAGAAGGAGCAGTTCGCAGGCGAGTTCAGGGCGATGGCTGAGCGCCAGATCAGGCGCGACCTGGTGATCGAGACGCTAGCCGAGCGCGAGGGCCTGGCCGCGACGGAGAAGGATCTCGACGACCGTATCGCTGAGCAGGCGGAGAAGCGTAACGTGAACCCCGGCCAGATCTACGCCCAGCTCGAGAAGTCAGGCCGGCTCAAGGAGATGGAGCGCAGCCTTACCGAGGACAAGGTTTTCAAGTGGCTGATGGACAGAAACGACGTTCCGACAAATGCCTAAACGCAAGGAAGAAGACGAGCACATGCCGACTATCTACACGCCCTATGTCATCGAGCGCTCCAGCCGCGGCGAGCGCACCTACGATGTCTTTTCCCGGCTCCTCATGGACCGGATCATCTTCCTCGGCACGCCGATCAACGACGACGTCGCGAACATCGTAATTGCACAGCTGCTCTTTCTGGAGTCGGACAACCCGGAGCGCGACATCCACATCTACATCAACTCGCCAGGCGGCAGCGTGTCCGCCGGCCTCGCGATCTACGACACGATGCAATTCCTGAAGTCGCCCGTGAACACCAATTGCATGGGCCTCGCCGCGAGCATGGGAGCGTTCCTCCTCGCTGCCGGGCGGCCCGGCAAGAGGTCGGCGCTTCCCCACTCGCGCATCATGATCCACCAGCCTTCACAGGGCGGCGGGGGCGGCACGGCGTCGGACATCGAGATTCAGGCGAAGGAGATCATTCATCTCCGCACGCAGATGAACAAGCTGATGGCCAAACACACCGGTCAGCCCGTCGAGCGCATCGAGCGCGACACAGACCGCGACCGCTTCATGTCCGCCGAAGAAGCAAAGGAATACGGGATGATCGACAACGTCATCTCGTATCGCGGCGAAATGGAGGAAGCACTGAAAAAAGGGTGACGCGACGGGGGTGTTACTTGTGAATTTCTTCACAAGTCATCCCTGAAGGCGCTTCGCTTGACCCCTTCTGCCGCTGCTGTTAAGTCTCATCGTGAGGTGACCGGAGCCCTTCCGGCATCACTTTCTCCAGGCCGATTCAATGTCGCAAGAGAAACACCTACGCTGCTCGTTCTGCGGGAAGTCCAAGGATTCTGTCCGGAAGTTCATTTCCGGGCCATCCGTTTACATCTGCAACGAGTGCATTGCGCTCTGCAACGAGATCCTGGCGGAGGATGAGGAGCGCGAGGTAGCCGAGGCAATAACCCAGGTCCCTGCCCCGCAGGAGATCAAGGACGTCCTCGACCAGTACGTAATC